>CAZPSE010000094.1:0-2586 GCA_964589575.1 uncultured Gammaproteobacteria bacterium | reverse complement strand
GACATAACCCGCATAAGTGATTACGGAAAAGCGTAATACAGATGCATCTGTGATGAAGACGGGGGCATTATTGACTAATTAATTGTCTATCGTTTTGCAAGTAACCAATACCGCATAGTGGTAAACGCAGGTACACGCATAAAAGATATTGCATGGATGCAAAAACAAGCAGAAGATTTTGACGTAACCATAACCGAACGTGCCAACCACGCGATGATAGCCATACAAGGCCCAACTATTGTAGATAAAGCATCGCAGGTATTTACAGCTGAACAGATGCAAAAAATTAGCCCACTAAAACGTTTTTATGGCGATTTTATAGGCGAGTGGATGGTGGCAAGAACAGGTTACACAGGGGAGGACGGTTATGAAGTAATGTTGCCAGAGAGCGATGCAGTAGCATTTTGGAATAAATGTGTAGAGGCCGGCATAAAACCAACCGGTTTAGGCGCACGCGACACCTTACGTTTAGAAGCCGGAATGAACTTATACGGCACTGATATGGACGAAAATTACACACCCATAAATTCGGGCTTGGGTTGGACGGTTTCTTTAACCGATAAAGACCGAGCCTTTAACGGACGTGCCACCATAGAAGCGCAAAAAAACTCGGGCAAACATCAGCGTTTGGTGGGTATTGTGTTAAACGGTCGTGGCATATTACGTAACCATTTACCGTTGTTTCAAAAAGATTCAGATACACAAATTGGTGAAACTACCAGCGGCAGTTTTTCACCCAGTACACAAAAAGCCATTGCCATGGCACGTATAAAAACCATTGTAGATGATTTAGAAGTAGAAATTAGAGGTAAGCGATTACCTGTAACGATTGTTAAAATGCCGTTTGTAAAAAACGGCAAAGCCACCTTTTAGAGGAGAAAAAAATGAGTGAAGCACCACAAAATTTAAAATACACCGCCAGCCACGAGTGGGTAGAAGTAGACGGTGACATAGCAACCGTTGGTATTACAGACCACGCAGCAGAGCTACTAGGCGACTTAGTATTTGTAGAATTACCAGAGTTGGATGACGACATAGGTGCATCTGACGCTTTAGCGGTAGTAGAGTCTGTAAAAGCGGCATCTGACGTTTACTGCCCAGTTGGCGGAAAAATTATAGAAATTAACGCAGACCTAGAAGATTCGCCAGAGTTAATAAACGAAAGTGCCTTTTCTGGCGGTTGGATTTGTAAAATAAAAATGACCGACATCGGTGAGCTAGACGACATGATGGACGCGAACACGTATTTAGAAAGTTTAAGCGAAGAAGAATAAACGCTAAAAAGGCCTGTTTTCGTTACCTACAGGGATGTAGGTACACAGATATTGCAGGAGCATTATGCGTGCACACTCCTTGCCTTCACCTCGGTCAAAGCATAAGCACTGGTATTTACTACTAGCGCTAAGCCTTGCTAGTTCACAGCTGTATCGTGAACTAGCAAGGCTTATCAAGCGGACTATTGGTACATTATCAAGCAACGTTATCAGCTGCCGCTTGTAAGCGTTAGTTGATTATACCAAGGGGTCGACGAAAACAGCTGTTTTTTGTGTTATTTAAAAACGTAATTAATTTGAAACGAACGTGTTTGTTTTGTAAAAAACTGTAGAGAATAATGATATGCCATTTATACCCCACACCCCAAGCGAAGTTGATGACATGCTTAGTGCCATTGGTGCCAACAGTATTGACCAATTGTTTGACGAAATACCCGAAGAGCTAAAGGCGAAGTCGCTAGACATTCATGATGGCTTTTCAGAATTAGAAATTGTGCAGTTAATGCAAGCGCGCGCCAAGCAAGATGGCGAGTCACTAATTTTTGCAGGTGCGGGTTCGTATCAACATCATATCCCTGCGGCGGTGTGGCAAATAGCAACCCGTGGTGAGTTTTATAGCGCCTACACGCCGTACCAAGCAGAAGCCAGCCAAGGCACATTACAATTACTGTACGAATACCAAACCATGATGACGGGTTTAACCGCCATGGACGTATCCAACGCCTCATTATACGACGGTGCAACAGGTATGGCAGAGGCGGTATTAATGGCGATACGCGCAAACCGTAAGTGTAAAAGTAAAAAAGTATTAGTGGCACGTTCGGTTAACCCTCGCTATCGCGAAGTGACGCGTAACATTGTTAAAAACCAAGGCATAGAGTTAGTCGAGATTGATTTTAATTTAAAAACAGGCCAAACCGACTTGTCTTTATTAGATGATATTGACGGTGAATACGCCGCCGTGATTCTTTCACAGCCAAACTATTTTGGTGTACTGGAAAATGCCGATGCAATAACCAACTGGGCGCACGAGCGCAAAATGTTGGTGGTTGGCGTGGTTAACCCCATTAGTTTGGCATTAATAAAACCACCGGGTGAGTGGGGCGAAAATGGCGCAGATATAGTCATTGGCGAAGGGCAACCGCTAGGTATACCCATGTCGGGTGGTGGGCCGTACTTTGGTTTTATGTGTTGCACGATGAAAATTGTTCGCCAAATGCCAGGGCGTATTATTGGTCAAACGGTAGATATGGATGGAAAAATAGGTTACAGCTTAACCCTACAAGCGCGTGAACAACATATTAGGCGTTCT
>CAZPSE010000093.1:0-2627 GCA_964589575.1 uncultured Gammaproteobacteria bacterium | reverse complement strand
TGACGTTGGGTTCTCTAAAATACACCGGTAGTAACTGCCCGTGTACGTCTGTTACGTGCAGTATGCGTACTGAACCTGTCATGGGTACGGTGTAAAAGTCTTTAGGTAATTGTCCTTTTGGTATGGCTTTACTTGGCATAAACTTTGGCATAGCGTATGTTATTGCCCCCGCCACTACTGCTCCACCAATTGCAATTTTTAAAAAACTTCTACGGTTTATTTTAGACATTATTTTCTCGACTTTGGCTGGTTATTTTTATTATCATATCGTATCACTATTTCTATTCAAAACAAGCGTAACAAATGCCAAAAATAAAGTTTTTCCATCGATTTTTTATTTTACTAATTATTTTATACAGTCAAATGAGTATTGCAGACGTAGTAAAACCTGCCTTAATAGAAATAAGCGTTAATACAAAGGGTTTTTACAACATTGTTGTACGTACTAGCATAGAAGCATTACTGGCAGAAATAAATTCTGACTTTAAAAACACCAACGACTCACCCAATGCAGAACAATATGACTATTTACGTAAGCAAGAGCCTGCACAACTAAAGTTGGCTTTTGAGGCGTTTCATTCGGTGTTCACGCAAAACATTCATTTTAAAGTAGATGGTGTTAACCAAGTTTTATCGGTTAAAAGTGTCGAAATACCTTTACCAGGTTATGTAAAAGTCCCGCGTACCAGCATAATAACCCTTACAGGTAAAATTGAACGCAACGCAAAAAATGTCATTTGGCTTTATCCAAAACGTTTTGGCGACAACGCGGTGCGAGTTAAACAAATAGACCCACAAAATAACAAATGGCACTGGTCTAGCTGGCAGTGGTTACGCAATGGCGAAATGAGCAAGGCATTTTCATTAGAAGCTTTATTTACCATTACCCCTCTATGGGAAACAGTACAAACCTACGTTGTAGCAGGGTTTGAACATATATTACCCAAAGGCTTAGACCACATACTTTTTATATTGGGTATTTTTTTATTAAGCACCAGGCTAAAACCCTTATTGTGGCAAGTAACCATGTTTACGGTTGCGCACTCTATAACGCTTGGGCTATCTATGGCCAATTACATAAGCTTGCCCGCAAACATTGTAGAGCCTTTAATCGCCCTTTCTATTGCTTATATTGGTATTGAAAATATTATCCATAAACAATTACACAAAAGCCGTTTAGTGATTGTTTTTATTTTTGGGCTGCTTCATGGTTTGGGTTTTGCTAGTGTATTGTCAGACTTTGGTATGCCTAAAGAAGATTTTTTGTCGGCACTAATTAGTTTTAATGTGGGTGTAGAGTTGGGGCAATTGGCCATTATTTTATTGGCTTACGTTTTAGTTACCCATTGGTTTAAACATAAAGATTGGTACCGTAATGCGGTTATCATTCCAGCTTCTGTTTTAATATCTATGATTGGGCTTTATTGGACTTACGATAGAGTCATTTTTTAGGCCTATTTTGTCGACCCCTTGCTGTTATCAAGGGTATTAAATAGTCAGTTGTAAATTAACACAGCTTCCATCTCGCTAAAATAATCTTAAACAACATTAATATGGCTTGGTTTAAATACCAAGGGGTCGCACGCATAATGCTCCAAGCAATTGTGTGTACCTACATCCTTGTAGGCAACGATTTAGGCCTATTTTAGCCACTGTCTGGCGTTGTCAAAAATTTTCATGGTGGGTGCGTTGTCGTCCCAGTGGTCTGGGTGATAGGAGTTTTGTACGGTACGATACACGCGTTCTGGGTGTGGCATCATTATGGTTACTCGTCCGTCTGTATTGCACATTCCTGCTAGTCCATCGGGTGAGCCGTTGGGGTTTAGTGGGTAGTGTTCCGTTCTCGAACCGTTATCATCTATATAGTGCATCATACTGTATTCATTAGCTTTATTGTCTCCGTTAAACGTCGCGCGTCCTTCGCCATGTGCGACTGCAATGGGGAATGTAGAGCCTTCCATATCTTTAAACAATATTGAGGGCGTTTTAGATATTTTTACGGTGCTAAAGCGTGCTTCAAACTGTTCGGATTGGTTTCGCTCGAAGGTTGGCCAATGGTTTGTGCCGGGTATTAAGCTGTGCAGTTGCGATAACATTTGGCAACCGTTGCATACGCCTAGTGTGAAACTGTCGTCGCGGTTAAAGAAGCTTTCAAAATTATCGCGCACTTGTGCGTGGTTTAATATGGTTTTTGCCCAACCGCCACCTGCGCCTAGTACGTCACCGTACGAAAAACCGCCACAAGCGACTAAACCTTTAAACTCACTTAGCGACATACCTTTGTCTATTAAGTCACTCATGTGTACGTCTACTACGTTAAAACCTGCTTTGGCAAAGGCGGCGGCCATTTCTATTTGGCCGTTTACGCCCTGCTCTCGTAATATCGCCATTTTGGGTTTTACACCTGTGTTTATGGCAACGCGTTTATTGGGGTTGTAGCTTAAGTGGCTTTGTATGCCTTTGTTTTTATTGGTGATTAGTGCAAACTCTTGCTGGGCACATTTTGGGTTGTCGCGCAGTTTTTGCATCTCGTAAGAGGTTTTTGTCCATACTTTTTGCAGTTCTGATAAATCGCTTGTGTAAATACTGGCTGAATCATTATTAATATTGATTTGATAATTATCGTT
>CAZPSE010000092.1:0-2652 GCA_964589575.1 uncultured Gammaproteobacteria bacterium | reverse complement strand
CCGGTGTTATGCATTGGACAAAGTTAAACTTTTTACCATGCTCTAGTTAGTTAATTAATCAGGGCTTCTTTAGCACTAAACCCAACAACCATAACTAAAGGAAACACAATGTGGGATAAAAGATACAGCGGTGAAAGCTATGCATACGGAACCGAAGCAAATGACTTTTTAGAGTCGATGCAAAACAAATTACCAACAGGAAAAATACTTTGCCTAGGTGAAGGTGAAGGCAGAAACGCCGTATGGCTAGCACAGCAAGGTAATGACGTAACCGCAGTTGACCTATCTAGCGTCGGGCTCCAAAAAGCACAATCATTAGCAAAAACCAAAGGCGTAGCAATAACAACCGTACATGCAGACCTAGCCGAATACGACATTGGAAAAGAGCAGTGGGATGCGATTATATTAATTTTTTGTCATTTACCACCACCGTTACGAAAGCAAGTACATAAAAATTGTGTTGCAGGTCTTCGTAAAAAAGGGCTGTTGGTGTTAGAAGCCTACACACCAGAACAACTAAACTATAAAACAGGTGGCCCACCAGTAGACGCTATGATGATGAATACAGCGTCACTAAAAAGTGAGCTAGAAGGCCTTAATTTTATTAGTTTAGAAGAAAAAGTAAGAGAAATAAACGAAGGCGAGTTTCATAAAGGCAAAGGTGCAGTAGTGCAATTGCTGGCACAAAAAAGTTAAGTTAACGAACAATAAACCCAAATAAAAAAGCAAATAATAAAAGAGAAAATAAAATGAGCTCAGAAAACAAGGCAAATATAACCCCATCAACAAATGGGCCCTACATCGTAAAAAACATACAAAAACTCTTTAATGTAAAAGGGCCAATAGAAGCTGGCGAAACCGTTGCATTATGCCGATGTGGCGCATCAAACAACAAACCGTTTTGTGATGGTTCACATCAAACAATCGGTTTTAAATCAGACAAGCTAGACGGTCGTTTAACCGATAAACAAGATGTATATAAAGGTGCAACAATAACCATAAACGACAACCGCAGTGTTTGCGCACACTCTGGCGTATGTACCGATAATTTATCCGCCGTATTTAGGCTAAGGCAAGAACCCTTTGTAGACCCAGATGGCGCAACCACAGATGAAATCATCGCTATTATCAACAAATGCCCATCCGGAGCATTAAGTTATGCTGTTAAAGGTGACAATAAACATGACGAAAACGCAACAACTTTGGCCATTATGGTCGCGCCAAATGGCCCTTATGTGGTATCGGGTGCTATAAACTTATTGGAAGCTAAACAAAACGAAGGCGCATCAAAAAATCAGATGACGTTATGCCGTTGTGGAGCATCAAAAAACAAACCCTTTTGTGACGGAAGCCATTGGTCTATTAATTTTAAAGATGAAAAAAATTAATTAGCGTTATACAAAAGCCGATTGTAATGATTGCAGCTTTATAAGTTAAAAAGAAAACGTAGCGCTAAAGCGTGCTGGTTTGCACATTATCGCAAACCAGCAAAGAGCCAGTTACTTAGGGCATTTTTCCCTCGGTGCTATGTACTATGTAAGTCGCTATCAACTGCACTATGTTTCATACAACTTAGTGTCTAAATTTCCGTTTTACCTAAAGCTGCACCTACAAAACGCCGTAATTCCAAAACAATCAGTCTCAACAACAAAAACCACCTATTAGCACTTAAAAGGAAACAATAAGTTTCCATATTCCCTATATTATAATTTTAAATTTAATAATAAGCTTGTATTCGTCTTAACAAAATATTTTAAAAGGAAAGTAATATGAGATTAAAATTAATGCTATTAACGTTGATATGCATGTTTAGTGCAACTATGTCATTCGCAGCAGCACCCATACCCGAAACCGCTCATGGCGTAGCCATACCAAAAGACAAAGGCTACTTTGTTGAAGAAATAAGAGACGGCCTTTATTGGGTAACAGATGGTACCTACACTTCTATGTTTTTAACCACGGGTGAAGGCGTTATTGTGGTAGATGCGCCCCCATCATTTGGTGGCAACATTTTAAAAGCCATTGCCAGCGTAACCAACGAACCCATTACACACGTTGTATACAGCCATGCACATGCCGACCATATTGGTGGCGCACACATGCTTCCTAAAACAGCAAAATTTATAGCGCACGTTGAAACTAAAAAACGTTTAATGCGCATGAACGATGCAGATAGAGCCTTCCCTTACGGCATGTTTGTTGGTGGTAAACCCGTACCAATGCCAACCACCACATTTGAACACAGCTATACCTTAAAAGTGGGCAATCAAACGTTAATACTTAATTACGATGGTGACGACCACGAACCTGGCAACATTTATATTTATGCACCCAAACAAAAAGTACTAATGAAAGCCGACATCGTATTTCCAGGTTGGACACCTTTTAAAGGTCTAGCCATTGCAGAAGATACCATCGGCTACCTTAAAGCGCACAAAATCATCTTGTCTTATGACTTTGACAAACTGGTTTCTGGTCATTGGGGCCGTTTAGCAACCCGTAAAGACGTAGAAATACAAAAAGACTATATGCAAGACATTGTCGCTAACGCAGGTAAAGCACTACAAACGGTCGACTTTTACGCCATTGCAGGCAAAGTGGGTTATGCAAATACCGCATTATTGTTTGAGACTTACTTAAGGAAGCCCTGAT
>CAZPSE010000091.1:0-2899 GCA_964589575.1 uncultured Gammaproteobacteria bacterium | reverse complement strand
TAATCTTGGTCAATATATAAACATTGGCATTATACTAATAGCGCTAAGCCTTGCTAGTTTTGAAAAAGCACCAAAACGAGCAATGCTTAACGCTAATAGTTTGCAGCTCCAGTTAATCAGAGTCTCCTTAGGTGATAGCCAGATACAATACCCGTAAAATCACTTTATCATTGTTCCAAACTTGGAAATAACATGTTTAAAATTCAAGAAATTGATCCAGCTTACTATCGAAAGCAAACCCGTAAATCTACCCTAATGATTATGGCGGTATATATTGTTATTGGTTTTATTACCGCCAAGCTTACGGTCACCTATTTGGGAGGCTATTACAGTAACCACACTGTTCTTAATTTATCGGGTGCATTTATTGGATTATTTATTATATTTTGGATAGTAAATACTTTTTTTAAAGATGCCAACTGGATGAAAGAATCTATGTACGGATGGCGTTTGAAGCGCCACCTGATGTATATTTACAATGCGTTAACCCGCCTTCAAAATGCATCTGATCAAGGCGACGTTAACGCCATCAAAATTCTTCGTTTTTATCAGTTAGCAACCAAGCAGATGTATCGCTTTGACAACAACAGTTACGGACTGATTGAATTGCAAAGTCAAATGCAAAAACTCGAATCCAAAATGAAAGAAATGGGTATAGAAATAAATCAAACGGAATTTGATATGGCCTCAATGGATGACTATCGCAAATAAACGGTATGGGTAATGCATCTTTAACGAAGTTTTGATTAACTGGAACTTTCAAACTAATTAGCGTTAAGCATTGCTCGTTTTGGTGCAGTTGCTTCGGGCTTCTTGGCCCTCGGTGCTTCGCACGTCGCTATCGCTCCCCAAATCGTTCCTGACGATTTAGTCAAAACTAGCGAGGCTTACAAGCGGCGGCTGATAACGTTATCTGATAATGCTCCTGTAGCCCGCTTGATAAGCCTTGCTAGTTCACGATAAAGCTGTGAACAAGCAAGGCTTAGCGCTAAATCAATAGAAATCAATAGGGTCAGTGTAATTGAAATAAACTCTTCAATTGCAAGGGGTCGACGGAATTGGCCATTTTTAGTAATTATTATGTTTATGGTTTTTGAATAATAAAATCTTCGTAATCTAAATTGGGTTCGTCTATTAATATGGGGAAAGACTGAATACCAATGCTAGCTTTTTTACAGAATCAAAAGCACCAGTATTTAGCGGATGCCATTTTTTTAGTGGTTGGTTGTTGTAAAGTAATCGGTAAGCGCAACTGTCGGTTAGCCAGTCAAACTCTGCTACTTTATCTCTAGGGAAGGGCACGCACTCTAGTACGCTGATAGAGCGGTTGGCATAATCGTTACACGAACAATCATTCTGATAAAAAAACTGCACACTATCTTGCTTTACACAATTTCGTCGGTGTCTTCGTTTTGTAATGAATCAAATTACTCTGACCACTTTGGACTTGAACTCACCCCCCACCTGTTTATTTACCGCCTAACCGCTCGAAATTTTTACCAGTAGGATTTTGAAAAACCTGCAACTCAAACTCAGTTAATACGGCAAGTAGATGATCAAATATATCTGCCTGAATGGATTCATAAACAACCCAGTCGGTAATATTAGTGAACACATATATTTCTATTGCTAAACCTTTTTCGCTGGGTGCGAGTTGTCTGACAAGAAAGGTAAATTTTTGGTGAATCATTGCATGATTTTTTAAATAGGCTTCTATATAAGCACGAAATAAACCTATATTGGTCAGCCGACGACCATTTACCAACGCTTGCATGTTGATATTTTTGTTGCCATTAGAGGCGTCAATTTCTGATTGTTTTGATAGTAGGTATGGAGCTAAAATTTCGAATTTTCTGAATTTTTCGAGCATTTTTTTATCACAAAAACGAATACTAGTTTGGTCAATATAGATGGCGCGTTTGATACGACGACCACCACTTTGTGACATCCCACTCCAGTTTTTAAATGATGAATCAATCAGTTTGTGTGAAGGAATAATAGAAATGGTTTTATCCCAGTTTTGGATTTTTACTGTGTGTAATGCAATATCAATAACGTCACCATCTGCACCAAATTGAGGCACTTCTAGCCAGTCGCCAATTTTGAAAAGATTGTTTGAATGTATTTGAATGCTGGCAACAAATGATAAAATGGTGTCCTTAAAAATCAATAACAAAACAGCGGTTAATGCGCCAAGACCGCTAAGTAAATAGACCGGTGATTTATTAATCATAACGGCAATAACAATAATTCCGCCTAGAATATTTAAAATGAGTTTGGTTATTTGCAAGTAACTTTTTATGTTTAGTATTTGTGAATACTTACTTTGCTGATGAATATCACTAACTGCATCTAAAACGGCGTTTACGACCATAATTAAAACAATAACTAACATTGTAGATAGCAGTTGCCTAATAGTCTGACTGTAGTTAGGAAATAACTCTGCGGATAGATAAAGTACCAGCAAAGGCACAATATAAACCAGTTTTTTAAACACACCTTGCTTAACAAAAATATCATCTATATGGGTTGCCGTATGTTTAAACAATCGATTTAGTATGGTTAAAATAATTCGGTTGGCAATTATGTACGTAAGATAACTTAACACCAAAACAGTTAAAAATAACAGGTAAGGGTTTGTTGTCATGTTTAGCAATTTGTCTTGTAAGATTATTATTTGTTCATTCATTTTTTTTCCAAAATTTTACTGTATTTAGGTTTTGCATGCTAATAAGTGTCACATTGTTATAGTTTTTTTCATGCTTTGCATCACAAAAACTGTCGCGTAAATATTTTGGCGTTGCCAAAATTTATGATACTTGTTCAGGTTTTCCTTAAGGACGTCCTGATTAACTGGCTAAAGCATGGTTAAAAGTTTAGCCTCGGTCACTGTATAAGC
>CAZPSE010000090.1:0-2928 GCA_964589575.1 uncultured Gammaproteobacteria bacterium | reverse complement strand
TCTAGCGTCGTTATGCTTTTTTGTGGTATCCAGATGGCACTGCAAAAGCAAGCCTAGCTAGATAAAAACGGGCGTTGCCAGACTTGACGTTAGTTGATCAGGGCTTCCTTAAGGAAAGTGACAATGGATTTCGGTTATTCAGTTGTTTAATTTATCATTTAAATTGTTTAATCGCCTGTGCAATCCCTTTACCTAAATCTGCTGGTGAACGTACGGTAATTACGCCCGCTTTTTCTAACGCTAAAAATTTGTCGTCGGCGGTGCCTTTTCCGCCCGATATTATTGCTCCTGCATGCCCCATTCTTTTACCTTTAGGTGCGGTCACACCTGCAATATAGGCCGCGACAGGTTTAGTTACATTAGACTGGATAAACTCGGCCGCCTCTTCTTCTGCCGTGCCACCAATTTCACCAACCATTAATATCGCTTCGGTTTCTGGGTCATTTTGAAACAATTCTAAGCAGTCTATAAAGTTGGTGCCGGGTATGGGGTCACCCCCTATGCCTATGCAAGTGGTTTGACCTAATCCATTTTGGGTTGTTTGGTGTACGGCCTCGTAAGTTAACGTACCAGAGCGTGAAACAATGCCGACCTTACCTTTTTGATGAATACTGCCTGGCATAATGCCAATTTTACATTCGTCTGGGGTGATAATGCCTGGGCAGTTGGGGCCAATAATTCTTGCGCCGCATTGTTCTGCTACTATTTTAGCTTGCAACATGTCTAGCGTTGGTATGCCTTCTGTTATGCACACAATTAACTTAATGCCCGACTCGGCCGCTTCTATAATAGAGTCTTTACAAAAAGGTGCTGGCACATAAATAACCGTTGCATCGGCTTGGGTTTCGTCTACCGCTTCGCGCACGGTATTAAAGACAGGCAAACCTAAATGGGTTTGACCTTTTTTACCTGGGGTAACACCGCCCACCATTTTTGTGCCGTAGGCAATGGCTTGTTCAGAATGAAATGTGCCTTGTTTGCCGGTAAACCCTTGGCAAATAACTTTGGTGTTTATATTAATTAATACGCTCATTATTTTTCCTCCACAGAGGCTACGGCTTTTTTTGCCGCATCGGTAAAATTATCTGGCGTGATTATATGCACATCTGATTGTTTTAAAATGGTTTTACCTTCTTCTGCATGGTTGCCTTCTAAACGCACAATAAGCGGGACGTTAATACTCACTTCTTTTGCAGCATCAACAATACCTTGTGCAATTACGTCACAGCGAACTATGCCACCAAATATATTTACAAAAATGGCCTTTACTTGCGTGTCTGACAGGATAATTTTAAACGCTTCGGTTACCCTTTCGGCAGTTACTGTACCGCCCACATCTAAAAAATTAGCGGGTTTGCCACCATGTAACTGAATCATGTCCATTGTTGCCATGGCTAAACCTGCTCCATTAACCATGCAGCCAATTTCACCATCTAATGCAATGTAGTTTAGCTGCCACTCACTCGCGCGTATTTCTCGCGCGTCTTCTTGGCTTTTATCTCGCCATTTTAATAAATTTTTATGACGGTACATTGCATTATCATCAATGTTAATTTTTCCATCTAAACACAATAAGTCACCTTCTTTAGTTACCACTAAGGGGTTAACTTCTATCAGGCTTAAATCGTTTTTTATGATGAGTTGTACAAAATTATCTAATAAGGTGACAAACTGCTTTATTTGCCCACCTTGTAAATTTAATTTAAAAGCCAAATCTCTACTCTGATAAGGCAATACACCCGTTAGCGGATTAATAACGGCTTTTAAGATTTTTTCTGGAGTTTGTTCGGCTACTTTTTCAATTTCCATGCCACCTTCTGTAGAGGCCATAATCACTAAACGCTGTTTTGAACGGTCGATGACTGCGCCTAAGTACAACTCACGCTCTATATTGCAGGTTTCTTCTATCAACACACAATTAATTGGTTGGCCTTTTTCATCTGTTTGATGGGTAACTAACTGCGTGCCTAATAATTTTTTAGTTATTTTTTTTGCTTCATCAACGCTAGAGACTAATTTAACACCCCCAGCTTTACCACGGCCACCTGCATGTACTTGTGCTTTTACTACCCATGTGTTGCCCTTTAAGCTTTTGCAAGCGTCATTAACCGCATCTACCGTGGTAACGGTTATGCCATTTGGCACGGCAATATTAAAGTCTCTATACAGTTGTTTTGCTTGATATTCATGTAAATTCATTAGTAATCCTAATTTATTTTATGCAATAGTTTACTACCCTTAAAAAAACGAATTTCCAAAGAGCAAGGGGTCGACAAAAAGACGTTTTTAGAAGGCGTATTGACTAGGAGCTTGTCCGAGAATAGAAGTCGTAGCGAAAATCACAGAAACGTTATAAGGTGGGTTTATTGAATGAGACGAATAGTTGCACTATTTAACGATTTCAATAAGCCCACCTTATGACCTTTATGGGATTTGCAGTAGGTTATCTATTCTCGGACAAGCTCCTAGTATGTTACAAAAGGGTAAAGAGTTTAAACCCGGCAGCTTTTTTATCAAAAGTTAAAACAGTTTTACACGATGAGGTAAATGCTGAGTGGGATATTAATATATCGGATAAATCGCCACCAAATTGTTCGGCTGATATTATAAATTCACGTAGCGCAGCCTGTTTCTCAAACGTCAGAACCGGCATCTGTAAAAGTGTCGATAATGCGAGGATGATATCCTTGTCTTTAACTTCATAGACTGACTGCAAGACCCAGATGAGTTCAAGTATAACCAGCATAGGTATAAATAAAGGCTCTTTGTCTTGTTCGGCTGATGTCAGTAACCGATTTACTTTGCCAGCTTGGGCTTCGTCATCTTGAATAAGAAAACGAACCAGAATATTGGTATCCAGAGCATTCACAAATTTTCTTTTATAACTTGTCGGGCAATGGCTGCATTCATGTCTTGAATAGAAACAGG
>CAZPSE010000089.1:0-2978 GCA_964589575.1 uncultured Gammaproteobacteria bacterium | reverse complement strand
AGTTAATCAGGACTTCCTTAAACAAAATAAGTAAAATACACGCCAACATAATTACCGTTTTCACATTTAATGAAACACTCTATTGGCTCTGCTTCGCTTTCACAATTTAGACTAAAACAACTGCAACAACACATTAATAATGCAGATAATACAGTTAATTTAGTTTCTAGTATGTTTGTTCATCTTATTGATAATAAACAAAATATATCTAGTAAAGAGCAAAAAACCATTGATAATTTATTAACGTATGGTGACAGTAATATTAGTGATGTTGAACATTACGATTTTCAACTTATCGCGATACCTCGTTTTGGTACTATTTCGCCTTGGTCGTCTAAGGCGACCGATATTTTTCATCATTGTGCTTTAAACAATATTAATCGGGTAGAGCGCGGTACGGTTTTTAAGTTTACCGGCACGCTAAATAACACCAATAAAGCAGCCATTTTAAAGCTAATACACGACCGCATGGTTGAGGTAGTGATAGACAATATTGAAGATGCAAAGCAACTATTTGACTCGAATAAGCCTAAAAACCTATCAGAAATTGATATTTTAGGGCAAGGGGTCGACGCTTTGACCGTTGCAAACACTACTTTAGGGCTTGCCTTATCGGTAGACGAAATAGATTATTTGTATAAAAACTTTGGTCAACTAAAGCGTAACCCAACCGATGTTGAATTAATGATGTTTGCCCAAGCCAACTCGGAACATTGCCGTCATAAAATATTTAATGCCGACTGGGTGATAGATGGCGAGGTGATGAGTGATTCTTTATTTGGTATGGTGCGTAAGTCGCACGCGGCTAACCCGCACGCGGTGTTATCTGCCTATCACGACAATGCTGCGGTGCAAAAAGGCGGTAAAGGCAAACGCTTTTTGGTCGATGCCAAAACAGGGCAATACAACGCGGTAGAGGAGGACATACACTTTCAAATAAAGGTAGAAACACACAATCACCCAACGGCTATATCGCCATTTGCAGGGGCGGCGACAGGTTCGGGCGGCGAAATACGCGACGAAGGCGCAACCGGCATGGGCAGTAAACCTAAAGCCGGTTTGGCAGGGTTTAACGTATCTAACTTACGCATACCCAATTTAAAACAACCGTGGGAAAAGGACTTTGGCAAACCCGACAGAATAGACACCGCATTAAATATAATGCTAGAGGGCCCATTGGGGGCGGCGGCATTTAATAACGAGTTTGGTCGCCCTAACTTATTGGGTTACTTTAGAACCCTAGAAGACCAGTTTGAAATTGGCCAAGGCGACAACCTGCACAAAACACTTTACGGTTATCATAAACCGATAATGATCGCCGGCGGTTTGGGCAATATCCGCCCGATGCACCTAGCTAAAAAAGACATACCAGACGGTTCTAAAATAATTGTTATTGGTGGCCCTGCCATGTTAATTGGTTTGGGTGGCGGGGCGGCATCGTCCATGTCTAGCGGTACCAGCCACGAAAGTTTGGACTTTGCCTCGGTACAACGTGGTAACCCCGAAATGGAACGCCGTTGCCAAGAGGTAATAGACCATTGCAATGCGATGGGTCACGACACGCCAATACTGTCTATACACGACATTGGCGCAGGGGGTTTGTCTAACGCCGTGCCCGAAATTATTAACGATGCAGGACGCGGTGGCACGTTCGATTTAAGAGCCATACCAAACGATGAACAATCCATGTCACCCATGGAAATTTGGTGTAACGAGTCGCAAGAGCGTTATGTAGTTGCGGTGGCAAAAAAAGACGTGGATTATTTTGTATCTATTTGTAAACGCGAACGTTGCATATACGCGGTACTGGGGACGGCGACAGATGAAAAAGTCATCAAACTAAATGATGAACTGCTAGGCAAAAACGCCATAAACTTACCGCTAGATGTTTTGTTTGGCAACCCACCCAAAATGACGCGCGATGTAAAACACATAGACCGCACCACACAAGGCTTTGATACCTCACAATTAAATTTAAAAGATGCCATCAACCGTGTATTAAGTTTACCCAGCGTCGCCAACAAATCTTTTTTAATAACCATTGGCGATAGAAGCATTACCGGCATGGTAAATCGCGACCAAATGGTCGGCCCGTGGCAAGTACCCGTGGCAGATGTCGCGGTAACCATGCGCGACTTGTTTGGCTACAAGGGTGAAGCGATGGCAATGGGCGAAAAACCGCTAACGGCCATCGCCAACCCAAAAGCATCTGGCACAATGGCGGTGTACGAGGCCTTAACCAACTTAATAGCCAGCGATGTCACACTAAAAGACATCTGTTTATCAGCCAACTGGATGGCACCTGCAGGCGTAGAGGGCGAGGATGCCGCCTTGTTTGACACGGTAAAAGCCGTTGGTGAGCAGTTATGCCCAGAGCTAGGCATTGCCATACCCGTAGGTAAAGACAGCATGAGTATGCGCACCGTGTGGGACGACAAAGAAATGATTGGCCCGCTATCTTTAGTTATTACCGCTTTTGCCAAAGTGGGCGATGTACGTAAAACCTTAACGCCACAATTAAGGTGCGACAAAGGCGACACCCGCTTATTACTAATAGATTTAGGCAAAGCTCAAAACCGTTTAGGCGCATCTGCCTTGGCGCAGGTTTATAATCAAATAGCGCAAGCAACGCCAGACTGTAACGATGCAGAAATGTTTAAATCGTTCTATCAATTTATGAACAAAGCCCGCACCAACATACTGGCCTATCACGACAAAGGCGACGGCGGTGTATTTACAACATTAGTAGAAATGGCCTTTGCAGGGCATTGCGGTATAGATATTACGGTTGATGACAACAACCCGTTTGAATTTTTATTTAACGAAGAGTTGGGCGCAGTAATACAAGTAAGTAACGACCAGTTAGATGAAGTTATGGCAACCGCTAAAGAATACGGTATTGATGGTTTAATAAGTGAAGTTGCTGTTATTAACGATAATTATCAAATCTTATATACATATATTACCTATTTGTCCTT
>CAZPSE010000088.1:0-3011 GCA_964589575.1 uncultured Gammaproteobacteria bacterium | reverse complement strand
TTACTAAAGGTATAACGATTGTGGTAATAGAAAAAACAAAATCGTGGAGTAAAATCATACTACGAAATGAAGGAAAAACCGCTTGGGTCTTTTCAACACTGCTTGAAAAAGTTACTAAAAAGCCTTGAACTTTATTTAGTTAATAAAATTTTCTACTTAAAATGTCTATTAATTTTTGGGGGGATTACATTTAGTCATTATCATATTTTCAGTGTAAATTTTAGGTAAGTATGTATAACCATTATCTATAAATATTGACCTGTGTCGCATTTGTGCTACATTTCTGTATGTGTTTAGATTTAGGTAATGGTAATGATTAAAAGTGCAACAGTTCATGTCCGTATTGATTCAGAATTAAAAAACAATGCAGAAAATGTACTAAAAAAAATAGGTCTTAGTTCGGCTGATGCAATTCGTATGCTTTATAAACAAATTGAACTAAGGCAGGGGATTCCTTTTGATATAAGTATTCCTAATGATTTGACTGAAAAAACACTCAGTAATAGCCAAAACGGTATTGGTGTAAATAAAGCAAATAACACCGGTGATTTATTTTCTGAGTTAGATATATAAATGTTTGAGATTGAATATGCTAATCAGTTTAAAAAGGATATTAAAAAGCAAAAAAAACGTAATAAGGACATGGAAAAGTTAAAAATTTACTTGTTAATGAAAAAACGCTATCAAAACCGTATGTAGACCACTCATTAACAGGTGATTGGGTTGGTTGTAGAGATTTACATATAGAACCAGATTGGGTATTAATTTATAGCTTAAATGACGGTTTAATAAGGTTTGAAAGAACAGGAACACACTCGGATTTGTTCAGATAGCACGGTGAGTTCAAGTCCAAAGTGCAACAGTTTTGGTTTTAAAAAGGACTTCGTAAGGTGTTCTAAAAAATAACAGTACTTAAAACCAGCTTAAAACAGGCTAAATCGTCGACCCCTTGCTATACACAAGGTGCAAAAAAACAAAAATAACAATGTAACAAGCAAGGGGGCTACGTCTGCATAATGCTTTTGCAATTCTAGCTAGCAACTTCCTGTTGGCAAAACAAGGGTGTTAAAGGTATGATGAATTAACAAAAGATAAACATTATTATATTCATAATATACAAACTCACAAAATTGATAAATGACGTGAGTAAATAAAAAACCGCCTCATAAAACAAATCAAAAGAGACAGCATGTTCGAACAAGCTTTTAAAAACATAGACGATATTTTCCATAAAGATGCAGGCTGTTCTAGCGAGCTAGACTACACAGAACAAGCATCATGGATGCTGTTTTTAAAATACCTAGATGATTTAGAATACGAAAAATCCCTAGAGGCCGAATTACTAGGCAAAACTTACCAATACATTATTACAAAACAACACCGCTGGGCAACGTGGGCAGCACCAAAAGATAAAAACGGAAACTTTGACCACAACAACGCCTTAACCGGTGACGACTTAATGGACTACGTAGATGGAGAACTAATACCCTACTTAAAAAGTTTTAAGCAACGGGCACAAAATGCCAACACCATAGAATATAAAATAGGCGAGATATTTGGCGAAATAAAAAACAAAATCCAAAGCGGCTACTCCCTACGTGACGCACTAGAAAAGGTAGACCAATTACACTTTAGATCACAAGAAGAAAAGCACGAACTGTCGCACCTGTACGAAACAAAAATAAAAAATATGGGCAACGCAGGTCGTAACGGTGGCGAATACTACACGCCACGGCCATTAATCCGCGCGATGATAGACATACTGCAACCACAAATAGGCGAAACCATATACGACGGAGCCGCAGGGTCTGCAGGTTTTTTATGCGAAGCCTACGACTATTTACGCAAAAAAGAAGGCCTAACAACCAGTGATTTAAAAACTCTGCAAGAAACCACCTTTTACGCCAAAGAAAAAAAGTCACTGGCCTACGTAATTGCCATCATGAACATGATACTGCACGGTATAGAAGCACCCAACGTATTACATACCAATACACTGGGCGAAAACTTGGCAGACATACAACCCAGCCATCAGCACAATATAGTATTAGCCAACCCACCCTTTGGCGGAAAAGAACGTAAAGAGGTACAACAAAACTTCCCTATAAAAACGGGTGAAACCGCCTTTTTATTTTTACAGCACTTTATAAAAATGCTAAAACCCGGTGGCCGCGCCGCCATAATTATAAAAAACACCTTTTTAAGCAATACAGACAACGCCGCCATAGCCCTGCGTAAAGAGTTATTAGAAAACTGCAACTTACACACCGTGTTAGATTGCCCACCCAAAACCTTTTTAGGTGCAGGGGTAAAAACCGTAGTGCTGTTTTTTACCAAAGGTGAGGCTACACAAAAGGTTTGGTTTTATCAGCTAAACCCCGGGCGCAGTTTGGGTAAAACCAACCCGCTTAACGACAAAGACCTAAAAGAATTTGTAACACTACAAAAAAGCCATCAAAATTCAGACCAATCTTGGTTGGTAAACGTAGCAGATGTGGATGAAAACACATGGGACTTGTCAGTAAAAAACCCCAATGCACAAGAAGAAGCACCACTAAGAGAACCTGCCGAAATAATAAAAGAAATTATAAAGCTAGACAAACAAAGTGAAAGGATATTAAACAATATCAAGGAACTGATATGACAAAAGCAGGGAAAATAAAACTGTTTGAACAAAAAAATATAAGAACCCACTGGGATGAAGCGCAAGAGCAATGGTGGTTTGCCATTGTCGATGTGGTGGCTATTTTAACGCAAAGCGCAAACCCACAGGCCTATTGGCGTAAACTCAAACAACGCCTAAAAGCCGAAGGCAATCAAAGCGTGACAAATTGTCACGCTTTGAAAATGCTAGCAAAAGATGGAAAAATGCGCCGCACCGATGTCGCCGATACAGAGCAGTTATTACGCCTTATCCAATCCATACCCTCAGCCAAAGCCGAACCCTTTAAACAATGGCTGGCACAGGTGGGCGCACAGCGCATAGATGAAACAGACGACCCCGAACTGGC
>CAZPSE010000087.1:0-3080 GCA_964589575.1 uncultured Gammaproteobacteria bacterium | reverse complement strand
TTGTATAGATGAGTTTCATATAAACAACATTACCGACGCTATGATTATAAAAAGCTTGCTAGAGGCGTTGTATAAAAAAAAAATCGTGGTGGTGTTTACCTCTAACCGCCCGCCTAAAGAACTGTATTACAACGGCTTACAACGCGAAAGTTTTTTGCCCGCAATAGATCTCATCGAGCAGCACAACATCACCATCAATTTAAAAAACAATACCGACTATAGACAACTACAAACCGAACAAGAAAATATTTTTAAAGTGGCAACGGGGGATTCTGAAAAAGAATTTATGCAAACTTGGCTACAAAAATTAAGCCCTAAAACAGCCGTTTCCGTTGCCGACACGGATGTCGGTACCGAGCAATGCAGGAGCAAATTGCTGGCAGACCCCTTGCTAGTATCTGGTAGAAAATGGCATGTGTACGGACAAACCTCAACGTTGCTGTGGTTAGATTTTGACGAGTGTTGTATGCAATACCGCTCTCGCGAAGACTATATTCAACTCACTCAGCAATTTGACATTATTTTACTGTCTAACATTAAACGCATGGACGACGAAAGTAACGACCAAGCACGCCGATTTACCAATTTTATAGATGCCGTTTATGATGCACGCGTGCATTTAATTGCCACTGCAGAAGTGCCTTTTACTTGCCTTTATCAGGGAACGTTTTTAGCTTTTGTATTTGCAAGAACCGCCAGTAGATTAACCGAGATGAAAAGCCAAAAATATTGGCAGTCCAAGCATATTAGAAGAAGCTAACATACTTAAAGTCAATGTGAGTGCATTGCGACTTGAACTTACCTTTAGTAAACAGCCTAAAAAGCACTGAAACCGTCGACCCCTTGGTTGTTTTAGGTATGTTAAATGTTTTTAATTATGAAGGTTGTGTGTGATGCAAAATAAAAGACCTGACCCCCGATGCTTGCAAAGTCTTCGTCGTCGTCATCTAAACTCATTGCAAAAATATTGTTTGCCAACAGCAGTAGTAATACAAAAAGTAGTTTCATCAGTGTTTCTTTTCATCTAATAATTTTTTAGCCAGTTTGGCAATATTTTGGTTTTAATGCTCACGTTTCCATTATTTATTGTAACCTAATGAGTAAATGTACTTTAGCCATAAAAATATCCAAGTAATATATAACATACCTAAAACGGCTAAATCTGTCGACCCCTTGGGTATAAAATAGCATTTTCGGCAAACACTTTTATACGCATAATTGTTTATTGGCTTTATAAACGGCACCTAATTGTTTTGCAATTAATTGCTGTGTATTTTTATTTACCCCTAAATCATTGGCAACTGCTTGCCATTGGCTTAGGCCATCTAACACTTTTTGTATGGCATGTTTCGCCTCGTTCCAGTTTGCAAAGTTAGCTTGTACGGCTAAGTTTTGCATGGCTTTTATACTGGGTTGTTTACCATAACCACCATAAGCTGTACTGTGCTCGCCTGCGGGGTTAGGGCTAAAAGTTACGTCGTAAAAGGGGCTGGGTTGCCACTGCCCTTTATCGTTTTGTAAAAACGCCCAGTTTTTACTGTGATCATCTTGGTTTAAGGCAAACAAGTTAAATACCGCTTTTACAAATTGTTGTTGCCCTACTGCTGGGTTATTGCACAGTATTTGGCTGGCTTTTATAATGTCTTCATAATCTAACGAGGGTAATTGGTAGTTGGCATCTAGCAAGCCACACAGGCTGTGCATGTGCGTACGCCCGCCTTGGCTGGTATAGTCAAAGCGTTTTAACGCTAGGTAGTTTGTATCGTCGTTAGTTATTAAACGCCACTTCGGTGTATTTAACCCTATGTTGTTGGCTATGGTTAAATAGGCCGCTTCGCACAAGCCTTCTTGGTGCCCTAATGGTAATGATTGTGAGGTAAATTTAACCAACCACGGTTGTAAACCTGTTTTGTATACCGTACTGGCATGTACAAAATTATTGTCTTTAAAATACAGTTGTGCTTTTGGCCTTGCCCCGCCAGAACTGCCCGCATTGGCAAGTTGTTGCAATACTTGGTTGGTTTGGCCTTGGTATATTTGTTGTGCTTGAAAAGCTAAGTCACTTAAGTTTATTATTTTTTCTGACTTTTTACTTTGATACGGCGACACCGGCTTATAGCTTAATGCACCTGTACCACGGTTAGCTATATAGGCTAAACGGTCTAGGTTGGTAAGTTGATGGGGTTGGATATTTTGTTGCCGAAACACTCTGTCCATTAATAACGTGCCCCAACCGTCGGGTAACGAATCTGCAAACACACCGTGCAACCCCTTATGGGGCAAGCTTGGTGCTTGTTGCAATAACGTATTTTGCGCTAATTTAAACGGCGACAAGTTGGGGTAATTATTTATGTAGTCGTTATCGTACTGAAAATAAATGGCTTGTTTATTTTGTGCAATAACACCCACCAAAACCTTAGTTCCATTAAACAGTGTTCTGTATACACTTAGTTTATTAACAGGTTTAAAAACGGGCATTATTAAGCACATCGTCTATAGTGGCTGGGGCTTGCACAGTATTTTTAGTTAGTTCATGCAAACGTTCTAAACTATCTACACTTTGCCATAACAATATAAATTGCCTTAATGATATTTGACCGGTGGTTTCAAATTTTTTAATGGTAGATGCAGGCACAGTGCTAATACTAGCCAAAGCATTGCGAGATAATTTTTTTTGTTTTCGACGTTGTTTAATGCTGTCTTTTAATTTGTTTTGTATATCGTTTGCGCTATATAGTGATAACACCGCGTCACCTTCAACATAATAATTAGATACTATAGAGTCCATTTTATCACAAAAAAGCAAAAATTAGACATTATTGCATCTTTATATCATTTCTTTGTAGCAAGGGGTCGACAAAACCAACCTTTTTTAACCTTGCATTGCAACCTTACTAACACCGCTTCTGCGTAGTAACACATACCTGCATTTGCATAGTTTTGGAAACTACCTTTCAGCATTAACATCCGTAGGCGTTGCCACGCGGGAGCGTGGGAACGAGAATGGAAAAATTAACTGCATACAACAACAAACTGATCAATTCGGGTGAATTACTGCCCGATGAAAAGCAAAGTAAGGC
>CAZPSE010000086.1:0-3247 GCA_964589575.1 uncultured Gammaproteobacteria bacterium | reverse complement strand
CGGTATGTATGGGTGAACGCAAACCCAGTAGTGGGCGTAATTCTAAAATGTATTTTAGTCGGTCACTAATGGCTTGCAACGGCATGTAGCAAAAATTGGTGCTGGCTAAATGTTGTTGTGCCTCATTTAAAGAGTTACTAACAGGAATGTTTAACGCCTTCAGTGCTTCGCTTGTGTACATGCGCCCTGGTGTGTGGCCTTCTGCACCGTGCATGCATACTTTAAAACCGTTGTGGGCTAATAGTAATGCGCTTAATAAATACCACGGCGAATGGCGACGTTTACCTGCGTAAGACGACCAGTCTAAATCTACATCGACATTTTTTGGTAACACTAAATTGGCACGAATGGCGCGTACAAACCCTGCAATTTCCTCTGCGGTTTCTTCTTTAACGCGCAGTAACATTAAAAATGCGCCAAGCTGTTCTGGCTCTACTTCGTCTTTAACCACCATGCTCATGGCATCAAATGCTTCTTGTTCGGTTAATGGGCGCGAGCCGTTGCGACCTTTACCAAGGATACGGACGTACTGAGCAAATAGGTGTTCTTCTTTCATGGTAGTCAATTAAAAAAATAAAACGCTATTGTACGTCTAAGGTGCGTTAAGCGAAAGATACCTTTTTTAAAGCCGAGAATTAAGTGGCTAAAAACAGCCTAAATCGTCGACCCCTTGGTACAATGCTTGCAAACATTAGTGACTAGAGAACCGCCCAATGAGTACAGAAAAAACTTACCCCGTGCCTGCAGACTTTGCAGCCCATGCCAACATTACTGCACAGCAATACGATGAAATGTATGCCTACTCGATAGAAAATCCAGAAGGTTTTTGGGGCGAAAAGGCAACAGAGTTTTTAACCTGGTTTAGCCCGTGGGATAAAACTTTAGACTGGTCTTACGAAGGTGAAGTATTCGTAAACTGGTTTAAGGGCGGCACTATCAATGCATCGTACAATTGTTTAGACCGTCATTTAAAAACGCGTGCAGAACAGGTAGCCATTATTTGGGAAGGCGACGACCCAAACGAAGAGCGCAAAATCACCTATAAAGAGTTACACGAAGAAGTTTGTAAATTTGCCAATGTACTAAAAAATCGCGGTGTAAAAAAGGGCGACAGAGTATCTATATACATGCCGATGATTCCTGAAGCGGCAGTGGCGATGTTGGCATGTACCCGCATAGGTGCAATCCACTCTGTGGTGTTTGGCGGTTTCTCGCCCGATGCGTTAAAAAATAGAATATTAGATTCTGACTGCCAAGTAGTGATAACCGCCGACCAAAGTGTGCGCGGTGGCAAACGCATACCATTAAAAACCAATGCAGACCAAGCCATAGCAGGTTGCCCCAATGTACATACTTGCCTAGTCGTAAAACGCGGTGGTGATGTGGTAGCGTGGAACGACAAAATTGATGTTTGGTATCACCAAGCCATGAGCGAAGCCTCATCAACCTGCAAAGCCGAACCGCTAGATGCCGAAGACCCTATGTTTATTTTATATACCTCAGGCTCTACCGGTAAACCAAAAGGCGTGCAACACAGCACCGGCGGTTATATGTTGCACGCGGCGATGACCCACAAATACATTTTTGATTATAAAGACGGCGAAACCTATTGGTGTACAGCCGACGTAGGCTGGGTAACCGGTCACACTTATATTGTTTACGGCCCACTAGCCAATGGTGCCACCACCCTAATGTTTGAAGGCATACCCACCTACCCAAGTGTGTCGCGCTTTTGGGACGTGTGCGACAAACACCAAGTGTCTACCTTTTACACCGCACCCACCGCGTTAAGAGCCTTAATGGCACAAGGTAACGACCCCGTTAAACAAACCAAACGCACCTCGTTACGTTTATTAGGCACAGTGGGCGAACCAATAAACCCAGAAGCGTGGGAATGGTACTACCACATAGTGGGCGATGGGCGTTGCCCAATAGTAGACACATGGTGGCAAACCGAAACGGGCGGGCATTTAATATCGCCCTTCCCCGGTGCGCATGCACTAAAGCCAGGCTCTGCCAGCAAACCTTTTTTTGGCGTACAACCGGTATTGTTAAATGAAGAAGGCAACGAAATACAAGGTGCAGGCTCTGGCAACCTAGCCATGAAACACCCGTGGCCTGGGCAAATGCGCACCCTGTACGGCGACCACCAACGCTTTAAAGAAACCTACTTTACCCAGTACCCAGGTTACTACTTTACGGGTGACGGCGCAAAGTTAGACGACGACGGATACTGGTGGATAACCGGCCGAGTAGATGATGTGTTAAACGTATCAGGCCACAGACTCGGCACAGCCGAAATAGAATCGGCCTTAGTATTGCACAGCAAAGTGGCAGAGGCGGCAGTAGTGGGTTATCCGCACAAAATAACAGGCCAAGGCATTTACGCCTACGTTACATTAATGTCGCACGAAACCCCAAGCGATGAACTAAAAGCAGAGCTAGTACAACTGGTAAGAAAAGAGATCGGCCCAATAGCCAAAGTAAACTTAATACAATGGGCACCGGGGCTACCCAAAACGCGGTCGGGTAAAATTATGCGCCGCATACTAAGAAAGATCGCCGCCAACGAAGTGGATGAGATGGGCGACACCTCAACCTTAGCTGATCCATCAGTGGTTGATGATTTAATAGGCAACCGAGTAAACCGCTAAAAAGGGCTGTTTTCGTCGACCCCTTGCTATAAGTTAAGGGGTTACCAAATGGTAACTACTTATTGTTAACAACCGTTAACGATATAATTTATGTAATTGCATCAGTAAAAGACGATTGGCAATGCAGTATTTTAACGCGCCAATCTAACGAAGACTTAATCGACATACATCACCGTATGCCCATAGTGGTAAATGAAAAAAATGCACAACAGTGGCTAAGCGATGATAAACCAGAAAGTATTAATGGTTTTTTTAATGCACCCAAAGGTGCAATAAAAACGGTCGCTATTAGCGATTATGTCAACAACTCTCGCCACAATGATGAAAGGTGTTTAGCTAGGGTTTAATCCTTTCGCTTAATAATTCCCTCATCCTTAAGGATGACCTCATCAACTAACTATAGCATGGTAAAAAGTTTAACTTTGTCCAATGCATAACACCGGTTTTATACTAATAGCGCTAAGCCTTGCTCGTTCACAGCTTTACCGTGAACTAGCAAGGCTTACCAAGCGGACTGTTGGAGCAATATCAAATAATGTTATCACCTGCCGCTTGTAAGCCTCGCTAGTTTTGACTAAATCGTCAGGAACGAT
>CAZPSE010000085.1:0-3584 GCA_964589575.1 uncultured Gammaproteobacteria bacterium | reverse complement strand
TAAACACCTGCTGCAATAATAATTACGCCTGCTGCTATTCTTAAGTTTTTATCTATTCCACCTACATTTAGTTTCATTTTTTAGCCTTGTATGTTATTTGATGAAACTATAATACAAAGCTTTAGCCAATTAGTATGTGACATTGTTACAAAACTTCTGCAATTTTGGAAAGCCCAATTTTATCGACAATTTTGATGTTTCCTCTTAGCAATATAATTAAGCCACGGTGTTCAAAGTCTTTTAATATTCGGCTAATTACTTCGCGCGATGAGCCCAGTTCATCTGCTAATTGTTGATGGGTGCTATTGATAAGCCGGTTGTTGTTTTTAGCTATTAAAATAAGTTGTTTGGCAATGCGCATGTCCATTTTTTTAAAAGCGATTTCTTCAACAATTTCAATCACGTCAGACAATCTACTGGCCATTAAACCAAAAATAAATTGTTGCCATAGCGTGCTTTTTGTAATCCATTTTTTAACGGCGGTATTGGGTACTAATAATATTTCACACGCTTTTTCACTTTTTGCA
This sequence comes from uncultured Gammaproteobacteria bacterium, assembly GCA_964589575.1. Taxonomy (GTDB): domain Bacteria; phylum Pseudomonadota; class Gammaproteobacteria; order QNFE01; family CAZPSE01; genus CAZPSE01. The sequence continues at coordinate 3,057 of CAZPSE010000085.1, read as the reverse complement.
TACGCAGGAAAGCGTTGATCACTTAAAATACACGACGCGGTAAGCACGCAACTTTCGCCAGATTGGATGCGGTATAAGGTAATTTCTTTACCGTTTTTTGACAGTTTATAAACACGGATAGAGCCAGAAAGGACTAAGGCTAAATGAGTACACGTGTCAATTTCTGATATTAATGTGGTGGCGGGTTCTACCTGTATGTATTTGATGGTGTTTAAAAATTCGTTTTTAAATGGCGCATCTAATTGCTTAAAAAAATCAAAAGATTCGGCTTTTTTTGTTAATAATTGGGTGCCGGTTTTCATTGGTGTAAACCTTTTACCAATTTTAAATACTCTGGGTGATCACCATTAATAAAACCGTGACGGATAAAAAAGTCGATTAAAACTAAATTGCAATTGCCTTTAAATTTATTGGTGGTTGCCACAATATTTATAACGGTGTTTATGGGCATAAGCTCAAAAGATTCGACTTCGCCATCTACAGGTGTTGGTTTAAAGTCTAACGGTAACTGTAAATCATAAACGTATAATGTATCGGGTTTAATGCCCTCGTTAGACTCACTGGTATAAGTTACCGTGCCGACAGATTTTGCTTTATTGGCCAAGCTGGTATTTATGCCTGCTTCTTCCATGCATTCTTTTTGTAAGTTGTTTTGCAAACTTATGCCGTAAGGTAAACCACCTGCAACAAGGTGATCTAACTTGCCCGGGTAGGTCATTTTTCCGCCAGCGCGTTTGGCAACCCACAAATAATATTGCTTATTTTTTATTACATAGCCATTTAAATGTTGACCAAAGGCTTTAATACCAAAAGTAGCGGCAGATGAGCGGTCTATAATGCAAACCGGGTTTTTTCTATCGTTGGTCACTACGGGGAAAGGTTCGTTATGAAAGTTACGAATGGCTTTTTGGCTAACCAGCTGGTTAATAATAGGCGTTAAGCTATTGGTAATTTCTAGTTGAGAATGATTGGTTAATAATAAATTGACGGACTGGTTTTTTACTAAAAACACTTTTGGCCAAGCGTAAAGTTGTTGAGTAAAGGACTTTTTTATCCAACCAATTTGTTGGTTTTTAAATTTCCAAGGGACATAATTTTTTAAATTATGTTGGTTGCAATTAGTTATATGTTGGTAAAAGCTAAGGTTATTAATATTGAAAGCCATATTTTATTTTAGCAAATAAGTAGCAAAGCTAAAGGCTTGTTTTTGCCTTGTTTGTGTTTGTATTAATTGTGTTTGTTTAACCAATTTGGCCAGTGCTAAATTTTGGCTATTATTTTTTAAATACCGTTTTGTGGCGACAATTATTGTCGCTTCTGCAGAGGGTAGCGCATTGTCTTCTTTTTCGTAATAACCCACTTCGCCAGGTAAAAATGTATGCTGGCTGGCATGCCAAAAACCTTGTTTATAAAAAAGTTGCCAAGCTGTTGTTAATAAATTAGAAACATTTATTGTGGTTTTTTGGCTGTTTAAAAGGGCTTTAGCTAGGTAAGCGTAATCTTCTAAGTTGGCTAAACTGGCTGCCATTTGTTGGTGATTAGCATGGTGGTAAAGTTGTTTATTATAAAATAGATTGAGTGCCATCCAATTTTCTAATTGTTTGGCTTTTATTTTATGGCGTGTAGCGCTAGATAAATATAAGGCTTCTAAAAAAAGCGCATTCCACGACGTTAAACGTTTGTCATCTTTTGGGTTAATGCGGTTTTTTTGTTGGTAATTAATCAATTTTGTTTTAATGGATGTTAGTTGATCGATAGCAAGGGGTCGACCAAAATGACTGTTTTTAGCGGTGTGCTGGGCGATTGATGTTTTTTGTATTGGGTAAAAGAGATGCTCACCTATCTCTTCTAAAGTTATCCAGCTCCAAAAATTTTTTATAAATGGGTATTCGTCTTTGTTTAAGTTTGCTTTTAACTCATCCTTTGTCCATAAATAAAAACCACCTTCTACTTGCAGGCTATCGTTTGCGGTTAAAGACGATATGTAGCCACCGTTGGGGTGTGACATGTTTTTAATAACGTAGTCTAAAGTATCATGGGCAATGGCTTGATAACCTTGCTTAGGGAAACGCTGGTGCGCTAATAAATACAGTTTGGCTAACTGTGCATTGTCGTAAAGCATTTTTTCAAAGTGCGGGGTCTTCCAACCTTGGTCTATAGTGTATCTAAAAAACCCGCCGTTTAATGGGTCACGTAATCCACTATGAGCCATTTTATTTAGCGTTAGCTTAACAAACTCTTGCAAGGCTTGGTTGTTGGTTTCAAACGCTATTTGCATAACCACTTCTAAATTGGGTGCCATAGGAAACTTGGTTAGGTTGCCAAAGCCGCCTTCAAAATCGTCCATAAAACTAAGGGTTTGTTGTAAAAAAGCTTGTTGAATTTGCTGTTTGTTTTGCGGCGTTACGGTTGTATATTGATTGTCTTCTTCAACGCCTGCTTTGGCTATTTGTTTTAGGCGAACACTTTTTGTGGACCATTTTTTTTGTAAGTCTATTAAAAGTTTTAAAAAATCTTTTTGGGGTAGATAGGTTAAACCTAATAGTGGGTGGCCCTCTGGGGTGATAAATACATTTAGTGGCCAGCCTGCGCTACCACGAGTTTTGCTAACAAAGTCGATAAGGTAACTGTCTAAAGCCGGTTCAAGTTCTCTGTCTATTTTTATAGATATAAAGTGTTGGTTTAAAAAGTTGGCAACGTGTTTGTTTTTGTACGACTCTTTTTGCATAACATGACACCAATGACACGAATAATAGCCAGATGATATAAAGAGTAATTTATTGTTTTGTTTGGCTTCGGTTAATAATTTGGGGTCGAGTAATCGCCAGTTAACGGGGTCATCTTGGTGTAATTTTAAATAGGGCGAGTGGTGATTAACTAGCTCGTTTGCATGGCTAATAGGTAAAAAAATAAGCAGTAGTAGTGTAAAAAATATTTTCATAATTTATTAAGGACGTCCTGATTAATTAATGTTTTCAAACTATTAGTGGTAAGTATTGCTGGTTTTGGTGCAGTTGCTTCGGGCTTCCTGCCCTCGGTGCTTCGCACGTCGCTATC
>CAZPSE010000084.1:0-3746 GCA_964589575.1 uncultured Gammaproteobacteria bacterium | reverse complement strand
TTATTTAAAATGGCATCCACATAGTCTTCGGCATTTAGTGGTATTAAATCATCAATGCCTTCGCCCACGCCAATAAACCTAATGGGTAAATTTAGTTTTTCTGCAATGGCAAATAAAATACCGCCTTTGGCTGTGCCGTCTAACTTGGTAATGGCAATGCCTGTCAAGTTCATGGTTTTATGAAACTCGACCGCTTGGCTTAAGGCATTTTGCCCCATTCCACCGTCAATTACCAATAAGGTTTCGTGCGGTGCGGTTTCGTCGCCTTTACCTAAAACCCGTTTAATTTTTATCAGTTCTTTCATTAGTGCATTGTCGGTATGTAAGCGACCCGATGTGTCGGCTAAAAGCACATCTATACCTTTGGCTTTGGCAGACTGATAGGCATCAAAAATAACCGATGCACTGTCAGAACCGGTTGCTTGGGCAACTACGGGCACATCATTTCTGTCGCCCCATTCTTGCAATTGTTCTACGGCGGCGGCTCTAAAGGTATCACCTGCGGCAAGCATAACGCTTTTACCTTGGTTTTTTAATTGTTTGGCTAACTTACCTATAGAGGTGGTTTTGCCCGAGCCATTAACGCCAATAATTAAAATAACAAAGGGTGACTGGTCACTATTGTGTTTTAACGGTATGGCAACGGGTTGTAAAATGTCTAATAATTGGGCTTTTAAATGCTCTAGCAATACGTCGGTATCATTAATGTGTTTGCGTGATATTTGCTCTTGCAAGTGACTAATCACCTTAGTGCTTACTTGTATGCCCACATCTGCGGTAATTAATAAGTCTTGTAATTCATCAAGCAAATCATCGTTAATTTCTTTTTTACCCAATACAAAATTAAGTAAACCGTCACCAAATTTAGAACGGGTTTTGTCGAGCTTCTTTTCTAAAGTTTGATCATTAAGTTCTTCTTTTTTTTGAGAAGTTTGTGGCGTTTCGGGAACTTTTTTCTGTTTAAAAAAACTGAACATAGATTAGAATACCTTTATTCGTACAATGAGACCTTTGCACGAAAGCTTTGTAATTTTCGTCAAAGGGCTTAATCAAAATTAAGACCACTATTTTATAGGGAAAACATGTCAAGACAAAACAAAATTAAGCTAATAAGCAAAATAGTCTTATTAAGCTCATTATTTTTTTTAACCAGTTGCGCCGCTTTTAGCTCGTTTGATGATTCTGACCAAAAAATACACGAGTTGGTTTTAGACAATGGTTTAAAAATAATTGTGCAAGAAGACCACCGAGCGCCCGTAGTAGTAAGCCAAATTTGGTACAAAGTAGGCAGCAGTTACGAGCATAAAGGCATAACCGGTGTGTCGCACGTTTTAGAACACATGATGTTTAAAGGCACACAAAAATACGCCCCAGGCGAGTTTTCAGAAATTATCGCCTATAACGGCGGGTCAGATAATGCGTTTACCAGTAAAGACTACACCGCATACTTTCAAACCATCGCCAGTGACCGATTAGAAATTTGCTTTGAGTTGGAAGCCGACCGTATGGTTAACTTAATAATTAACCCCAAAGAACTTAAAAAAGAAATCGAAGTGGTAAAAGAAGAACGACGGACACGAACCGAAGACAAACCGCGTTCACTAACGTACGAACAATTTAACGCCGTAGCCCATACCACCAGCCCATACCGCAACCCAATTGTTGGTTGGATGGAAGATTTAGATAACCTAACGGAGGACGATGTTAACCAATGGTACAAAAAATGGTATGCGCCCAACAACGCCACAATAGTGGTTATAGGAAATGTAGACCCTATTGTAGTGTTTGATTTAGCCAGAAAACATTTTGCTTCCATCCCACAATCTAAAATTGGTAAGGTAAAACCCAATACCGACACCAAACAACGAGGTGTAAAAAACATTAGCGTTAAATTGCCTGCTAAATTGCCGTATTTATTAATGGGTTATAAAGTGCCAGTACTCACCACTGCAAGCAATAAAAATGATGTATACGCATTAGAGGTGTTAGCTGCAATATTAGATGGTGGCAACAGTTCGCGCTTATCTAAAAACTTAATTCGTGGCTCGCAAATTGCTGCATCAGCTGGCGCGTCGTACAGTTTGGTATCGCGTTTAGACACCCTGTTTTTATTTGATGGCATACCATCAAAAGGCCATACGGTAGATGATTTAAAAAAGGCCTTACTTAAAGAAATGGATGAAATGATACAAGGCAATATCAACCCCGATGAGTTGAAACGTGTAAAAACAGGGGTGTTAGCCAGTAAAATTTACCAGCGCGACTCTATGTTTTACCAAGGCATGCAAATAGGCATAGCAGAAACCATAGGTTTGGATTATAAATTACTAGACGATTACGTGCGTAACATACAAAAAGTAACCATAGCCGACGTGCAAAGGGTGGCACAACAATACTTTAAAGAAGACCAATTAACCACGGCAGAATTAATGCCACAACCGTTACATTAAAGGCACGGCGATGAATATAAAAATGAAAATAATATTGATGGCACTGGCACTTACACAAAGCACGTTAAGTTTTGCCACAATAAAAATACAAACATGGATCACCTCAAACGGAGCGAATGTATTTTATGTACCAATAGAACGATTACCCATTTTAGACGTACGGGTAGTATTTGCCGCAGGCAGTGTGCGAGATGGAAAAAAATACGGCTTAGCGAGCATAAGCAACGCCGTGTTAGACACCGCCGCCGCAGGTAAAGATGCACAAACCATAGCGCAACAATTAGAAAGTGTAGGCGCACAAATTAGCAATGGCTCACTACGTGAAATGGCATGGTACCAAATACGCACCTTAAGCTATCCAGAACAAATGAAGGTAGCCACCACATTATTAGCAGAGGCCATTAACCAACCCGATTTTGATGAAAAAGAATACCAGCGTATAAAAAAGTCCATGTTTATCGGGCTTAAAGAAAGCAAACAGTCGCCCTCATCGCAAGCTAAAAAAGCTTTTTACCAAGCGTTGTATGGCAACCACGTATATGCAAAACCAATAGCAGGTACAAACGCTTCGTTAACCGCCATAACGCTAGAGGATGTAAAAGCATTTTATAAAAAATATTACGTTAGTAAAAATGCCACCATAATATTGGTGGGCGACATTAAGCGCGACAAAGCCGAACAACTGGCCGAACAATTAGTCGCAAAACTACCCACAGGAAAACGCGCAAAAAGCATCAAAACCGTCGACCCCTTGCTTACCGCCAGCACCCAATATATAGACTTTCCCGCCAAACAATCGCATGTTTTAATTGGTCAAATGGGCTTAAAACGCGGTGATCCAGACTATTACACGCTATACGTCGCCAACCACATATTAGGAGGCAGTGGTTTTACATCACGCATAGTAGACGAAGTACGAGAAAAACGCGGATTGGCTTATAGTGCTTACAGCTACTTTTCACCCATGGAACAAAAAGGTCCTTTTATAATGGGGTTGCAAACCAAAAATGAGCAAGTAGAAGAAGCCATAAACGTAATGATGGACACCCTAACGGTATTTATAGAAGATGGGCCAAAAGCCAAAGAACTGCATGATGCATTAAGCAATATAACCGGCAGTGCCGCGTTACGCACCGACAGCAATAAAAAAATTGCCCAATACGTATCTATGATTGGTTTTTACGGTTTGCCTTTAGATTATTTAGATACCCTTAATGAAAACTTTAAAAAAGTAACCGTTGCTAAAATTAAAACCGCCATGCAAAAACGTATTAACCCACAAAAAATGGTGACGGT
>CAZPSE010000083.1:0-3858 GCA_964589575.1 uncultured Gammaproteobacteria bacterium | reverse complement strand
CCTTGCTCGTTCACAGCTTTATCGTGAACTAGCAAGGCTTATCAAGCGGGCTATTGGAACAATGTCAGATAACGTTATTAGCTGCCGCTTGTAAGCCTCGCTAGTTTTGAAAAAGCACCAAAACAAGCAAGGCTTAGCGCTACATCATCCTAAGCCAGAAATATCCGCGACTTGCATAAACTGCGACGATAATGCGTTTAATAATGCCAAACGATTATTTTTTATTGTTTCGTCGTCTACCATGACCATTACGTTTTCAAAAAATGCATCAACCTCTTTTTGTAACGATGATAAGTTTATCAAAATGGACTGGTAGTCTTGGCTGTTTGCATTTTGTTTAATTATTTTTTGTATCGCATGGTATAGCTGTTTTTCTTCGGGCTCTGTTAGTAAACCTTCGTCCACATTTGTTTGGTTTTGGCTTTGCTTCTTTAATAAATTACCAATACGCTTATTGGCTGCGGCTAAACTTTTGGCAGAATCTGTTTTCATAAACGCGGTAACGGCTTGGATGCGTTTATCAAAATCTAGCGGTTGTGTTGGCTTTACTTTTAACACCGAAATAACCGTCTTAGCGTCGACCCCTTGCTCTAAATAGTAGTTTTTTAGGCGGTCATATATGTAGTCTAAAATGTCTTTTTCGGCGTTTTCTACAGGTTTTACTGGCAAGGCTTTTAATGCGTTATTAATTAGCTGTTTTAAATCTAAAGATAGACCCGCTTCTATGATGATTCTTAATATACCTAAGCTTGCACGCCTTAGTGCAAAGGGGTCTTTCATGCCCGTTGGTTTTTGACCTATAGAAAAAATGCCACACAGTGTGTCTAATTTATCGGCAATGGCTATTGCTTGCCCTGTTTTGGTTTTGGGTAAAATATCGCCTGCAAAACGGGGTAAATAATGCTCAAAAATGGCATCGGCTATGTCATTATCTAAGCCGTCGGCTTTGGCATAATATTGGCCAATAACACCTTGTAACGAGGCAAACTCGCCCACCATGCTGCTCATTAAATCGTTTTTACATAATGCCGATGCACTTTTTATATGCTTTGCATTGGCGTTTATTTGCTTGCCAATTATTAATGCTAATTTTTCTATACGCAGGCTTTTGTCAAAAACTGTGCCTAGTTGTTTTTGAAAAACCAGCTTTTTTAGCCCTTCACTGTAGTGTGCCAAGCTTTGTTTTCTGTCGGTATTCCAAAAAAATTCGGCATCGGCTAAACGTGGTCTTATTACGCGCTCATTACCTTGTATTACTTGCTGTACGTCGACACTTTCAATGTTTGAAATGGTGATAAATTTATTAATTAGTCGGCCATTTTTGTCTTTAAGCGGAAAGTATTTTTGGTTGTCTTGCATGGTTTTTATTAATACTTCGGGCGGCACATCTAAAAACTTTTCTTCAAATTTACCAACAATTGCCACTGGCCACTCGACCAAGCCTGTGACTTCGTTTAATACGTCTGCGTCTATTATTGCTTCTGCGTTTAGCTTTTTTGCAATGTTTGTTGCTTGTTCTATAATGATGCTTTTGCGCTTTTCGAAACTGACCATTACGTAGGCTTTTTCTAATTGTTTTTCATAATCTGCAAGCGCTCTTATTGTGGCCCGTTTTGGGTAATGAAAACGGTGACCCATACTGTCTGACCCCGCATCTATACCCAATACTGTGCAGGGTATTACTTTATAACCGTGCCTTACAATTAACCAATGCACTGGTCTAACAAATTCTACCGTTTTTTCACCCCACCGCATACGCTTAGGTATGGGCAATTGTTTTAGTGCGTTTTCTATAATTATTTGCAGTAAACTGGCGGTTGGCGCACCTTTAGCAGTTGCTTGGTAAAACAGGTATTCGCCTTTACTGGTTTGCGTGGTGGTAATGTCTGCCATGTTTACAGCGCATGATCGGGCAAAACCTAGGGCTGCTTTACTGGCACTTCCATCGGCTTGGTATGCAGCTTTTATATGCGGCCCTTTACGTTCAATATTTTGATCTGCTTGGTTTTCTGCTACGTCTTTTATTAAAACCGCTAATCGACGCGGGGTGGCATACGGCGTAAAAGCACCTTGTTCTACCCCTGCTTCTTTTAATCCTTCGACTATTTTTTGGCAAAAAACCTTAGATAAATTTTGTAATGCTTTGGGTGGTAATTCTTCTGTACCAATTTCTATTAATAAGTCTTGAATGTCCATTATTTTGCCTCCCCAGTTATTTTAGGATTGGCCATCGGAAAGCCTAATTTCTCTCGGCTTTGGTAATAGCTTGTCGCCACGGCGCGCGACAAGCTGCGTACACGTAAAATAAACCGCTGACGTTCGGTTACCGATATGGCAGAACGTGCATCTAACAAGTTAAAGGCGTGTGATGCTTTTAATACTTGCTCGTAAGCGGGTAGTGGCAAGCCGTTTTCTATCAGTTTGGTACTCATGCTTTCGCAATCATCAAATTGTTTAAACAGCACGTCTATGTCGGCAAAGTCAAAATTGTAGGTAGACTGTTCTACTTCGTTTTGATGGAAAACATCGCCATAAGTTACCGTGCCTTGCGGGCCTGTTGTCCATACTAAGTCGTAAACGCTGTCGACCTCTTGCATGTACATGGCGATACGCTCTAAGCCGTAGGTAATTTCGCCCGTAATGGGTTTGCAGCTTAAACCGCCTACTTGCTGAAAGTAGGTAAATTGGGTCACTTCCATACCGTTTAACCATACCTCCCAACCTAGACCCCATGCACCTAAAGTGGGGGATTCCCAGTTGTCTTCTACAAACCTTATGTCATGCACTAAGGGGTCAAAACCCAGTTCTTTTAGTGATTGGATGTACAGTTCTTGTATGTTGTCTGGCGACGGTTTTAAGATAACTTGAAACTGGTAATAATGCTGTAGACGGTTTGGGTTTTCGCCATATCGCCCATCGGTAGGTCGTCGCGACGGTTGTACATACGCGGCGCGCCAAGGTTCGGGCCCTATGGCGCGTAAAAATGTAGACGGATGAAAGGTTCCTGCGCCCATTTCCATATCGTAGGGTTGCATAATGCCACAACCTTGTTGTGCCCAATAATCTTGCAAGCCAAATATCAAACCTTGAAAGGTATTTAAGTCGTACTTATCCGCAATTGATGCCACGTTTTTCTCTCTAAATTCGTCTTTATTTAATCGCGATATTATAGCAAAGGCTGGCTTACTGGGTTGCAATTGATTGCTTAGCAGGAAAGGGGCGACCACGCATAACGCTTCTGCAATTTTGTGTACCTACACCCTTGTAGGCAACGAAAAGGGGTATTTTTAGTTGGGCACGTTTTAATCAACTGGCTAACTTTTGTACTGGCTAAAAGTGTAACGCCAGTTTTAGCTTGGGTGATGCCTTAAAGGGCGTTTTCCATTAATGGAGAGCGCCCTTAATTTAGTTATTTGCTGGTAACGCGTGATGCAAGTTCGGTTAGTGCTTGTGCCTCTGGGCTGCCTGCAACTATTTGTTTACCGCCGCCATGCCTTTTACCGGTGGCTTTATCAACTAGGCGTTCGCCGCCTTCACTGTTAATAAAACCTTGTAAAACAGTTAAGTTTTTAGCATCGTCACCTTTAACAAACAATAAATCTGTGCTCGCTGCCTTTAAATTTTTGCCATGACAGCTAGAACATTGTGCATCGACTAGCGTTTTTATCTTGGTGTTATATAAATCGGCTTGGCTTGTGTTGCCACTAAAGTCGACCGTTTCAAATTTTATTTGGTTTTTGTCGTCGCCACCGCATGCATTTAAAAATAGGGGTAGGAGTAGTGCTAATAGTATTTTTTTCATTTTGTTTTTCATCATTGGTTAAAAAAATTGTGACTTTTAAAAACTAGCGAGGCTTA
>CAZPSE010000082.1:0-3893 GCA_964589575.1 uncultured Gammaproteobacteria bacterium | reverse complement strand
TATGGGTACAATACACATTTACCCCACCCACAGCGAAGCCAATAAATACTTAGCAGGCAATTGGATGAAAAACCACAAACCAGAGAAGGCTTTAGTATGGTTAGAAAAATTTCATACTTGGCGACGTGGGTGAGCGAGCAGTAACACCAAAAATGGCATTGAGGCTTGAAATGATTTTTAATAAACCGTCAGCAGACCTTTGGCATTTTAGAAAAAATAAAACTTCTTTAAAGGTTGAGCCGTATCATTTTAATGATGCAAAAAGTGCCTAAATCGTCGACCCCTTGCTATGGGTTTGTATACAAATAGTATAAGTGCTTATTTATTTTGCCAAACAGCCCAAGCTAAACATGCCCACCCTGCCAGTAATAATAAACCACCAATGGGTGTAATTGCACCTAACCACTTAATACCTGCAATACTTAAAATATATAAACTGCCAGAGAATATAACCGTGCCTGCCACAAATAACCAACCGCTGGTGACCACTAAACTACTTGGCCAAACGCTATAGGCATAGGCCACCGCAAACATGGCAAAGGCGTGGTACATTTGATAGCGCACACCGGTTTCAAATACACCTAGGTAATGTTCCTCTACAATGTTTTTTAGTGCATGTGCGCCAAACGCGCCGAAGGCTACGCCTAAAAAGGCCAATACACAGCCGATAATAAAAAAGGTACTTGTCATTTTATGCCTTAGTTTACAAGCAAGGGGTCGACAAAATAAGGCCTTTTTGGTCGACCCCTTGCTTTGAGTTAATTTATTTTAATTGGATAACGAAATACTTTTCGCGTCCCCATTACCTCGTGGGTCAGAGGCTGCATCCATTTTATTGCTGTCTTTGTCCCAAATAATAAGTTGCATGTTTCCATACTCGCCACTTTGGCGCTGTATTTTATGGCCTTTCCATTGCAGGTTGAGTTCGTCATCTCTATTAAACGCTTTTGCTTCGTACTGTACATGGTCGGGCAGGTATTGATGATGAAAGCGGGGGATGGAGACAATTTCTGTCGCATTTTTATCTTCGTAAAAACCCAATGCACCTAGCAATACCATAGTAATAATGCGGCTACCGCCAGGTGTGCCAATTATTGCTACTTTATTGCCTTTTTTAAGAAAGCTTGGGCTCATGCTAGAGAGCATTCTTTTACCTGGCGCGATGCTGTTTGCATCTGCTCCTACTAAACCGTACACATTGGGTTCACCCGCTTTGCTTACAAAGTCGTCCATTTCGTCATTTAATAGTATGCCTGTGCCTTCGGCTACAAAACCGCTACCAAACGGATAATTTACCGATAAGGTGGCCGATACGTAGTTTCCTTTATTGTCTACCACCGAAAAGTGTGTGGTGTGTAAACCTTCTTTTAAAGGTAATACAGGGCGCAAACTTTCGCTAGGGGTGGCTTTTTCTTTAAGGATTGTGGTAGCTAAACCCTTTGAGTAATACGGGTGAATTAATTTTTTTACAGGTACGTCTACATAATCACTGTCGCCTAAGTATTCGGCTCGATCGCGATAAGCACGGCGCATCGCCTCTATAATGTAGTGTTTCCGTTCGGATGCATGCAAGCCTTCTATTTTAAATTGTTCCAGCATGTTTAAAATACTAATTAGGGTTGTACCACCCGATGATGGCGGCCCTACGGATACAATTTCCATATCGTTGTAGTGGCCTACTAGGGGGTTTCTTTCTACTATTTGGTATTGATTAAAATCTTTTTGAGTCCATATACCGCCATTAGCTTGTACCGATTGCAGCATTTTTTGTGCGACTTCACCTTGGTAAAACCCATCCCTGCCCTGTGTTGCCATTAACTGTAAGGTATTGGCTAAATCGGGCTGTTTTATTACATAACCTTCTTTTGGCACGGCATTGTTATTTAAGAAGATTTTTTTTGCATCTTTAGAATCAAGCAAGGCTTGTTTTCTAAAACGCGCTAGTGATATAAAAATTTTATCGACTTTAAAGCCTTCTTGAGCCGCTTTTATTGCCGGCTGTAATGTTTTCGTTAAGGCCATCGTGCCGTATTTTTTACTAATATGGTCTATTGCCGCAGGTACACCGGGTATGCCAGCTGCTAATGGGCCATTAATAGATGCGTTGGGTATAACAAAACCCAAGTCATCTAAATACATATCTTTATGTGCTTTTAAGGGTGCTTTTTCGCGCCCGTCTATCATTATTTCTGTGCCATCATTTTTGTGCAATAACCAAAAACCACCGCCACCCAAGCCAGACGAGTAAGGCTCTACCACGGCTAATACTGCGGTAATGGCTACCGCCGCATCAAACGCGTTGCCACCTTGTTTTAATATCGCTAAACCTGCGGCTGTTGCTGCGGGGTGTGCAGTGGCAACAGCCACATTGCTATGCTTTTTTTCTGTTTGCTGTTGTGCATTTACGGGTAAATAATTAGCCGTTTGTGCTTGTGTGTTGCTAATTATTACTAGGCTATAAATTAAAAAGGCTCCAATCAAGAGCCTTTTGTTAATCATTTTTAATGATGTCATAATTGTTTGTTTATCTTTAAGCGGTAAGAATTTCGTATTTTGCTTGCAGTTCGTCATTCGTCTCTGTGTTATCTGGGTCAACTAAAATGCAGTCTACTGGGCAAACCTCTATACATTGCGAGGTTTCAAAATGCCCGATACATTCGGTACATAAAGCGGGATCAATCTCATAAATTTCATCACCTTGAGTAATCGCTTCGTTTGGGCATTCTGGCTCGCAGACGTCGCAGTTGATGCATTCGTCAGTAATAAATAAAGCCATGGTTCTCTCCGATATAAAATTGTGGGTGCATGATACAAAATAAGGCAAATAATTGCACCAATTTACCTCAATTTAGGGGCTTTTAATGCCTTTTCAACCACCGGTTTTACAAACTCATGCACATCACCACCTAAATTAGAAATTTCGCGCACTAAGCTAGACGATACAAAGGCGTATTGCGTTGATGCAGATATGAATAAGGTTTCAATTTCTGGCGACAGTTGTTTGTTCATGCCCGCCAGTTGCACTTCGTACTCAAAGTCTGACACGGCACGTAACCCTCTTAAAATTACTGTGGCATTGTGCTGTTTGGCAAAGTCTACCAGTAGCCCTTTAAAATGCACTACTTTTACATTGCTTAGGTGTTTTAGGGTAACTTCTGCCATGTCGCAACGTTGTTGCAAACTAAAGTGCGGTTGTTTTTTGGGGCTGTCTGCCACCGCTAAAATTACTTGATTAAATAATTTGCTCGACCTTTCTACCAAGTCTATATGGCCATTGGTAATAGGGTCAAAAGTACCAGGATAGAGGGCGATAACAGACATTAGGTTGTTTCCTTTGGCTGGCGTTGCAGTAATTGAAATTTTACCTCGCCCATTTTTTTATTTTTTAATACTAACCAGTTACTGGGTAGCTGATAATGTTGTTTGCTGGAACATTCTAAATAAATGAATGAACCGTTTTTTATAATAGCACTATTTTCTATTAGGCTCGGTAAGGTCTCTATAGCTTTCATCGAAAATGGTGGGTCGATAAATATCACGTCAAAACCTGTCGTGTTATGTTTTATAAATTTGAATGCAGATTGTTGTAACACCCTTACATTAGCCAACTTTAGCAGTTGTATGTTGCTTTTAAGTTTTTCATATACCAAGTTATTATTTTCTACCATGCTAATGTGTTTTGCCCCGCGTGATGCAGCTTCAAAACTTAATGCACCACTGCCGGCAAATAAGTCTACGCAGGTGGCGTTAATAATATCGGCTTGTAACCAATTAAATAAGGTCTCGCGCACACGCTCTAAGGTTGGGCGTAAAGCGTCCACTTCGGTAAAGGTGATGGTTCTACTGCCTAAACTGCCAGCAATAATGCGCAGTTTATTTTTTTGTTTGCTCAC
>CAZPSE010000081.1:0-4060 GCA_964589575.1 uncultured Gammaproteobacteria bacterium | reverse complement strand
AAGGCTTAGCGCTATTAGTATAATACCTATGCTTATACAGTGACCGAGGCTAAACGTTTAACCATGCTTTAGCCCGTTAATCAGGGTTTCCTTAAAGAATACCAAATATACTTTTATAATGCTCGCTAAGCGTTTTACTGCGGTCTTTACTATCAATCAAATCACCAATCTCTATTTCGATAATTTGTGTTGGTAGGCGGTATTTAATGGCATTTTTTAAAACTATGTCGGGTCTGCCACGTATAAACACTGGCAATATGGGTAAACGGTTTTTCATTGCGATTATTTGTGAGCCGTCTTTAAAGTCGGTTAAGGGTGCATCGGTTTGGTTACGCGTACCTTCGGGGAAGACAGACATAGATGCACCTAGTTTTACACCGGCTTTTACATCTTTAAAAAAGCCACTCATGCTTTTATTGTCTCTGTCTAATAAAACACTGCCGCCATTGCGTACAAACACGCCAAAAAAAGGCGAATTGTATAATTCTTTTTTAGCAATCCAATAGCCTAAAATATGGGTTTCTTTTAAGGCTATTTCTATAATGGTTGGGTCTATTATGGTTCGGTGATTCGATACCAGAAGGTATTGACCATCTTTAGGTAATTTTTTTGCGCCAATCACTTTTATTTGCATTTGCAAATAGCCCAATAAGGTTTCGGCGTATTCAACCCGAAGTAATTGCATTTGTTTTAAATCATCCGTTTTTTTTAATTGATGACCAAATTTATTGGTTAGATACAACGCATAAATAGCCGCTGTTATTTGTTTAATGGTCATTATTTAATTTTTTATACTCATTGTTTTGTTGTGCGGCTAAACCCTGTAAAAAAACACCAGCTAAGTATAACAATGCTAGCAAAACTAAATACAACGGTTAAGGAAAACCTGATTAACCGAACTTATTTTGCACAGGCTAAAAGTATCGCTATTTCTTGCGAAGGTCGTTACAATAGCGCGACTATTGCGCCTTACTTTGCCTACAGGACGTAGGTAAGGGGCGAGGGCGAGAGCGGAAGCTTTGTGAAAAATAGCGGCATTTTTTCTCAGCGCAATTCTAACCCAGTTAATAAGGTCTTCCTTAAGCTAAAAACATCTAAAAAACATTGACTTAATCTATGAACTTAGCAATTAAGCGCATGTCAGAAGTTTTAGAATGATTAACCACTTTGATACCACTTTAAAAAAATGACTTCTCTCCCTTCAAAAATTGGCAAATATACAATTAAAAGCTGTTTAGGCGAAGGTTCTATGGGCATAGTTTATAAAGGTTATGACCCAGACATTGAACGTACCGTTGCCATTAAAACCATTAAGACCGACACGACCGATGAGCAAGCAAGCGATTTTTTAGCCCGCTTTAAACGTGAGGCGCAATCTGTTGCTAAATGCACCCATCAAAATATTGTTCAAATTTTAGAATACGGAACACAAGACGGCACCCCTTTTATGGTGATGGAATACATTGAAGGCTGGTCTTTACAAGAGTTTTTAAAACAAAAAACCTATTTACCGCTAAAAAACTGCTTAGTTATTGCCAGTAAATTATTGCAAGCCATGCAATATGCACATAAAGAAAATATTGTGCATAGAGATATAAAGCCCGCCAACATTATGATTACAAAAAAAGGCGAAGTTAAGCTAACCGATTTTGGTATTGCTAGGCAAGTAACCAAAAGTGACTTAACCCAAGTAGGCTTACAAGTTGGCACACCCGCTTATATGGCACCAGAACAATTGGTGGGCGATAAGGCCGATGCACGATCTGACATTTATGCGCTAAGCATTGTGCTGTTTTCTTTATTAACTAAAATACCCAGTAATACCCTAAACTCTCTGTCTACTATTAATACTAAGCACGGTTTGTCTTTGCATTCTCAAATAAATAAAGACACTCCAATACCTTCTTTACTGGTTACTATTATTGAAAAAGGTTTACAAATAAGGCCAGAAAACCGTTATCAGTCTGCAAACCTTATGCTTAAAGACCTAATATCTGTTTCTAAACAATTAAACCTTAGTGTCGCCAATAAAAATGATGTGCCACAAAAAGCCATCAAACCAGAACCTGTTTCTTCTATTAACAAAAACACCTCATTTAATCAAATGACTCAATACGGCACCAGCCACGCTTTAATAGATGCCGCCAAATTTGAAGAAATGAGTATCTATTTAGAAAAAATAATAGGCGATGATGCCAGAAACATTATTCGCGACGAAATGGCAATGAACCTATCTAAGGCAGAAGCTATTTATGCCATAGCACAGCACATTAAAAAACCCAAACAACAAACAAAATTTATTAACCGTTGGAGTGATTAAAAATGAAAATAGAAACGTCCCATCATCTTCAAATACGCGTTTTAATTGGCGTTGTCGTATTTTTATTGGCAGTTTTAAGTAATAACATATTCCAATTACGTACTTTAAATGCCAGCGAAAAAAACCATCAATTATTAGGTGAGGTAGGCCAGCTTACCGCACTGTCTTACGGCATTATCCGCAGTAGTAAAGTTTATAATGCCAATGCCACCCGAGACTATGAAAGTTATAACCGCGATGTACAAGTATTTTTAAAACGGCTATTGCTAGACATGGATCATTTTACAGAAACGTTAGAGTCGCTATCTGAACGTAAAATTAATGAAGCCCAAGACATTGTGCCATCTGTACTGCAAGCGCTTTTAGGGCAAAAAATAGGCAAACCACAATTAAAAATAGCCATAGTAACAACCGCCCGCCAATGGGAAAGATACTACGCAGGCTTTAAACAAAAACTGGGCGAAAATAAAGACGAACCCCGTATAGAATGGGGTGTAGAACACTTATTAACCCATGGGCCAGAAATAAAAAAAGCGGTAAGCAAACTAGAAACAACCTACGAAAATTACTTAAACGAACAAGCCGCATTAGCCACCAAAATGTCGCAAATTGGTATGTTTATTATTGCCCTGCTGGGTTTGTTTGGTTTGATATGGTTTCATTATAAAATTACCAAACGCATTGGCCAAACAGCACAAGCATGCGCAAGGGTGGCCAATGGCGATTTTGGTTACACATTGCCATTAAAAGGCAATGACGAGTTAACCGTATTGTCCAGCTCGTTTAATTTATTATCCAGCCGGTCAGAAATGGTTTTGTCTTTATTGTCACAGTTACAAACCGCTAAAAACGAATCCGAAGCGTTAAATATTATCGCCCGTACATCTGGCAATTATTTACCCATAGCCTGGTGTGCAACGGCCTCTTTTTTAGACAATAGTGATATTCAAATACGTACAGCTTTGCCACACACAACATTAGTTTCTGTAGAAGCCGTTATATCTAACCTTAACCATTTAGGAAAGCTTATTCAACCTAGCCTAGTACAAGGCAAAGGTATTATACTATCCAACTTACAAACCATGGCGGCAGAACACCCAAAAGACCCGCACCTAAACGCCATGGCAAAACTAATAAAACTGCAAAGCGTTTTATGTTTACCAATGAATACAAGCAACTGGCAAGGCATTTTATTTTTAGGCACACGATCTTCAACCTATCAAAAGCACCATAAAGAATTTATGGAAGTGTTATCGCCATTAATGGCAAACAGCTTTTCTAAATTATAATTAATAAAACCAATCAGCACTTTTAAATAAGCATCAAAAAAGGCCTAAATCGTCGACCCCTTGCTATTAAATAGAGCAAGGGGTCGACGATTTAGAGGCTTTTTGTTGTATAAACTAAACCTGTTATTTTGCCAATGTGCATCGTCAACTACGTAAAGTGCAAAGCTAAAGCCCTAGCTATAATGGTTCGAACGAATATAAAACCAATTAAGTTCTCCCAACCTTAATACGCATCAGCTTTGTAACTACATTAGCCGTAGCGCTATACGACGTTTCCGAAATATCAAAATGCAGGCATCATCTTTCTTTAAAATGTAATCACTAGTTGTGATTTGCAGATAGACCTTAGTCGGTTACACTATTCTGTAAATAACTGGATGATTTGGTTGTGGAAAACCCGTTTCCAGCTTTAGAAAAACTGAAGCTGGAGCGGTGCTTTTTCTGTTGGGGT
>CAZPSE010000080.1:0-4478 GCA_964589575.1 uncultured Gammaproteobacteria bacterium | reverse complement strand
AAATTTTTCTAACCATACTAAAGCCTTCTCTGGTTTGTGGTTTTTCATCCAATTACCTGCTAAATATTTATTGGCTTCGCTGTGGGTGGGGTAAATGTGTATTGTACCCATAATTTTTTTTAGTCCTAGGCCATGTTTCATCGCCAGTACCCATTCACTTATTATGTCAGACGCATGATGACCAACGATGGTAACGCCGAGTATTTTATCTTTACCTGGTACAGTTAGTACGCGTATAAAGCCTTCGTCTTGGCTGTCGGTTATGGCGCGGTCTAAATCGTCTATGCCATATTGGGTTAACTCGTAGGCGATGTTTTGTTGCTTGGCATCGGTTTCGTTTAGGCCTACGCGCGCCACCTCTGGCGCGGTAAAGGTTGCCCACGGTACAATGCTGTAATCTACCTTAAAGCTTTTAAAGCCTGCAAATAAACTGTTTACACTGCTGTACCAAGCTTGGTGTGCTGCCATGTGGGTAAACTGGTAGGGGCCTGCTACGTCGCCACAGGCGTATATGTTGGGGTAGTTGGTTTGCAGGTTTTCGTTTACTTCTACGGTGTTTTGTTCGGTTAGGTTTATGCCTAACTTGCTTAAACCAAAACCGCTTACGTTGGCTGCACGGCCTACGGCTATTAGTACTTGGTCAAAGTTTATGGTGACGGTTTGGTTTTCAAAATCGCATATTAGGCTTTGGTCAGTTTTGTTTTTTATAAACTCGACGGCTTTATGGCCGGTTTTTACGTCTATGCCTTCGGCTATAAATTGTTTTTTTATAAATGCAGATACTATTTTGTCTTCACGAATCATCAATCGTGGTGCCATTTCTACCTGTATTACTTGGCAACCCAAGCGGCTAAATGATTGTGCTAACTCGCAACCTATTGGGCCGCCACCTAATATTAGTAGGCGTTTTGGTTGTTTTGTTATTTGCCATAACGTGTCAGACGTTAAATAGTTAATGCTATCTAAACCTTTTATTGGCGGTACAAATGGGCGCGCGCCGGTAGCAATAATAATGTTTTTGGTGGTAAGGGTTTGGCCGTTCACTTTTACGCGGTAGGGGTCAATTATGGTGGCTTCGCCTGTTATGCAATCTACACCTAAGTTGGTGTAGCGTTCTACCGAGTCGTGCGGTTCTATTTTGCTTATAACCTTATGCACTTGTTGCATTATGTTTGTAAAGTTTATGGCGGGCAAATTGTCTTTACCGTATTGTTGTTCTGCAAGGTAACGCTCGTTAGCCTGGTGGATAATGGCTTTAGAGGGTACACAGCCTGTATTTAAACAGTCGCCACCCATTTTGTGTTTTTCTATTAAGCTTACTTTGGCTTTTATAGATGCGGCAATATAACTGCTAACTAAACCTGCTGCGCCACCGCCAATTACTACTAAGTTACGGTCAAACTTGCTGGGTTTTTTATAGGGCTTATAAATTTTGTTGGCTTTAATTTTTTCGATTATCTTTTTAGCCGTGATGGGCATAATACCGATAAGAATAAAGGCCAATAAAAACTGCGGTGCTAACAAACCTTTTAAAGACGTTAAAGTGGCAAGTTGTGTACCAATGTTAACAAATACTATCGTGCCTAAAAACATACCCACTTGGCTTACCCAGTAAAAAGTACGCGCTTTCATGTTGGTTAGTGCCATTAATAAATTAATAGCAAAAAAGGGTACAACGGGTACTAAGCGCAGGGTAAATAAATAAAAAGCGCCTTCTTTTTGAATGCCTTTGTTAACGGTTTGAAACCATTTTTGGTAACGGTTGCTTACCCAGTCTCTAAATAAAAAACGTGCCACTAAAAATGCTAATAATGCGCCGATAGAACTGGCGAAAGAAACCAATAATGTACCCACCAATGTACCAAATAATGCCCCAGCTAAAAGTGACGCTAATAATGCACCCGGTATAGACAAGGCAACCATAGCCACATAACAAACAAAAAATATTGAAAAAACGTGTACGGGGTTTTGTTGGTAATAGTTTTGTAAATTACCCAATTGAGATTGGATATAACTAAGGCTTATGTATTGGTCTGCACCTAAATAATAAAAACTGCTTATTAACGCGATAATGATAAGTATGATGAGGGGTTTTTTCATTAAGGGGTGCTCTGTACGTGGTATGGTTTTGTCTCTTATTTTAACAAGCCGTTCCATGAAAGCTACTTTATTATTACTGTTGATTTTTGCTTTGCCTGCAACCGCTTTAGAACTGTATCGTTATAAAGACAAAAATGGCAAATGGGCATTTACAGATAAAAAACCAGAAAATGTTAAAAACGTAAAAAAACAAATTATTAAAGAGCGACGAAAACAGTCGCTAACCGTAAAGTTAGAACGTTACCAAACAAAAACCAGCGTGGTATATAAAGCCAGAAACGAACTGTATGCGCCGGTGGTGTTTTCTTTTATTGAGCCTAAATTTAGTAATGTAAATTTGGACAGAGACATTACAAAAAGCCAACTTTTACCTGCCGACAGCGTAACCACCATTTTAAAAGTATATTTACCAAGCGACAAAGTGCGTTGGTCGTCTGGTTTTAGTTATAAATTAAACATGGGTGACCCAAGTTTAAAGGTAAATAAAAATTTAGCGGTAGCTGTGCCTTTTGCCCGTGGTACTAAGTATTTTGTAGGGCAAGCGTTTAATGGCAAGTTTAGCCACAGTAATAAGTACAATCGCTACGCTATAGATGTTTCTATGCCTGTTGGTACGCATATAAATGCGGTAGAAAGCGGCAGGGTGGTAGACGTGGCTTTTGGGCATTACAAAGCGGGCATAAGCCGTGAATTTTTAGACAAAGCCAATGTGATAAGGATATTGCATGACGATGGCAGTATTGCCACCTATGCCCATTTAAAATGGGAGGGCATACGTGTTAGAGCGGGCGACTATGTGCAAAAAGGGCAATATATTGGGGATTCTGGCAATACGGGTTTTAGCACCGGGCCACATTTGCATTTTGTTATACATGCCAATACGGGTAATGGGTTAGTTTCTGTCCCGTTTAAATTTGTAGATGCTTTGGGTTACGCTTTTACGCCCAAGCAAGGTATGTGGTTAAAATCAAAATAATGTCGCTGGTGTACTTTTGCATACATCCTTATCTTGCCAATAAATATACAGTACACACTTATTCTATTTATATGAGTTGATGCAAATGAAATACCTGATTTTGTTGACCTTTTCTTTGTCAATATCTGCAAATTCAGTTATGGAAGACGATAATTTTTATGTGCACGAATTACATTTTGAAGCGAATGAAGCACCAAAGACGAAACCGTTTTTAATTAAAACTAGCGCGAAGCAACCTCAAACATTAAAAGCCAACAATATATTTTCGTTGAAAGAGTTTGAGCAATTAAGTAAAAATAATATCAATTTTTAAAGTATTTTTTGCCAGCACGATTGTTTGCTAATTTCTTTTAACGCATCGTTTAATAAACTAATACCCGGTTCTTTACGGTGCCATGTAGATGCGCCAGAAGGATGAGGAATGGGGATGAGTTTTGTTTGCAAACCGTTTATGGTTATAGGGTGAACCTGTCCAATAACGTCAACCAGCTTATCTGCCGTTATATATTGGTTTATTGCCAGTTTCCCCACGGCAATAATCAACTCAGGTTGCAACATGGCAATTTCTGCATTAATCCACTGTGAACAGGTTTTAATTTCTTCTTTAGATGGGACTCTGTCACCGCCTTTGGGCTTTTTACCCGGAAAACACCTGCAAACGGCAGACATATAAACGTTGTCTCTAAACGTATTTTCATTAACACCAATGGTTGCAAACCATTTAAACAAGGTTTTACCTGCTGTCCAAGCAAAGGGTTTACCTAAGTTGCCTTCTCTGTCGCCCGGTGCTTGGCCAACCAGCAAAATTTTTGCTTTAACGGTGTTGCCAATAATTACAGGGCCAATCATATCTGGGCAAAGCGTACACTGGCTTAATTTTTTTTGATGGGCTTGTAATGCTTGCATAAAATTTATCATATCTAAAATGGACAAGGAATCGAGATTATTTTTACTTTAAACTAAACATTCAATTGCTGAGGATTAATTTATGAAAAAACTATTATTATTTATTTCATTAAGCATTTTTTCGTTTACTTCAAATGCCGATATTTTAGTCCAAGTGCATGGTTATTTGGGTAGCTCGCAATCGTGGGATCAGTCTGGCATTAATGACGAACTGGCAAAAGGCGGTTGGCACATTGCCGGTTTATTGCGCTCGACAAGGCAGGGTATTGTTTTAAGAAAAAACATCCACTTTGATAAGGCAAAACATAAAAACCGCATTTATATTGTTAATTTGCCTTCGCAAGCACCTTTATGGGTACAGTCAGATCAATTAATTGAAATGCTAAAATGGATAGCTACAACCTACCCTCAACAGCCTATACACATTGTAGGGCACTCAGCTGGCGGGGTAGTTGCGCGGGTTTCACTTTTAAATAATCAAGTAAGCAATGTTAAA
>CAZPSE010000079.1:0-4566 GCA_964589575.1 uncultured Gammaproteobacteria bacterium | reverse complement strand
AAGATACCCATATGCCTGCTACTCGTATTAGTGAAATACTGAAAGAAAGAAGGACGATTACTGTAGACACTGCCATGCGTTTGTCCGCCTACTTTGGGAACAGTTCGATGTACTGGATTAATTTACAAGCATCATTTGATATTTCTAACCATAAAATCGAACCAATTGTTGCTATTGCATAATGTTATAAATTAGAAAAAAGTTGATGGGTAAATTAGGAACACGAAGTCAAAATTTCCCATGCTCCATCGGCATTATACTTATAGCGCTAAGCCTTGCTAGTTTACAGCTTTATCGAAAACTGGCAAGGTAGTTGCTACGGGCATCTTGGCCCTCGGTGCTACGCACGTCGCTATCGCTCCCCAATTTGTTCCATACAAATTAGTATCAAGCGGGCTATTGGAGCATTATCAGATAACGTTATCGCCTGCCGCTTGTAAGCCTCGCTAGTTTTGACTAAATCGTCAGGAACGATTTGGGGAGCGATAGCGACGTGCGAAGCACCGAGGGCAGGAAGCCCGAAGCAACTGCACCAAAACGAGCAATGCTTAACGCTAATAGTTTGAAAACCCAGTTAATCAGGTCTTCTTTAAGTAAATTCTATAAAATAACCGCTTAATTATTTGCCGCCTTTTTAGAGAATCCAATGGATACCATACTATCAGCCATAGATTATAAAGATCCAATATGGATTGCGATTGCTTTTTTATTTGGCGCACTAAGCAAAGCGTTGGGTTTGCCACCCTTAATTGGTTTTTTAGTGGCAGGTTTTGTACTTAATTATATAGGGGTAGAGGCAGGCTATTTTTTAAACGAAATGGCCAATTTAGGTATTTTATTATTGCTGTTTACCATTGGCTTAAAATTAAAAATAAAAGAACTCTTAAAAATACAAGTATGGGGCAGCGCGCTTACGCACATGGTTATTTTTACAGCCGTTTCCTTGTCTTTTTTAATGCTTTTAAAGCAATTAAATTTACCGTTATTTAACACTTTAAGTTTAGTTAACGCCATAATAATTAGTTTTGCCTTGTCATTTTCTAGCACCGTTTTTGTCGTTAAAGCGTTAGATGAACACGGCGACTTTTTATCCCGTTACGGACAAATTGCCATAGGAATATTAATTATTCAAGACTTAGTGGCGGTACTGTATTTGGGCGTATCTGCCGGTAAAGTACCCACTATTTGGGCACCGGTTTTATTGCTATCTTTGTTTATTATTCGCCCATTAATGATTAAACTGTCTGCCGTTATTGGTCATGGCGAGTTGTTATTATTATTTGGTTTGGTAGTGGCTTATGGTGGTGCGTCGTTGTTTGAAGCGGTAGACATGAAAGCCGACTTAGGCGCATTGGTTTTTGGCATATTATTGGCCAATACCCCCAAAGCAGACGAACTATCTAAAGCGTTATTAAATGTAAAAGAGCTGTTTTTAGTGGGTTTCTTTTTAAGTATTGGTATGTCGGGCTTGCCCAACGCTACCACCTTTATGGCCGCCTTTATATTAATACCGCTATTATTAATTAAAAGCAGCCTGTTTTTTTGGCTGCTATCGCAATTTAAAGAACGCACTTTTTCTGCCAGTAAAGCATCTTTAAGGTTAAGCAATTATAGTGAGTTTGGTCTTATTGTTATTATAGTCGCGGTTTCTCAGGGTTGGGTAAGTAAAGACTGGTTAGTAGTAATGGCGGTGTTAATTGCCATTTCATTCATTATATCGTCGGTTTTAACCAAATACAGTGACGCTTTTTATTATCGGTTTGAAACCAAGCTAAAAAAATTCCAACATCCAAGCCTATCAGAAAAAGAATTTAATATAGACCTAAGCAATGTGCATATTTTAGTGTGTGGCATGGGGCATTTAGGCACAGGAGCTTACGATGAGCTGGTTGAAAACAACAACGTAATCGGCTTTGATTTTGATGAGGACATAGTGGCAGAGCAAACAAAACAAGGGCGAATAACGCACTATGCCAACGTAGATGATTCTGACTTTTGGGCGCAACTGGATATAAAAAACAGTGCGATAGAATGGATACTATTAAGCGCAACCAATGTTGATGCAAACAAAACGGCCGCATCATTTGCGCGCCATTGGGGTTTTAAAGGCACTATTAGTGCCACAGCCATGTTCCCCGACGAAAAAGAAGCACTTATCGCCAGCGGAGTAGACACCGTATACAACATTTACGATGAAGCCGGCGCAGGTTTAGCATTGCACGGGCAAAGTACACTAATTGCTAGTGATAAACTGCATTTTACGGATTAGTTTTAAAACCTATTTGATTAAGTTTTTTTAAAAAGCATGCCTAAAAAAGGGTGTTGATAAGGTTTAAAATTTACCGTTGTTATTTTTCCATTCACTACGCGATGGAATCGCTTCTGTCGTATCCCAGTGTTCAACAATTTTTCCATCGGATAAACGATAAAGATCAAAAAAAGATGTGTGAACGTGATTTGAATAACCTTCACAAACCGATAAAACAAAATTGCCATCAGCTAAAATACGATGACACTTTTCATATTGACTGGACGTAGATAAAACGTTTTTCAATTCGAGCAAGTTATCGCCAATTAAAGGGTTATGCTCGGTAAAGTTTTTGTGATTGATATACGTACTCAAATTTTTAAGACCACCTTTAATCAGTACTTCTTTAGCGAAAGCTTTAATTACGCTGCGATTAGCTTCCGTCTTTTCATGGTCGCTTACCTCTGTACAACCATCAACCATAGAATGGCCAGAATTATTAGGCCCTAACCTGGGTTGAATGTTATCCCAGTGTTCAACCGCTTGGTCGTTTTCAAAACGAAAAATTTCAAAACCAATATTTCGATTATCAAAATCATATTCGGTATGCGCAAAAACAAAATCACCATCTTCAAATACTCTTACAATATTAACCTGAGGTAATGTTTTAGACAGGCGCTTAAATAAAGTGGCTAAACCCTCACTGCCTTCGTGAGTTTGAGGGTTGTGTTGAATATATTTATCTTCATTAACGACAGATACCGACGCAGGGTCGCCCGTTTGGATGCCTTTTAATAACTGGCAAATTAATTCTTTTTTATTTAAGTACATAAGTACGAAATATATCCTTTATTAAAACCTACAGCAAGGTTTAAGAAAAAGGCGAATCAGGACGCATCTCTAACTCGCCATCCACATAAATATCTACTTTTTCATTAAAAAAACAAAGCAAATTTTTAATTTTAAAACATTCGGGGTTAGGTTTTGCATAACCCCATACGATATTTTCAAATAACTGTTTGCCCACCATTACAGACCAGTAGTTGGCAACGCCTTTATATGCACAGCCAGATGCAGTGGGGGAGTTTTGTAAAAACTCCATACGTATATCTTCTTGCGCAATATAGTAACGCGTAGGTAAAAATGTCTCAAAAAGTAAAAAAGACTGGTGGGTATCTGCAATTATTTGTCCTGCAATTTTAATTTGCACATGCCTTGTACTTTTAAGCACATCAATACGTTTGTGCGGATCACGTGCATGAACAAAAACTTCTTCCTCTTCTTCAAACCATTCAAGCGGTTTGTGCCATTTAAAAGTAATGTACTCTTTTAAAATTTCCATGCCTTTTGGTGGTTCTTTAAAACCCCAAGCAGCATTTTCAGCAAGGGTGTTTTCAGTTTTAACCGACCAGTTAAGCTGTTGGTTTTTTACACCGTCTGACAATAAAGAGGGTTGGAGAATATCCATATTGACACTTTCTTTGGGGAAAAAATAGGTTGGATAGTTGATGTTCCAATCAAGAAACAACAACGTTTGTTTACTATCGGCAACGGTTACGCCATTTATTTTTACCCTTACCCAGCGGTTACTGGGTTCTAAATTGACAGAGTGCTGCGTTTGGAAAAAATTAGATGGTGCGTTTAAATGAGTTGGTTTCATTCGTACCTCGTTTCGTCAATTGTTAATTTTTTGGTTGCCAACAATATACCCTAAAATTTTACGTATAAAAGCAAAGCTTAGTATTACAGATTAAATGTTTTCCCAAACAGTCGTTTTAAAATCGTTAAGCGTTTGATAAATTTTTATCGCTTGTTGGGCATCTTTTACAGGTGTTTTTTGGCTGGATTTTAAAAATGCATGAATAATAATTACATCCCCCTTTTTTGATTTAGAAAAAAGCACCCGTGCAGATTCGTTACCATTATCAACCCTAAGTTTGTAAATAGTGCCTTTGTACTTCCAAATTTTAGAGCTTAACGATTTAAGGTGTTTGTTATGGTAAACATCGCCATGTTGAGCATAGGATTGAAACTTAGCAAATATTTTATTTTGTAAGCCTTCAGATATAGCATCAAAAAAAACATACAAAGGGCGCGTTATTTTATTGTTTTCTACTAAAAAGATATTCATTAACGCCGAGTATAAAGTTGTGGGGCAATGTTGATGTGATTATTAGCCCTATTTAATAATGATAACGGCAAGCAATTACAGTTATATGAGAGTCATTAACCGCAAACGTAAGGAAGTCCTGATTAACTTGAGTTTCAAACTATTAGCGTTAAGCATTGCTCGTTTTGGTGCAGTTGCTTCGGGCTTC
>CAZPSE010000078.1:0-4885 GCA_964589575.1 uncultured Gammaproteobacteria bacterium | reverse complement strand
AATTGGCGTGTCTACTAACCCAGGTATTGCAGACTATCAGGGAGAGTTGGCGTAAAGGGTTAGTATTTGCTTAGTTTTTTAAATGACGAAATGATTTAATGCCAAAACATTTAGATATAATTAAAAAGCTAAATGCTATTGGCATTTCGCTGTCTGCAGAAAAAAACACAGACAAATTAATAGAAAATATTTTATTGAGCGTTAAAGAAATAACCAATGCTGATGGTGGTTCTATTTATTCCGTTACTGATGAACACGAATTACAGTTTAAAGTTATTATTAATGATAGCTTAGATATTTATATGGGTGGCAGTAGCGGTGTAGACATTAGCTTTCCTAATTTAGCGACTTTTAAAAATGACGGCAGCAAAGTTAATAATATGGTTGTAGCTTGTTGTTATCACCAAAAAAGCACAATTAATATACCCGATGTTTACGAAAGTGCCCAGTTTGATACGTCTGGAACATTAAAATTTGATCAACAAACGGGTTATCGCACTCAATCTAATCTGACTATTCCAATGATTAATCATGAAAATGATGTCATCGGTGTACTGCAGTTAATCAACCGTTTAGATGAAAATGGTAAAGCGATCGCTTTTACAAACGAAGATCAGCAAATATCAGAAAGTTTAGCCTCCCAAGCGGCGGTCGCCATTACCAATAAAAATTTAATTGAAGAGCTAAAAGGGTTGTTTGAAGCTTTTATAGAAACCCTTGCCACAGCGATTGATGAAAAATCACCCTATACAGGTACGCACTGCAAACAAGTACCCTTATTAACAATGATGATTGCTAAAGCGGTTTGTGACACAAAAACAGGGCCACTTCAGTCTTTTAGCATGACAGAAGAAGATGAGTATGAACTAAAAATTGCAGGTTGGTTGCATGATTGTGGCAAAGTAACCACGCCCGAACATGTGATGGATAAAGCAACAAAATTAGAAACCATTTTTGACCGAATAGAATTAGTGAGCACCCGCTTTGAAGTTGTCTATAAAGACTTAGAAATTAATTTTCTTAAACAAAAAATACAGGCTTTAGAAACCGGTAATGTAAGCGATATTGAGGCTTATCAACAAACGTTTAATGAGCAATTAAAACAGTTAAAACAATCTTTTCAAGATATTAAAAAATACAATATCGGTGGCGAATTTATGGAAGATGCCTCACTAGAGCGTCTAAAATCTATTGCTAAAATTAAATGGGGTAATGCGGCCGGTGAGTTTAGACCGCTACTAACCAACGATGAGTTATATAACCTATCTATAAAAAAAGGCACCTTAACCGCAGAAGAAAGAATCGTGATACAAGGCCACATGGTTTCTACCGTTAAAATGTTAGAGTCTTTACCCTTTCCTAAACACTTAAAAAACGTACCAGAATATGCAGGTGGTCATCATGAAACGATGGACGGTAAAGGTTACCCAAAAGGTTTAACGCGTGATGAAATGTCTGTACAGGCAAGGTTAATGGCAATTGCAGACATATTTGAAGCATTAACGGCGGTAGACAGACCGTACAAAAAAGGTAAAAAATTAACTGAATGTTTATTTATTATGGGTAATATGCGTCAAAATAATCACATAGACCCTGATTTATTTGATGTTTTTATCGACCAAAAAGTCTATTTAAAATATGCACAAGACAACCTAAACCCAAACCAAATAGATGATGTGGATTTAAATGCCATACCCGGTTATGTCCCACCAGAAAACAGAACTAATTAATACTTTCTTTACTTGTTTTATTATTCAATAGCACCATACTCTTAAGAATAGAACAAAACCATTACTTCCTGATACCTATTAGAAGAGATAAAATTTATGGACACTAAAGTAGATTCGCAAAACATTATTCCTGTTTTGCCTTTAAGAGATGTTGTTGTTTATCCTCACATGGTTATTCCATTATTTGTTGGTAGAGAAAAATCCATTAAAGCCTTAGATTCGGCAATGAATGATAATAAGCAAATATTTTTAATTGCTCAAACGGGTGCAGATATTGACAACCCAGACGAGAAAGATTTGTTTAAAATTGGTACTTTAGCAACGGTTTTACAACTATTAAAATTACCAGATGGAACGATAAAAGTTTTAGTAGAAGGCACTAAAAGAGCATATTGGTCTGGCTTACAACAAACTAATGGGCATTTTTGTACAACGATAGATTTAGACGTAGAAACAGAAACCGTAGAGAGCAAAGAATTAATTGTACTTTCAAGGTCTTTAACAGGTTTGTTTGAACAGTTTGTAAAACTAAACAAAAAAATACCACCAGAAATTTTATCCTCATTAAATGGCATGGATGATCACTCGCGCATTGCAGATACCATTGCTGCCCACATGACGTTAAAAATTGATGAGAAACAAAAAATACTCGAGTTAACCGCCGTAGATGAACGTTTAGAATATTTAATTACAAAAATTGAAAATGAACTGGATTTATTACAAATAGAAAAAAAGATTCGCACCCGTGTAAAAACCCAAATGGAAAAAAGTCAGCGCGAATATTATTTAAACGAACAAATGAAGGCCATCCAAAAAGAATTGGGTGAAACTGAAGACGGGCAAAATGAAGCGCAAATTTTAGAAGAAAAAGCCGCCAAAGCGGGTATGTCTAAAGAGGCGAAAGATAAAGTCGCGGCAGAAATTAAAAAGCTAAAAATGATGTCTGCCATGTCGTCAGAAGCGTCCGTAGTTAGAACCTATGTAGAAACATTAATCGCATTACCTTGGAAGAAAAAAAGCAGAATAAACCCAAACTTAGCCAAAGCAGAAGAAATATTAGAAGAAGATCACTACGGTTTAGAAAAAGTAAAAGAACGCATTGTCGAATATTTAGCAGTACAACAACGTGTTAAAAAGTTAAAAGGACCAATACTGTGTTTAGTTGGCCCACCTGGAGTGGGTAAAACATCAATAGGTAAGTCTATTGCGCGTTCAACCAACCGTAAGTTTGTACGTATGGCACTAGGTGGGGTAAGGGACGAAGCAGAAATACGTGGTCACCGTAGAACCTACATTGGTGCAATACCGGGTAAAATTATTCATAACATTACCAAAGTAAAAAGTCGCAACCCATTGTTTTTATTAGATGAAATAGACAAAATGGCAGCAGACTTTAGGGGCGATCCATCGTCTGCATTGCTTGAAGTTTTAGATCCAGAACAAAACCATACGTATAACGACCATTATTTAGAAATCGATTTTGACTTGTCTGACATTATGTTTGTTGCGACATCTAATAGTATGAACATCCCAGGTCCATTATTAGACAGAATGGAGATAATTCGAATACCTGGTTATACCGAAAACGAAAAATTAAATATTGCCACGCGATACTTATCACCAAAACAAATAAAAGCAAATGGTTTGCTCGATAGCGAAATAGAAATTACAGAAGAAGCAATCCGAACTATTATTCAAACCTATACACGCGAAGCAGGGGTGCGAGGTTTAGAAAAAGAATTATCTAAAATCTGTAGAAAAGTGGTTAAAGAATTTGTATTAACTAAAGACAATACAAAAGTAGTTGTAGATAAGACCAATATAGAAAAATATTTAGGCGTTTATCGTTTCTCTTTTGGTAAAGCAGAAGAAGAAAACCAAATAGGCCAGGTTACAGGTTTAGCTTGGACAGAAGTAGGTGGGGAGCTATTAACAATAGAATCAGTTGTTATGCCAGGTAAAGGCAAATTTAACCAAACAGGTTCATTAGGTGATGTAATGCAAGAATCTATTCAAGCAGCTATGACGGTAGTACGCAGTAGAGCAAATTCGCTTGGGCTAAAAAATAATTTTTACCAAAGTAAAGACATTCATATTCATGTGCCAGAAGGTGCCACGCCAAAAGATGGCCCCAGTGCCGGTGTTGGCATGTGCACCGCTTTAGTATCTTCTTTAACTAAAATACCGGTAAGATCTGACGTTGCCATGACCGGAGAAATTACACTACGCGGAGAAGTATTGGCAATTGGTGGATTAAAAGAAAAATTATTGGCAGCGCATAGAGGAGGGATTAAAACCATATTAATCCCCCACGAAAATGCAAAAGACTTGTCAGAAATACCTAAAGATATACTTGCAGACCTGGATATTAAACCCGTAAAGTGGATTGACGAAGTTTTAGAGATTGCTTTAGCAAAAAATTTAACGCCAATTATAGAAAAAGAAGAAGAACCTGATAAATTAACATCAAAATCTAAAGCGTCAAAGCAAGACGATGTTATAAGACATTAAGCTTTTTTTATTCGTGTTTATTGCTAAGTATTGATGCTAAGTCATTGATAAAAAAGCCATTCAAGGGTTAGCTTTGAGTGGCTTTTTTCATATTTATGGTCAAATTTTTGACTAAAGTTTTTATCAATAAAATTAATAATAATTTTATTGATTTTTAATGTGCATTTGCATTTAACCTATGTATAATGCACCTCACAGGTTGATAGAACACCCTTTTAAAGGTTTAAAATTATCGGCTTGATTATAAAAATAACTATAATTTATTGTAAAAAAATAAAATTCAAAGAGGATACAAAATGAATAAGTCAGACTTTATTGATGCAATTGCAAGTAACGCGGATGTTACAAAAAGTACAGCTGCAAAAGTAGTAAATTCATTTATTGATGTTGTTGGCGATACCATGTCAAATGGTGACTCAATTACATTAGTAGGTTTCGGTACGTTTTTAGTTAGAGATAGACAAGCTAGAACCGGTCGTAACCCACAAACTGGTGAAACAATGCAAATACCTGCTGCTAAGGTTCCTGCATTTAAAGCCGGTAAAGCGCTAAAAGACAAAGTAAACGTAAAATAGCGCACCAAAAGTTTTTGGGTGTTTAGCTCAGCTGGGAGAGCATCGCCCTTACAAGGCGAGGGTCGGGGG
>CAZPSE010000077.1:0-5379 GCA_964589575.1 uncultured Gammaproteobacteria bacterium | reverse complement strand
AGCAATACTAACGTTAATAGTTTGAAAACATTAGTTAATCAGGTCTTCCATAAGCAAGGGGTCGACGCTACAAGGCTTTTTAAAGGCTTGCATATTGCCAGTTTTCTTTAAAAAAACTATTGACTGCTTGTAACTATTTGACGTTGCAATTTTTTTTGACGGATTGTCATTTATTTTTTAATGGTCTATACTCACCCGCATGAAACAACTCACTCGTAAACAAAGAGAGATACGCGACCGCGAAATATTAATTAAAAATACCGCGCGCGAAATGTTAAAACAAGACGGCTTTCATCAATTGTCTATGGACAAGGTGGCAGAAAAAGTAGAATACTCCAAAGGCACTATATACCAACACTTTACCTGTAAAGAAGAGTTAGCTTGCGCTTTATGTTTAGAATCGGTAAGCCAATTAATTGGCTTGTTTAATAAAGCCAGTGCCTTAAAACTTAGCACACGCGAAAGAATGATTGCCGTACTGTATGCCAACTTGTTGCATGCATCTTTAAACCCAGAGGCTTTTCAAAATTTACAAATAGTTCGTAGTGAAGCCATTAGGGAAAAAATATCAGACAACCGTCAAGATGAAATGTTATTAAACGAAGCGACTATTTTCAATATCGTTGCCGAAATAGTTAAAGATGCCGTTAAATGTAAAGACTTAACATTGCCAACCAATATGAACGTGCAAGAAGTGGTTTTTGGTTTATGGGCAACACTTCACGGCGGTTTAATTTTAAACGCTACCAACATCAATTGGAACAACTTGGGTATAAATGACCCAATTGCCGCCATTATTAAAACCAGTACCGCCACTGTAGACGGCCTCGGCTGGAAACCTCATTCATCAAAAATAGATTTAGAAAACTTGTTTGAACAATTAAGAACACAAACCTTTGCGGACGAGTTTAACCTGCAAAAAAATACGCTTAATAAAGGAGCATAACCCATGGCTAAAACACTCTCACCATTTGATCAAAAAGTAAGTAACTTTGGTCATTGGCTTATTAAATGGCGTTGGTTAGTCTTAATTTTTACCATAATGGCGGCCGTTGGCATCGGCTCTGGCGGTAAAAACTTGGTATTTACTAACGACTATCGTGTTTGGTTTAGCCCAGAAAACCCCCAGTTAAAAGCCTTTGAGCTAATGCAAGACACCTACGCACGTAACGATAATGTATACATTATGTTAATGCCAAAAAGTGGTAATGCGTTTGATAAAAACACCTTAAATGCGGTATTAGATTTAACCGAAAAAGGTTGGCAAATACCCTTTTCTAGCCGTGTAGATTCCGTAACCAACTATCAATACACCTACGCCGAAGACGACGACATGATTGTTGAAGATTTGGTGTACACCACAGACGGATTAACCGATGAAGACTTTGAACGCATAAAAACCATTGCCACTAACGAGGTGTTGCTTAAACACCGTTTAGTTTCTGAAAGTGGCCATGTGGTTGCGGTTAACATTACCGTGCAAATGCCAGGGGCAGATACCACCAAAGAAGTACCCATTATTGTAGACGCATCGCGAAAAATATTGGCAGAAATGCGCGAAAAATACCCAGACATCGCCTTTATAGATACCGGCGTAATGATGATGAACGCCGCCTTTCCAGAGGCATCTTTTGCCGACATGGCAACGTTGGTACCTGCCATGTACTTGGCTATATTGGTTGGCGTATTATTGTTTACCCGCAGTATTAGCGCCACGTTTGCCACATTAATCGTTATTGTGTTTTCTATAATGGTGGCCATGGGCAGTGCCGGTTTTGCAGGCGTTAGGCTTACCCCACCATCGGCAACCGCACCGCTATTAATAATGACCTTAGCGGTGGCCGATTGCGTGCATTTTTTAATAACCATGTTGCACAATATGCGCAAAGGCATGGCCAAAAATGACGCGATTGTAGAAAGTTTACGCATTAATTTTATGCCCATCTTTTTAACCTCTATCACCACTGCTATTGGTTTTTTAAGCATGAACTTTTCAGACGCACCACCGTTTAGAGACTTAGGCAACATCACCGCCATTGGTGTACTTGCAGCGTTTGTATTTTCTGTGGTTTTATTGCCGGTCTTAACCTCTATTTTGCCCATAAAACAAAAACGCCAACCAGCAGGAACAGTACAAGTAATGGACAAGGTGGCCAATTTTGTTATTGCCAAACGTACGCCATTATTAATTGTGTTTAGTGTGCTTATTGTATTTTTGACTTTTAATGTAACTAAAAATGAGCTAAACGACCAATTTGTAGAATACTTTGATGAAACCATCGAGTTTAGAACCAATACCGATTTAGTCTCTGAACATCTTTCTGGTTTGTACTTTATCGACTATTCGTTAGACACTAAAGAGGCGGGTGGTATTAGTGAACCTACTTATCAACGCAATTTAGAAAACTTTGCAGACTGGTTACGTAACCAACCAGAAGTAGTGCATGTTAATACCTACACAGAAGTAATGAAACGCTTAAATAAAAACATGCATGGCGATGATCCAGCGTTTCATAAAATACCCAACCAGCGAGATTTAGCAGCACAATACTTATTGCTGTACGAAATGTCGTTACCTTACGGGTTAGATTTAAACAATCAAATTAACGTTAAAAAATCGGCGACGCGCATGTCGGTAACGTTAAAAACCGTCACCTCAAACGAAATTATCCAGCTGGATGTTAATGCACAAAATTGGCTAGCACAAAACGCACCCAACATAACCGCCAGTGCCGCCAGCCCAGGTTTAATGTTTTCGCACATTGGTAAACGTAATATAGACTCGATGTTAATAGGTACTACACTGGCAATATTCTTAATATCTGCCCTATTAATTTTTGCCCTAGGCTCTAAAAAATACGGCTTTATCAGCCTAATACCTAACCTGGTGCCTGCGTTAATGGCATTTGGTTTATGGGGTTTATTTGTCGGCCAAGTGGGTTTAGCAGTGTCGGTAGTTGCCAGCATGACATTAGGCATAGTGGTAGACGATACCATTCATTTTTTAAGCAAGTTTTTACGCGCCAAGCGCGAGCAAAATTTAAGCACAGAAGATGCAATACGTTACGCATTTCATACCGTTGGTATGGCCTTAACGGTTACCACAATTGTATTGGGCGTAGGGTTTATGATTTTAGCGCAATCACCGTTTTCATTAAATGCAGACATGGGCATACTAACCGCCACCACCATTGTAATAGCGTTAATTATCGACTTTTTCTTCTTACCGCCATTAATTATGCTTTTAGATAAAAAAAGCAAACAATAACCCTTAACTTAGGATAATAAAATGAACACACAAACAATAAAAGCAACATTGCTTGGTTGCGTACTGTTATTTTCTCATCACGCTTTTTCTCAAACAGCCGAAGAAAAGGGCATGGAAATAGCCATAAAAGTAGAAAAAAGTGACCAAGGGTTTCACGATTCTCAAGCAGAAATGGTTATGGTATTACGCAACAAACACGGTGAAGAAAGCACCCGTCATATTCGTACTAAAACCTTAGAAGTAGAAGGTGATGGCGATAAAAGCTTGTCTATATTTGACAAACCACGCGACATAAAAGGCACCGCATTTTTAACTTGGTCGCACGGTTTAAAGCAAGACCAACAATGGATATATTTACCGGCATTAAAACGCGTAAAACGTATTTCATCACGCAATAAGTCTGGCCCATTTATGGGTAGTGAGTTTGCTTACGAAGACTTATCATCGCAAGAGGTAGAAAAATACACCTATAAATACATAAAAGACGAAGTGATAGATGGCATTAATACATGGAAGATAGAACGCAAACCCGCCTACAAACATTCGGGTTATACACGCATAAATGTATGGATAGACCAAGAGCGATTAGTGACGTTAAAATCGGTGTTTTACGACCGTAAAAATTCATTATTAAAGACCCTAATCATGTCTGACTATAAGCAACATGCGGGTAAACACTGGCGACCAAGCAAAATGAGCATGGTAAACCATCAAAATGGCAAGTCGACTAAATTAAGCTTTAATAATTATCAGTTTAAAAGTGGTTTAACGTCTAAAACATTTACTAAAAATGCACTAAAACGGTTACGTTAAAAATAAGTTGTGCAGTACCGCCATAGTAAAAGCCTTATTTATGCACAAAGGCAACAAAATTAGCAGAGAACAAAT
Source organism: uncultured Gammaproteobacteria bacterium (assembly GCA_964589575.1). Lineage (GTDB taxonomy): Bacteria > Pseudomonadota > Gammaproteobacteria > QNFE01 > CAZPSE01 > CAZPSE01. The sequence goes on along the minus strand of CAZPSE010000077.1, from coordinate 1,223 downwards.
GTTGGAAGCACTAGGAAAAAACGCACCAACAAAACCACCCATAACAGAGGAAAAGCAACAATGGACAAACTCCGTTTAAGCCTTTTTAGCATACTAATAAGCAGCGCCTTTATTACACAAGCCGATACCGATTTTACGGGTAAAGGCTCGGTAGAATTTACAACCTACCCCGATACGGCACAAAGCAATCAGCAATCGTCTAGCTATTCATCTGCCGCGTTAGAGGCCGAAATTTACCACAGCTTTGCAAACGACGACAGCTTTAACCTTAAACTGTTTAGCCGCTTTGGCGATGCCGACGCAAACCGAAACCATAACGACATACGCGAAGCGGTGTACTTAACCACGGGCGATACATGGGAGCTACGCGCAGGCATAACTAAAGTGTATTGGGGCGTAACAGAGGCCAACCACTTAGTAGACATTATTAACCAAACCGATGCTGTAGAAAGTTTAGACGGCGAAGAAAAGTTGGGGCAGTTAATGCTTAACTACACACTATTAACCGATAGTGGCAATGTAGACTTTTTTGTATTACCGGGTTTTAGAGAGCGCGCCTTTGCCAGTGTTAAAGGTCGCCCGTCTTTTGGTGTGCCTGTTAAAACAGCAGACAGCACCTTTGAATCTACCGACAAAGCAAACCACGTAGATTTTGCTTTACGCTGGTCTCATTTTGTTGGCGATTTAGAGTTTGCTATCTCGCAATTTGTTGGTACAAATAGAGAGGCGCAATTAATACCCGGTGGCTTTATTAACCCAACTACCCCTACCAAGTTAACACCCAATTATAACCAAATAAGCCAAACGGGTTTAGAATTGCAATACATAAGTGAAGACTACATTTGGAAAGCCGAAGTGATTAACCGTAACGCTAAAACCAAACATCACACCGCCGTAACCGTGGGTTTAGAGTCGACAATAGTTGGCGTTTTAAACAGCAATGCAGACTTAGGAATAATAGCCGAAGCCATGTTAGATAGCCGAAAGGCAAGCACCAACAACCCGTTTCAAAAAGATCTATTTTTAGGTGCAAGGCTAACATTAAATGATGCACCATCTACAGAAGGTATAGGCGGTTTTATATTTGATGTTGAAAGCAACGCATTAATATTTAGTTTAGAAGCCAGCCGACGCTTAGGCGACAACTTTAAACTTAATATAGAAAGCCGTTTTTACAGCAACGTAGACAACGATGCCTTTTTCAAAAACATCAAACAAGACGG
>CAZPSE010000076.1:0-5442 GCA_964589575.1 uncultured Gammaproteobacteria bacterium | reverse complement strand
CCTCTTTTCGTCGACCCCTTGCCCTAAATAATGTCGGCAAGAGGTTGTACGTATAATGTTCCAAACTTTTTAAATTGATGTATGTATTATGCAAAACCACCTTTAACGATTATCTGGAATTGGTATGATTAAAAAAATGCGCCTATCAGAGATAGCTTCAAACCTATCAAATACACAATTAACGCTACAGCATATTGGCAAAAACCCGACAATAAATAACATTGCCGCAGTAGAAAATTGCCAACAAGGTGATTTAACTTTTGCCACCACGCAAAACTATTTAGATGCAGTCTTAATAAAAAACCCTGCCGCAATAGTCGTGTCAAAACAGTTGGCAGAAGTGGCAAAAACCATTAACAACGTTGGTTTTTTAGTAACCAACAACGTTAAATTAGCTCATGCATTAATTAAACAAAGCTATACAGACAGAGACTTTATAGACGAGCAATGGCAAAAAATTCACCCCTCTGCCGTTATACACAACACCGCCAAAATACCTAAAAGTTGCTTTGTAGCACCCAATGTAACCATTGGTCAAAATACGGTGCTGGGGGAACGATGCAAAATATTAGCAGGCGTAGTAATAGAAAACGACGTAACCATTGGCGATGATTGCATTCTCCATCCTAATTGCGTTATCGGTTATAAAAGCCAAATTGGCAACAAGGTAGAAATTGGCGCATGCACCGTTTTAGGTGCAGAAGGTTTTGGTTTTGCACAAGACAGTAACGGTAAAAGTTACAAAATCCCGCAAACGGGGCATGTAGTTATAGAAGACAACGTATTGCTAGGCGCCTTTAACACCATAGACAGAGCCACTTACGGCGTGACCACAATAGGTGCAGGTACAAAAACCGACAACATTATACATATTGCCCATAACGTAACGGTGGGTAAAAATTGCTTGTTTACCCCAATGTTAGCAGTAGCTGGTTCTGTAACCATTGGTGATAGGTGCATCACCAGTGGTCAAAGCCAAATAGCTGACCATATAAATATAGGCGATGACGTAGTTTTGGTACACCGTGCAGGTGTATATAAAGATATTAGCAAACCAGGAATGTATAGTGGCCTACCTCTTAAACCCTTTAAACAGTATATGAAAGATGAAGCACAAATTAGTAAACTTTCGCAACTGAATAAAAAAATTAAAGAAATGGAACGCGCTATAACGGCGTTACAGCAAATAAAATAAGCGCAAAACCGTTGCCTACATGTGTTACCAACTTCGATATGCACCTTGCATTTAGGTGTACCAACATCCATGTCGGCAACGGTTTAGCCTGTTTTTAGGGTGCCTGTTAAGGAAGACCTGATTAACTGGATTGAGCATGGTTAAAAATTTAATTTTGGTCAATATATAAACATTGGCATTATACTAATAGCGCTAAGCCTTGCTTGTTCACAGCTTTATCGTGAACTAGCAAGGCTTACCAAGCGGGCTATTGGAACATTAGCAGATAACGTTATCGCTTGCCGCTTGTAAGCCTCGCTAGTTTTGAAAAAACACCAAAACGAGCAATGCTTAACGCTAATAGTTTGAAAGTCCAGTTAATCAGGTCTTCCTTAACGTTAGTTATCTAAAATCAAATACTCAAACGCCGCTAACGACGCTTTAGAACCTTCGCCTAAAGCAATCACTATTTGTTTATAAGGCGTGGTGGTTACATCACCGCAAGCAAATATACCTTCTTCGGATGTTTTGCATTTAGCATCAATTTCAATTTCGCCAAAGGCATTGGTTTTTAGTAAGCCGTCTAAAAATTGGCTATTAGGCAATAAGCCAATTTGCACAAACACGGCAGACAGTGGCAACTGTATTACCTCTTTCGTTTCGCGATTAATATACTCTATGGCGGTTACTTTTTCGTTTTTTGCCAATATTTGTTTGCTTTCTACATTTTTTAAAATGGTAATGTTGTCTCGTTTATTGGCTTGCTCTACAATTATTTGATCCGCTTTTAGCTCGGGCATAAACTCAAACACGGTGACCGATTTTACAATACCTGCCAAATCTAAAGCCGCCTCTATGCCCGAGTTACCGCCACCAATTACCGCGACATCTTTACCTTTAAAAAATGGGCCATCGCAATGCGGGCAATAAGCCACGCCGTTGCCAATGTTTTCTTTTTCGCCCGGTATGCCAAGCTCGCGCCATTTTGCGCCAGTGGCAATAATTAACGTACGGGTTTTAATAACCTCACCTGTAGATAAGGTTACTTTTTTGGTTTTACCGTTTTCAATACTGCTAACCCTAACTTGCTCTTTTAGGGTCACATCGTGCAGTTTTAAATGCTCTGCTAAATTACCCGTAAGCTCAGCTCCTGTGGTTTTGGGTACGGATATTAAGTTTTCTATGCCGATGGTATCTTTAACCTGACCACCCAAACGTTCTGCAATAATGGTTACTTTTAAACCCTTACGCGCACTGTAAATGGCAGAGCTTATGCCAGCGGGGCCACCGCCAATTATAATAACGTCTTGCACGGGCAAATTACTTTCTACCGTTGCCGTTTGCGGGCTACGCTGTATTAATTTATCTACCAACATTGCAGGTTCTACCTTGCCGTTGGCAAATAGCTCGCCGTTTAAGTACACACTAGGCACGCCTTGTATGTCGCGCTCTTTTATTAAATTGGGGTAAATGCCACCGTCTATCATTTCGTTAGTGATGTTTGGGTTAAGCAAGGCAAACTGGTTTAATGTTTGCACCACCTCTGGGCAATTGTGGCAACTTAGGCTAATAAACACTTCAAAGTTAAGCGGTTCATCTATATTGGCGATAGTGGTTTTTAACACCTCATCGAGTTTAATTTCTGACCCGCCCGACTGCAAAATAGCCAATATTAACGAGCTAAACTCATGCCCCGCCGGTATGCCCGAAAAGCTTATACCTGTAAATTTTCCATCAACTTCTAAAGCAAAACTCATGGCACTACGCAGTAGCCCATTACAGTCTCGCTGTTCAAATTCTAATTTATCAGACACCGCTACGATGTCTGATAAAAATTGTACCAGTTCATTTCTTTTACTGTGTTCACCCGTTTGAAGAACAAAACGTACCGACTTTTGCATCGAACTGGTATAGCTTTTAACTGCATCTAATAAGTCTTTTGTAATCATAAAAATTTCCTCAAAGGGTTGAAAGTATCGATAAAAACCCTAAACCGTCGATCCCTTGCTAATAAAATAGGCAAGGGGTCGACGCTAGAGGTACTTTTTTAACGATTATTTAATCACCGCGAAGGAATTGAAGAACACGAAGAAAAGCTTTTACACTTTAGTGTTATTTGATTACTTTATGGTAATTAATTAAATATTCCTACTTGTGAAAAGCTAAAGTCTTTCCACTTTATAAACCATGCTCATTCACGATAGACCGTGACAAGCATGATTTAGCGCTAGTAAATAACTGTTCAGATTGGTGCAAAAACACGTCATATCAAGGCAAAAAATATGAGCTTACAAATGTAAGTGATTATTTTTTAACGAAGAGATGGCGTGTTTTTGCGCCAATATGGGCAGTTATTTTTTTAGATTTTTCCTACTAGGTCTAACGACGGTGCTAGTGTAGCTTCGCCTTCTTTCCATGCTGCAGGGCAAACTTCACCTGGGTGGGCTGCAACATACTGCGCGGCTTTAATTTTACGTATTAAGTCAGTTGCGTCACGGCCAATGCCTTCTGCAGTAACTTCCATCGCTTGGATAACGCCATCAGGGTCAACAACAAACGTACCACGGTCTGCTAAACCAACATCTTCACGCATAACTTCAAAGTTACGGGTAATGCTGCCGGTAGCGTCGCCCAACATGGTGTATTGGATTTTGCCAATAGTTTCAGAAGAATCGTGCCATGCTTTGTGGGTAAAATGGGTATCGGTAGATACCGAGTAAATTTCTACGCCCATAGACTGAAACTCTTCGTAATGATCCGCTAAGTCGCCTAACTCGGTAGGGCAAACAAAAGTAAAGTCTGCAGGGTAAAAGAAAAATACAGACCATTTTCCTGCAAGGTCAGCATCGCTAACGTCTATAAACTCACCGCTTTTAAACGCAGTGGTATTGAAAGGTTTGATTTTTGAATTGATTAACGCCATGGTTATCTCCGGGATAAAGTGTTTTGATATTTTAATTAATTAAAAATTGTTCAGTTTTTCTCTAGCAAAAACTAAACAACTTGGAACGGATTATAGGCAGATTAAATGCATTAATAAATTGAATAAAATAGAATGTTGCAATCTAAAAAACAGAACGTAAAATAGTAATCCATTCGGTTTTACATAACGGCTTGATTTATGATTTCTTTAAAACAAATTAAATACGCCCTAGCGGTAGAAAAAACCAAACACTTTAGAGAAGCGGCAGAATTATGCTCGGTTTCGCAATCTACATTAAGCACGGGCGTGTCGGAGTTTGAAAAACAATTGGGGCTACAAATATTTGAACGCGACAACAAACAAGTATTAATAACCCCCGTAGGGCGCGACATTTTAAACAGAGCGCGCAAAGTGCAAATAGAAATTGACGACCTATACCAGTTTTCTAAAGTGTACAAAGTCTCGCTTAGTTATCCGTTGTCTTTAGGTATTATCCCCACCATTGGCCCTTACCTGTTGCCCATAGTATTGCCCCAAGTACGAAAACAATACCCCGATTTTCAAGTGATATTAGAAGAATCTCAATCTAAAATATTAGTTAACAAAGTAAAAAATGGTGAGTTAGATGCGGCAATAATCGCCCTACCGTTTGATACAGAAGGGTTGCATTGTTTTGAATTTTGGCAAGAAGATTTTTATATCATTTCGCATAAAAGTGATGATTCTATCAGCAAAGACGAAATTGCCAGCGACGAATTAGATAAATCTAAACTGCTACTTTTACAAGACGGACATTGTTTAAAAGACCATGCACTAGCTGCCTGTGCGTTTAAACGCTCGCAAATAGATGCCTCGTTTTCTGGCACCAGTTTGTACACCTTAATACAAATGGTTAGTACTAAAATGGGTACAACTTTTGTACCCCAAATGGCACTAAAACAACTGCTTCATAACAACAGTGAGCTAAAAGTATCGCACCTAAACGAACCCAGCCCGCACAGAAAAATAGCCTTTATTACACGGTTAAACTTTAACCGTGTAAATGATATTGAGCTACTAAAAACTATTTTTAAACAGCAATTGGCCAAATAATTAACGCCTAAAGTAGCATGCCTTATAAGGAAGACCTGATTAACTGACTAGAGCATGGTTAAAAATTTAATCTCGGTCAATGCATAAACGTTGGCATTATACTAATAGCGCTAAGCCTTGCTTGTTCACAGCTTTATCGTGAACTAGCAAGGCTTATCAAGCGGGCTACAGGAGCATTATCAGATAACGTTATCAGCCGCCGCTTGTAAGCCTCGCTAGTTTTGACTAAATCGTCAGGAACGATTTGGGGAGC
>CAZPSE010000075.1:3526-5501 GCA_964589575.1 uncultured Gammaproteobacteria bacterium | reverse complement strand
ACCGTGGCTTCCATATTCGCCATCTGTCAGGTAGTGGTGGTCCGATAGATTATGCTACAAAGGAAGCTGTAGATAGTGCTCATTATCCCGTTCTTACGGTGACAACGCAAAATTTTTCTGAGTTCATATTTTCTCCAATCGGTGATACTGAATTAACTGCATCATCAAAAACTACCACACAAGGAAAACGTACACAGATGCGAGTGAGTAATAAGCAGCAAAATGTATTGGTTTGGTTTGATTTGTCATCATTAGAAGGTAAACAGATTATTGATGCACAACTAAAGTTAACTAGCGTAAAACAATTTAGTAACAAAGATGCAGTTCATGGGATTTTTGCGACAAAGACCGAAATTTGGGATCAGTCTATACCGATTGAAGGTATCTCTGCTGGATTTCCTAATGATGTTGGGTTAAGCGATCACCCCGATGTGTACCTTAGCTATTCATTTAATACTGACAAGCCTGATGACGGACAGGCTTTTTTGGATGATTCAATTGAACACCAACGCCCTGAAAATATTTGGCCATGTAAAACAAACGCTCCTATCGGTAGAACAAGCGATGGTAGTTTATCAGTCTCACAACCAGGAATTCCAGGTTATACTCTTTTTCAAAAAACTGGTGATTCGATTTGTTTAAGGCTTAAATATGAAGAGGGCAACCCTAATACGCAAGGATTAGGAAACTATGGGGTAAGCATTGGGAAAAGGGTAGAAGGTTTTGCATCACAACCTCAAGTCAATGAATTATTTGTTCGTTTTTACCTGTTTCTTGGAGATAGCTGGGGAGAAAACGTAAATAATGAAAATGGTAAAAGGCCTGGCGGTATTACTGGTAGGCAGACTGCTACTAGTTATGCCGCAGGATGGGGAGGCAGGAGAACTACTGGTGCAAATGGGTGGTCAGCTCGTGGTGGATACTCGGCAATTGTGCCTAATGGTTTCAATCCGCTAGCAGGCTATACAGCACTAAGTACTTATCTGTATCATGTGGATCAAGTTGCTCAATATGGCTCTAACTTAAACTGGGGCATATCGCCTAATAGTGCTATTAAAAAAGGACGCTGGTATGCGATTGAACAACAAATCATTATGAATACCCGTGATGGTAATAATATACTGGGTTCATCTGGAGCTAATGATGGTGTGGTTCGTGGGTGGGTTGATGGTCGATTGGTTATGGAAAAAACAGATGTACGATTTACCGATATGGACTACATAAGTATTGATGCGGCTGACTTTGGCCTTTATTATGGTGGTGCAGGAAATACGCCATATGACCAACATATGGCAATCGACAATATCGTTATTGCATCAAGTTATATCGGGCCAATGAATACAGGTGATGTATCTCAGATATTATTAAACCAGTAAAGCTAGAAGAAAAAGAGACCATATATGACCTTATTCAATCCGTTGTTTTAGAGAGCGTCGAAGCTCAGGGTTTCGCTGTCGTTGATAATGCTGTTCCTGAGGCTCTTATTCAAAAATTGCTTAGTGACTGTAAGCACAACCTGCCTAATTTTAAACAAGCGGGTATAGGGCGTAATGATGATGTTCAGGTGAATCCGTCTATTCGTAAAGATTCGACGCTTTGGTTTGATGAAAACTCGGTAGTACAAAATAAGTTATTGGTGTTGATGAATGAGTTGCAAGCTCAATTAAACCGCTGTTTTTATTTGGGATTATCTTTTTATGAATGCCATTATGCCTTTTACAAAAAAGGCGATTATTACCTAAAACATTTTGATGCTTTTAAAGGGCAGTCGAATAGAATTATTACTACGGTTTTATATTTGAATACACCAAAGTTGGGTGGTGAATTGGTTTTGTATGATGAAACGTCACAAGTATTAAAAAAGATAACACCCAAGGCTGGCACTTTAGTGGTTTTTGAAAGTGAACGTTTTGAGCATGAAGTATTATCTGCAGAGAGTGATAGGTTTTCAGTTTCTGGGTGGTTTAGGCGTTAG
>CAZPSE010000075.1:0-3426 GCA_964589575.1 uncultured Gammaproteobacteria bacterium | reverse complement strand
GGCAAGGGGTCGGCACGCATAATGCTCCTGCAATCCTGTGTACCTACATCCGTGTAGGCAACGGAAATGGGCTATTTTTGTGCTAGGTATTGTTTGTATTTTTTCAAAACTTTTTTAATATAGCGTTGGGTTTCTTTAAACGGTGGTACGCCGTTGTATTTTTTTACATTGCCAGGCCCTGCGTTGTAGGCAGCTAGGGTGTAATAAATATTGCCATTAAACTGTTTGTGCATTTGTTTTAAATATTGAATGCCTGCTTTAATATTTTGCTGTGCGTTAAATGCGTTGTTTACGCCAAGCTCTTTAGCGGTTGCGGGCATTAGTTGCATAACACCTTGCGCGCCTACTTTAGATACGGCATTGCTGTCGAAGCAAGATTCGGTATAACCTACTGCCATAGCCAGTTTACTGTTAAAACCTATTTGTTTGGCGTAACGTTCAAATATTGGTCGCATCTTTATTGCGTTGTTTTTTACGTTGTCGCAATTGTTGTATACCGTTGGTCGCCCGTAACTTTTTATATACAGTAAGTTTGCACCGATGTTTTTATTGTCGGTATAGGTTTTGTGTCCGCTATTGTCTTTAAATACAAAAATTTCTTTTGCCTGTGTGGCATTGGTCTGTATAAAAATAAAGCAAAAAAATATCAACGCACTATAATGGTGCATAATTATTCCAATTCAAATAAATGCCATCAGTTTACCTAAGTGTGTGGGTAAACAAAATTAAAAGTTGGCGTTAAAATTGCATTAAACCCTTTATGAAAAAGAAACTTATCAATAATCAATTCTCCTCGTCGGTGCTTGAGTGTATCACCACCTCGATAGTTGTGTTAGATGAGCAGCTGCTGATTATTTATATGAATCAATCGGCAGAGACTTTGTTTGGCATTACCTTGGGGCAGGTACAGCATCAGCCTTTTAAACGGATTGTGTTAATTGGTAAAAAAGATAAACAAGCTTTGGATAGCGCGCTGATTAATTTAAAAGGCTTTTCTGTTAGAGAATCTGAATTTAAACTGACCTATCACGGCGTTGCGCGGGTGGACTATACGGTAACGGCGAATAAAGACAATCAGGGGTTGACGATGTTGTCGCTAGAGATTAACCAAGTTGATCGACGATTAAAGATAATGAAAGAAGAGGCTTTATTGTCTCAACAAAAAACTACCAAAATGTTGGTACGCAGCTTAGCGCACGAAATTAAAAACCCCTTGGGTGGTTTAAGGGGGGCGGCGCAATTGCTAGACTATGAGCTGGACTCGGACGAGTTAAAAGAATACACCGCCATTATTATCAAAGAGGCGGATCGCCTTAAAAATTTAATGAATAGAATGCTTGGGCCTAACTCGCGCCCTAACTTTAAGCGCGTTAATATCCACCAAATAACCGAGCAAGTTAGAAAGTTGTTGTTGGTTGACTTGCCAAAAAATGTATCGCTAAAATTTGATTATGACCCAAGCTTGCCAGAGATTAATGCAGATTCTGACAGGCTAGTGCAAGCGGTGCTAAATATTGCATCTAACGCCATACAAGCAGTTACAGAAGGTGGTCTGGTTATTTTTAAAACCCGATCGCTACGCAATATAACTATTGGTAAGCAGTGTTATCGTTTAGTAATTTGTTTGCAAGTAATAGATGATGGAGAGGGTGTTGCAAAAGAAATGCAAGAGAAGATTTTTTTCCCAATGGTGACCACAAAAACAGAGGGCACAGGTTTGGGTTTGTCGATTGCTCAATCGCACATTAACGAGCATGGCGGTCTAATTGAATATGACCGGATAGATGAGCAATCTATTTTTTCAATTATATTGCCAATTAATTAAAGGTTTATTATGCAATACAAAGTTTGGGTGGTAGACGATGATGATTCAATACGTTGGGTTTTAGAAAAAGCATTTAAAAAAAATGACATAAAAGTAGCTGTTTTCGTCGACCCCTTGCTTGCCATAAAACAATTAAGAACAGAACGCCCTAATGCCATAATTACCGATATAAGAATGCCCAATATGGATGGCATTACTTTTTTAAAAAGGTTGGTAGATAAGTACCCAGAAATCCCTGTAATTATTATGACTGCTCATTCGGATTTGGACAGTGCAGTGGGGGCATTTGAAGGTGGCGCATTTGATTATTTACCCAAACCGTTTGATGTGGAAGATGCGGTCAATTTAGCAATAAAAGCCTGTGAAAGTAATGAGTTAATTGCGCAAGTTGAAGAAAATGAAATTGAAGAATTTTCTAAAGAAATAATCGGTTCGGCCCCTGCCATGCAAGAGGTATATAGGATAATTGGACGCTTATCCAAATCAAACATTACGGTGTTAATTAATGGTGAGTCTGGCACGGGTAAAGAGCTGGTAGCGCAGGCTTTGCATAAACACAGCCCGCGTGCAAAAAAACCGTTCATCGCCTTAAATATGGCGGCAATACCAAAAGATTTGATGGAAGCTGAGTTGTTTGGACATGAAAAAGGCGCGTTTACGGGTGCATCTGCACAGCGCAAAGGACGTTTTGAGCAAGCAGACGGCGGCACATTGTTTTTAGATGAAATAGGCGATATGCCCGCCGATTTACAAACTCGGTTGTTGCGAGTACTGTCCGAAGGGCAATATTATCGTGTGGGTGGCAATATACCCGTTAATGTAGATGTAAGAATAGTTGCCGCAACCCATCAAAATTTAGAATTGCTGGTTAAGCAAAAACAATTTAGAGAAGATTTGTATCATCGGCTTAATGTTATCCGCATAAATATCCCTGCGTTGCGTGAAAGAACAGAAGATATTAATAGTTTATTAAAATACTTTTTAATCAAAGTTTCGGCAGACTTAGAATCAGAAACTAAAAAAATCACCCCAGAAGTGGCAAAATATTTAGAGCGTTTATCGTGGCCGGGTAATGTAAGGCAGTTAGAAAATTTAGCAAGGTGGTTAACCGTAATGGCAACCGCTCAAGACGTAACCATGGACGACCTACCCCCTGATCTGGTTCAACAAAAAGAAACCTTAACCAAGGTAAGGCCTGCTCAAAACCAGTCATGGCAAAATGCCTTAGCCGGTTGGGCAGAAACAAAACTAAATTTTGGCGAGACAGATATATTAAAAAAGGTACTGCCAGAAGTCGAAAAAATCTTAATTTTAGCAGCATTGTCTAAAACAAAAAACAAACGACTAGAAGCGGCAGAGCTATTAGGTTGGGGCAGAAACACATTAACACGAAAAATATCTGAATTAGAGATAAAAAGTCAGTAGAATACGCCAGCACGACTTAATGCTGGCAAATAAAATCAAATAATTTATAACGTATATATCGTAAATTAATGTTGACCTTTGCCATGCTATGTAGCAAAATACCGTGCTTGATTTTGGAGGGGTTCCCGAGCGGCCAAAGGGGGCAGACTGTAAATCTGCTGGCTCAGCCTTCGGTG
>CAZPSE010000074.1:0-5958 GCA_964589575.1 uncultured Gammaproteobacteria bacterium | reverse complement strand
ATCCTATCGGTTTAATTTTACAAATGTTGCATACCTAAATAGATATACAAACACAGTAAATTTGACTTATTTATATGACGGGGATGTTACCAGATAAAGCTTTGCCTGTAGAGCAGTTTTGACAAAAAAACTCAATTCATCTATCTATAATGAGCAATAACTAGTTCATTAAATCTACAACAATACCTTTAGAACGTAAGTAATCTGCACGTTCGTCTATGTAACGTTGCAGTTCTGGTTGCCTTAGGTAAGCCTTGCTAGATACATATTCCATTACTGATTGAATATGGAAAGACCGAAGATAACCTTCTGTTCTAATCACTTCATTTCCTGCATTATCAAATAAGACTAAACTAGGCGTATATTTAATGTCCAGTTTTTTTGCCCATTGTGACCATGTGGTTAATTCCCCAGATGGGGTGAATAGTTGTTTGTTAGACCACATATCAACAGCGATTACATTAAATTCACTTAAAAGCTTTTTAGATTCTGGTCGATTCAATATATCATTATGCAGCTCTAAACACTCCTCACAGCGGGTACTCTCAAAAATCACCATAAACGGCTTACCATTTTTGGCAGATAAATTTAAGTTTTTACTATTTTTAACATTGTTATGTTTGGTATTAATTTGATATTTATTTTTAGAATTATTGATGGTTTTTTTGTATTGAGCAAAAGTGATTTTGTTTTCTAATTTTTGACCAACGTAGTCTAGCGCTACATTTAACTTTTTTGGGTGGTAATATCCATTTATTCTTAAAACGACCTTACCCTTTTCATCCATCATTAAAAGTGTCGGGGTATATTGAACTCTTAAAGCTTTAGCAAATGCCTTTTCAGTGGTGTTTTTACCATCAAAGCTCAACACTTCGGTATCACCCCACATATTAATGGCTACTAGATCAAAATATTTGCGTGTTTTACTCACCAAAGCGGGGTCTTCAAAGTTGTCTTTTATTAGTTTTTCACAATAAGGACAACCGTCTTGAAAGAAATACAGAATGAGCCGTTTATTGTTATCGGTTGCATCATCTAAATCTTCACGAATATCTAAAAATGAATTTTTAAACCATGCGGGCTTATCAACATAACCGGGGTTTACACCGCCATCTAGTTCTTCAACACCGTTGGATGCCGCAATAGCGTTTAATGAAAACAGTATAAACGTAACCATTAATAATAATTTATTCATAATTTACCTCTTTTTTCGTCTTTGGATTTTACCTTTTTTAGTTAGTTTTTCTAGGTACAGAGTTTCTTGTCCTTCACTTTCCATTTTTACAGATTTTAGAATTTTTTTAACTTCGTAATCTTTTAAAAAGCGCCATTTACCACGAGACAAATCTTTTGTTAATTGTAAATCGCCATAACGAATACGAATTAACCGACTTACCATTAAGTTCATTTCTTTCCAAATACGCCTAACTTCGTGGTTTTTACCTTCAGATAAAACTACATGATACCAATGGTTTGTACCTTCTCCTCCAGCATCTTCTACTTCTTTAAACTTTAGCACATCCCCTTCAGATTGCACCCCTTCTTTCATTGCTTCAATTTGCTTTTCGGTTGCCGTACCCAATACACGTACCGCATACTCGCGTTCAATTTCATACTTTGGGTGCATTAATCTATTGGCTAACTCACCGTGGTTGGTAAACAGCAATAAGCCACTGGTGTTTATATCTAACCTACCAACGGTTATCCATCTACCTTGTTTTAACCGTGGTAACTCATTAAAAACGCTTTTCCTTTTTTGTGGATCATCACGTGTGACAATTTCACCTTCTGGTTTGTAATAAGCTAATACAGTGGCATCAAACTGTGTACTGCTTTTAACCAAGTAATGTATACCTTCAACTTGTATTTTGTCTCCAGCCTCTACCGAGTCACCAATCAAAGCTGGTGCATTATTTTTATTAACATAACCTTTGCTTATAAACTCTTCCGCTTTACGGCGTGAGCATATGCCTGCATGGGCAATAATTTTTTGTAGTCTTGTTCTCATAATTGTATTTTATTCGTTTTGATTATTTAAGGAAGAACTGATCAACTGGACTTATTTTGCGCTGGCTAAAAGTGCTGCTATTTTACCCGAAGTTCGTTGCAATAGAGCGACTATTACGCATTACTTTTCCTACAGGACGTAGGTAATGGGCGTGAGCAGGAGCGGAAGCTTCGTGAAATATAGCGACACTTTTAGCCAGCGCAATTCTAACCCAGTTAATCAGTTCTTCCTTAAAGTACCAATGTTTTAGCCTTTATCCCTGATTAATCCAAATTGTATTATTTATGTTGCACATAAAAGCGGTTACGAATACACTATATAAGAACTTACTAATATAGATATGGAATAATGAATATAACAATCATCGGTTCTGGCTTTGGCGCATTAACTGCAGTAAAAAAATTTAGAAAAATCAATCAATCTGCCCAAATTACGGTCATTTCTCCAAAGGCTGAGTTAATTTATTTACCAAGCTTAATTTGGATACCTGCAGGATTACGCACTAGAAAAGACTTAACCATTAATTTAACATCATTTTTTAAAAAACAAAATGTAAGCCATCATGCAGGCTATGTTACTTCTATTTCTGACGATGGAAGATCAGTTCACACCAGCGAAGGTACTATCACTAATGATGGTTTAATCATTGCCTCTGGCGCGCGGTTTATTAAAAAACTACCAGGTATCGAAAACGCGATTACTATTTGTGAAGGCATTGATGCCGCCGAGCAATATAAAAACAAACTAGACGCTATGCAAGGCGGCACTATAGCGTTAGGTTTTGGTGGCAACCCTAAAGAGCCTTCTGCTATGCGTGGTGGCCCAATGTTTGAACTTTTATTTGGTTTAGATACCTTGCTAAAACGTCAAGGTAGACGCGATAAATTTAAGCTGATTTTTTTTAGCCCTGCTTCAACCCCCGGTAAACGCATGGGTGAAAAAGCCGTCATTGGGCTTTTAAAAGAAATGCAAAAAAGAAACATTAAAACCTATTTAGGCAGCAAGTTAAAAGCCTTTTCTGCAACTAATATAACTACTGAAACAGACGAGTTTGAGGCTGATTTAATATTGTATATGCCCGGTTTAACGGGTCCTACTTGGCTTAACAACAGTTCTATGCCTCTTTCTACTGGTGGCATGATTAAAGCCAATCAGTATTGCCAAGTGGACGGTTATGACCATACTTTTGTGGTGGGCGATACAGGCAGTTTTGAAGGCCCAGACTGGATGCCTAAACAAGCGCATATGGCAGACCTGCAAGCAGAAGCTGCTGCCATTAATTTAAACGCTTCATTAAATGCTAAAGCAATAAACCAGGGCTTTAAAGTTGAGCTAATTTGTATTGTCGATTCTTTAAACAGTGGAATTTTAGTTTACCGAAACCTTAAAAGATCCATCATTTTAAAAGGCTTCTTTTTTCATTGGGCAAAACGGTTTTTTGAATTTTTGTATTTACGTCAATACAAATAGTTTAGCGCATGCCTCTACTGGCTTTTATTTGATCATAGGCTTTACGTATGGTTTGCGTTTTTTCTTTGGCGATATTCATCATCTCTTCGGGCAAACCTTTAGCAACCATTTTGTCGGGGTGATGTTGGCTCATTAACCGGCGGTATGCTTTTTTCACTTCTTTATCGGTTGCGTCTTTGCTTACCCCTATTACCTTATAAGCGTCTTCCATTGTACTTTGACTGGCTTGACCGTTATAAGATTGTCCACCTGTAATTAAATTTTCTATGCGTGCTAATTCACTTAAAGGGATTTTTAAAATGGCGCAAATTTTGTGTAATACGGCTGTTTCTAAAGGGTGAAGTTCGCCGTCTGCATAAGCGGCTTGTACTTGAATTTCTAAAAACATGCGGATGAGTGATCCGCGACGGTGGCATTCTTTTCTAAATTGATTTAATACTTCATCTAAATCAAAACTGTTCAACTTGCCTTGATTAAAAATATCAATGGCAGCTGTTCGCATATCGGGTGCTAAGTCCAACTGATCCATTATGTGGTTGGCCATGTCAATTTCGTCTTTAGTAACTTTACCGTCGGCCTTTGCTATATGCCCCATTGTGGCAAATGTTGCAGTAAAAAAGGCAGCTTGTACACGCTGCTGATTACCTTGACTTAAACCGGGGCCCGTTCCAACATTGACACCATTCCCAAATTGATTGCCCACCGTTGCGCCTAATATTGCACCTAAAGGGCCGCCCATCATAAAACCAAAAGCGCCACCTATTACTGTTCCCCACCAACTCATTTGCTACACTCTTTGAAAAAAAACTCGCATAAGTATACACTGCCAACCAATAGTATTTGGTCATAAACAATGAAAACATTTTTAATCTTAGTTTCTATCGTTGTACTTATTATAGTTATTTATATGTTGTTTCAAAACACCCAGTCTAAAGAGCAAGGGGTCGACGAAAACGGGCTTTTTAAATGCCATTGGAAACCTAACTGCATTAGCAGTGCAGATATAAACGATAAAGAACATTACTATCCCGCATTCAAAACGGATAAAATCACATTTGAAAAACTGGCAACCTTATTAAAAGCCTCGCCCGAGTTGCAAATTATTCAACAAGATGCCACTTATATTCATGCGGTAGCATCGACCAAGATTGGTTTTAAAGACGATTTAGAGTTTTATTTTGATACAGCTACACAGTTATGTCACGTTCGCTCCGTATCTCGTGTCGGTATTAGGGACTTTGGCGTCAACAAAAAACGCATGGATAAAATTTTGAAACGATTAGATGTTTAAATTTTTACTGCCAACCCTTTTTTTGTTGGTAGCAAAACCTGCCGCCGCGTATGATTTAGAATACGGCCTTGGTATTATTAGTTTGAACGCACCGTCTTATAGAGGTGCCAGTAGCAGTACAAACATTGTTTTGCCCTTCCCCTATTTAAAACTTAAAACAAAAATTTTAAAAATAGACCGAGGGGGCATTAAAGCCAAATTGTTTAACTTTAAAAAATTAAGTTTCAATTTAAGTGTGGCAGGCTCAGCACCCGCCAACGCTAAAACCGCAATAGCACGAAAAGACATGCCTAAGTTAGATTTTGCTTTAGAAATTGGACCATCGCTAGTATATGTATTGCACGAATCTACCGGTGGATTATTTCAATTTGAAATGCCCATTCGGTCTGTAATAACAACAGATTTAAAAAATACTCAGCACCTTGGTTATAACTTCAACCCTACTTTTTTTTACCAACGTGACATTGCAAATGTTAAAACCAGTTTTAAACTAGGCCGAATTTATTCGAGTGCTACGGTGAATGATTATTATTACTCTGTAGACAATCAGTTTGTTACCCCTACTCGCAGTTTTTACAAAGCACAAGAAGGTTTAAGCAGTGACATGTTTTCGTTTACCAGTTCGGTTAAGTTTAAAAAACATCACTGGGTCGCAATGCAGTTTCGCTATGATGATTTAAGTAATTCGGTTAACCGAGACAGCCCCTTGGTCAAAACCCTTAGCAATATTCAGCTGGCATTTATGTATGCGTACATTATTTAGTAGATAGGATCGGGGGGCAAAAAACACTAAAATCGTCGACCCCTTGCCCTACCTATAGAGATGTAGGTACACCTGAATGCAAGATACATAAGGAGACTCTGGATAACTAACATCAAGCACTGCGAGTTGACAAGCGTGCCGCTACTAGGCACGTTCCTTGTTAATGATTATTCCATTAACAAGGAACGTAACAACGTAGATATACGCTTGTCAGGTTGTCTTACGGGGCTTAGCCAGAGTTGATGTTAGTTGTTCAGAGTCTCCTAAGGAAGCCCTGATTAACTGGACTGAGCATGGTTAAAAATTTAATCTTGGTCAATATACAAACATTGGCATTATACTAATAGCGCTAAGCCTTGCTACGGGTATCCTGGCCCTCGGTGCTACGCACGTCGCTATCGCTCCCCAATTTGTTCCATACAAATT
>CAZPSE010000073.1:0-6059 GCA_964589575.1 uncultured Gammaproteobacteria bacterium | reverse complement strand
AAGCATGGCGCTACTTGAAGTTAAAAATGTAAGCTATCAGTACGACAAATTTACGGTTGTTAGCGACATAAGCTTTACTTTAAACAAAGGGCAAATATTGGGCTTTTTAGGGCCTAATGGTGCGGGTAAATCTACCACCATGAAAATGCTTAGCGGTGTGCAACATTGCCACAGCGGCTGCGTGATAATTAATGGCTTTGACATTGAAAAACAGCCCAAACAAGCCAAACAACACATCGGTTACTTGCCCGAAACACCACCACTGTATAGCGACTTAACCGTAAACGAATACCTAAAATTTTGCGCCCAATTACATGCAATAAGCCAACAAAAGGTAAAAAAAGCCGTTGATGATGTTTTACAAACTTGCCAATTAAATGACGTACAAAATAAGTTAATTGGTCAGTTATCTAAAGGTTATCAACAACGTGTTGGCATAGCTCAGGCCATTATTCATAAACCCGATATTATTATTTTAGATGAACCGACTGTCGGTTTAGACCCGATCCAAATTAATGCCTTTAGGCATTTAATTAAAAAATTGGGAAAAAACCATGCGGTTATATTGTCCACCCATATTTTGCCCGAGGTTTCGTCCATTTGTACCGATGTATTAATTATTAACAAGGGTAAAACTGTTTATAAAAACCAACTGGATGCTTTGCAAAAGCAGCAAGATAAAAACTACCAAATAGAAACCAATCAAAGCTTTAACATAGAGCAGTTACAACAACTAAAAGGCATTAAAAACATTACTGAAGTACACTCTTTAGAGTCCATTTTTATAGACAAAACCAGCCATGTTTAACTTATTAAAAAAAGAACTCAAACTGCTGTTTTTGTCGCCCATTGCATGGGTGATGATGGCGGTTAGCCAAATTATTTTGTGCTATTTATTTTTAATTCACCTGCAAGAATTTATTAGCCTGCAACCGCAATTAAAGTTATTAGCTAACCCACCTGGTATTACCCAATACATGTTGCCGCGTTTATTTACACCAGCTGCCAGCATTTATTTACTGCTCGTGCCGTTATTAACCATGCGTTTATTGGCCGATGAGTTTAAACAAAAAACCATCTTTTTATTATTTGCCGCGCCCATTAGTAATACCGCCATTATTTTAGCCAAATATGCCTCGGTATTAATACTGGTTTTTATTATGTTAAGCATTAACAGCTTAATGTTTATTAGCTTAGCTGGCCATGTAACCCTAGATTTTGTTAGTTTTGTTTGGGCGTTTTTTGGCACGTTTTTATTTATTGCAGCTTGCGTATCTGCTGGCGTGTATTTTTCTTGCCTTACCAATCAAGCCATTACTGCCGCCTTTAGCACTTTTGGTTTTTTGTTTTTTCTTTGGATTATTGGCTTGTCTAACACCGCTCAAACCCAAACAGGCGAAGCGACAAAATACGTCGCCATTGCCAGCCATTTAGACAGTTTTATGAATGGCTTAATATCCATGCAAGATGTTTTTTATTACCTATTGTTTATCGCTTTTTTTATACTGTTAAGCATTTATAAACTAAGCAATAGCAGGAGCGCACTTTAATGAAAGCCCTGCAACAGCCGCTTTTTTACATTTTATTTATTAGCGTTTTTATATTGCTGTCGCTACTTAATAATAGCCAAAAAAAAATAGACATTAGTGCTAACTTGCACAACAGTATTGGTGAAAAAAGCCAACTGTTGCTATCGCAAATTAACGGCAACATTCACTTTACCGCTTATGCTAATAACCACCCATTAATTCGCCAGCGCATACAACAGTGGTTTAACCGCTACCAGCGCGTAAAAGCAGACATGACATTGGAATGGATCAACCCAGAAACGTCCCCCAGTATTACCCGTGACTTAGCTATAACGGTTAATGGCACGGTTATTATTGAACACAACAAGCAACAAAAACGTTTAGAAAAAATAAACGAAACCACCCTAACCAATGCGCTGTATCAGTTAATTAACCAACAACAAAAAGACTTAATTTTTTTACGTGGACACGGCGAGCGTAACCCACAAGGTATTGCCAACCACGACTGGTTAGACTTTACAAAAAAACTGCAACAAAAAGGCATTAACAGCCAAACCCGCAATTTAACTAACCAAGCGCAGTTAAACCCAAAATTAGAAATTTTGGTTATTGCCAGCCCTCTAACCCAACTGCTTGCCCAAGAAACAATGCTCATAAAACAATTTATAAAAGCAGGTGGCAACGCTTTATTAGTAATAGACCCCAGTAAAAAACAACCACTACAAAGCTTGTTGCAACAACTGCAAGTAGCCATATTACCCGGCACCATTGTAGATGCGACCACCCAAAACTTAGGCATTGATCAAGTCGACTTTGCCATAGTAAGCCACTACACCGCCCACCCCATAACCAAAAACTTTAGCAACCTAAGCTTGTACCCACAAGCGGCCGCGTTAGATATTTTAGTTGAGTTTGATGTACGCAAGCACACGTGGGATGTTTACCCATTTTTATCGACTAAGCAAAACAGTTGGACAGAAACCAGCGCCATAGCTGGCGACATCGCTTTTAATGCCAACACACAAGAGCGCGCAGGGCCGCTAGATATTGGTTTACTACTAACGCGGCAAAACTTTAACAGCCAACAAGAACAGCGCATTGTAGTAATGGGCGACGGAGATTTTGTGGCCAACGCATACTTAGGCAACGGTGGCAATTTAGCGATTGGCTCTAAAATAATCCACTGGCTATCTAGCAACGACGAACAATTGCAAATTGAAAACACGTTACCAAAAGATTTAGAGTTTGAGCTAAGTGATGGCTACCGAGCTTTTATTGGCCTTGGTTTTTTAATCGGTTTGCCCTTACTACTTTTGCTCATAGGCTTCATTATTAATAAAAAGCGTCACAACCGATGACCAACGCTCAACACAATAAAATAAATGGGCTGTTAGGCATTACGCTGGTTATTTTAATCGGCATTTATTATTTTCAAAATACAACCACCGTACAAAATAATATAGCAACCCTCCCCAGTGGTTTAACCGCACAGCAAGCAACCGACATACAATTTTCTATCGCCAACAAAAACTTTAGGCTACAAAAACAAGCCTCAAAACAGTGGGTTTTCGTCGACCCCTTGCCTATTAAAGCGTTAAATAAACGGGTAATTAAATTATTAGACATACTTAGTTCTCCCTATTCACAATCGTTTTTAGCTGCAAACGTTAATTTACAAGAGTTGGGGCTAAAACCTGCAAAAGCACGCTTAACCATAAACAATGAAATTTTTGAGTTTGGCGATACCAGCCCAATAAATGCAGAACGCTATGTGCTGTATAAAAAACACGTATATTTAATTAATGATTTAATCTACCCGTTAATGGATTCGCGATTACAAGGCTTAGCCGACATGACCTTGTTAGACCAAGGGGTCGACGTTTTAGGGGTAAAAACACCGTTTTTTGAAAGCACTAAAAAAACAGAGCTTCGTGTTTGGCAAGGTCTAACGGCCATCGGCGTAAAAAAATGGACACAACAAAAAAGCCTGGGCGAGATAATACTCACAAGCCAAAATAAAACATTTCAGTTTTCTATTATTCAATACCAACCTTTATTTATTTTAAAACCCAAGCAACAAAATAGTTTATACATATTTGCAAACGATATGAGCAAACCGTAACGTGCCAGAACTGCCCGAAGTAGAAACTACCGTTAATGGCATTAAACCGCATATAAATGGGCGACCCATACAAAATATTCGTGTTCATCAAAAACAATTGCGCTGGTTAGTGCCAGACGAAATACAACAAGCGAAAAATCAGACCATTACCAATGTGGTTCGGCGCGCCAAATACATTGTTTTAAAATTAGACCAACAAAGCATTTTAATTCATTTAGGTATGTCTGGCAGTTTACGCATAGTCGATAACGGCACACCGTTAAAAAAACACGACCATGTAGAATGGCAGTTTGAAAACAAAACACTCATACTAAACGACCCACGTAAATTTGGCTGTGTATTGTGGACAAACGAAAACATTGAACAACACCGCTTGATAAAAAACCTAGGGGTTGAACCTTTAACCGATGCTTTAAATACCAATTATTTATTTAATAAAAGCCGAAACAAACAAGTCGCCATAAAACAATTTATTATGAATGCACAAATTGTAGTTGGCGTGGGTAATATTTATGCCAGTGAATCTTTATTTTTAGCCGGTATTAACCCTAAAACGAAGGCAGGAAAAGTCTCCAGCGTTCGTTTTAAAAAACTCACTAACGCCATAAAAACCATTTTAAAAAAAGCCATTAAAGAAGGCGGCACAACACTAAAAGACTTTAGTAATGCCGACGGCAAACCGGGGTATTTTCAGCAACAACTTAATGTTTATGGTCGCGTGGGTAAACCCTGCCCTATTTGCCAAAAGCTCATTAAAAAAATAAGCCAAGCTAAACGCTCTAGTTTTTATTGCAGTGCGTGCCAAAAGTAAATTAAAAATTTTGAGAAAAACCTAAAAACGTTGGCTCTGGTGGGGTTAAAAATGTAAACGGGTAACTACAAAAGTACGAAGCAAACACCCATGCTAAATGGTCATGTTTGCACAAACTTGCGCATTACGTGCATAAATTACTGGCAAATAAAAAGGTGCTGTTTATCCCTAAAACTAGAAATAAAAAACACCTTTGATAAGCACGCATTCCATTAACCTAAAAAAACAAATTGCTGTTAATGGTGCTACATAATGTTTATTTTATAAATCGCCTTCTGTACCTGCAGCCAAAATAGAATAAATTTTATTACGTACATCCAATCCCATTTCTATCATTGCTTCTGGCAGGCTTGCATCGCCCATTGTGGTATCCATATTTAACGTTATTAAATACGGCTGGCCATTTTCTTCTACTAAGGTAATACGGCAAGGTAAGTAACCAGCAAAAGCCATATTCTCTTTAACCATGTCTGCTGCGATAGACGCATCACAAAACTGGAAAATTTCCATACGTTCAGACTCGCCACCATTGGCTTTAACTTCTTCTGACAAGGGTAAGTGCCCCACTAATTTAAAGTTTAAAAAGTTGGCACGTAATTTCATAGAATCAATAGCATCGTCAGATGTCACGTCCTCTACCACTTTACACTTAATCATGTTCATACCTGCATCTTCGCAAGATTCTGGCAATTCGATTAATTCGTCCATGTGTTTAGACATGCTAACCATCATCATTACTTTAGGCCCATAAACTGTACCCATTGCAATTGCTGCACCAATAATAATTCCAAAAATAAACTTGCCCACGTTGTATACCACCCAAATTAGTTAGAAAAAGTGATGCTATCTTACCCAAAAGGGCTATAAAATACCATCTTCGTGTCCTAATTTGTTTAAAAAAATATTGATATAAATCAATTTGTGCTTTTATTGTTACAACATACAGTTGTATGTGTAATCCCCTATAAATAAAAGAAATTAATAAGTAGAAAACTCTACAAACTAAATGGTCGCGTTTTCTATAAAACAATCACGATATACCGACAGCTAAATACTGGTTATTTGAAAGCAAAACGGCTTACGTATATCAGCACCTCGTTTGTATCGCACACATGGCACTAGTAATGCCGCTTTGTATAAATAGCGCGCTAAATTTGACGGTATCGATGCGCCTTTAATGAAACAATGAAAGAACTTGAAAAAGAAAGACATCGCTTAAAAACGATGTCTTTAGAAGAAAATCTAAAAAGCACTCAGCAGCAACCAAAAAAAGAAACCATCAGCAAGAAAAAGACGAGCACGTGTGCAGCATAGTTGCGTCTAATTAGGTAAAAACCCACTTAAATCAGGGCAACAAAAAGCAATATAAAAGTGTTATTATAACTTATGCAAAATAATCAGTATTTTGTTTGTAATTTATTAAAGCGATTTATTAAAATAGAACCACTTAAAAAACTAAGTGTGTTTAAACTTCCCTCTGTAAAGATGAATACACCAAACAAAATCGGAACGTAGCGCAGCTTGGTAGCGCACTTGCATGGGGTGCAAGGGGTCGCGAGTTCGAATCTCGCCGTTCCGACCAAACAACAAAAAAGCC
>CAZPSE010000072.1:0-6080 GCA_964589575.1 uncultured Gammaproteobacteria bacterium | reverse complement strand
AACTGGAGTTGCAAACTATTAGCGTTAAGCATTGCTCGTTTTGGTGCTTTTCAAAACTAGCAAGGCTTAGCGCTAAGAGTATAATACTTATAAAACAAAACAACGCGAAACTCCTCATTAACTAAAGGCTTTTAACCAATGGATACTAACAATCCAAAAATCATGATTTCAGCGGGTGAACCGTCTGGCGACCTGCATGGTGCCAATATGATTAAAGCCATAAAAGCCCAAGGCTTAAACCCAACGCTTTACGGCATGGGCGGAGAAAAGCTAAAAGCCCAAGGTATGGAATTAATTGTAGACTGCAAAGACATGGCAGTAATTGGCATAGTTGAAGTATTAATACAGTACCGAAAACTAATAAAAAAACTAAAGTTACTGCAACAACGCATAATTAACGACCCGCCAGATATTTTAATACTTGTAGACTATCAAGATTTTAATATGCGCCTAGCCAAAACGGGTAAAGACAATGGCGTAAAAGTACTGTTTTATATAAGCCCACAAGTATGGGCATGGCGACCAGAACGGGTAAAAAAAATTGGCAAACGCATCGACTTAATGGCGGTAATATTTCCCTTTGAAGTCGACTTTTATAAAAAAGCCAACATCCCCGTAGAATATGTCGGCCACCCCTTATTAGACGAAGTAAAACCCAGCCTAAGTACCAACGACGCTTTAAAAGAATTTAATGTTTCAGCAACTAACCCAATAGTCGCCCTACTGCCTGGCAGTAGAAATGGCGAAATTAAAAGAAACTTGCCCGTAATACTGCAAAGCTGTAAACAAATTAAAAAACAAATCCCCAATTGCCAATTTGTTTTAGCCTTAAGCACCAATGTAAACCCGCAACAAGTACAGCAAATAATTAACCAAGAAAATACCGACGTAACCACCGTACTAGGTAAAACGTACGACGTGGTAAACATAGCCAACAGCGTTATCACCGCATCTGGCACGGCCACTTTAGAAGTCGGTTTATTAACAAAACCAATGACCATAATGTACAAAGTAAACCCAATAACCTACGGCATTATGAAACGTATGATTACCATCAACAACATTGGTTTAGTCAATATCGTTGCAGAAAAAACCGTGGTGCAAGAATACATTCAAAAAGAAGCGACAGCAAAAAACATCGCAACAGAAACCATCAAGATATTACAAAACGAAAGCTATAAGCAATCCATCATTGACGATTTAAAAACCATTGCAGGTAAAATGAATCAGTCCAACGTTAAACGCACCATAGACCAATGCGTGCTAGATTTAATTAAAACAATATAAAGCTTC
This sequence comes from uncultured Gammaproteobacteria bacterium, assembly GCA_964589575.1. Lineage (GTDB taxonomy): Bacteria > Pseudomonadota > Gammaproteobacteria > QNFE01 > CAZPSE01 > CAZPSE01. Next base: position 4,787 of record CAZPSE010000072.1, on the reverse strand, counting down.
CTCTTCTAGCAACAAAGGCTGGCGTGAGATAGAAAATCACAAACTATAAAGCAGTTTTTATCTGTATGTAGGCAGCCTAACTGCCCGTAAGCCGTTTGGTAAGCCTTGCTAGTTTATATAAAACCATAAACAAGCAAGGCTTAGCGCTACTATCAATTAATAAAAAAACGTTTATTCAAATTTTGTATCGTGTAAAATAGCAAGGCGGTTAATACCACAACGGGGACGACATGGCTTCGACGTGAGTAACAAAACCCAAGGTGCATGTAGAGGATGTTAGTAGCCTCTTAAAAAATTATTAATATTATTATAGTCGCAAACGACGAAAACTACGCATTAGCAGCTTAAACCTAGTTTACTAGCTTTTCAACTGCTTGACTCCGACTGAGGTGCTTGTGCATCACGAAGAGTGCGACGCTACACAAGACCGCTAAACACATTGTCTCGGTGTGATTGGTTAAACTAAGGGGCTCGCTTATTACTATCCTGACTGTTGGAGATTAACGAGCTAAATTAAATAACAGAACTAAACATGTAGAGCCAAAGGCCGAGTGCTTGCGGACGGGGGTTCGATTCCCCCCGTCTCCACCAACACCTGCAATGTAAAAACCATTTATTCTTCGGTTTTTACCACCAATCAACCCACAATTAATACCCTCTAAAACGGCCTATTTCATTGCCTACAGGGATGTAGGTACACAGAATTGCTTGGAGCATTATGCGTGCGACCCCTTGCTTATTTAAAAAGCTAACAATGACCAAGGGGTCGACGCTACGGGCTTATTAACACCCTTTTCTTTTTAATGCACTAAGTTTAATTACAAAATAAAAGACCTAACCCTATTTTTTCCAAAGTGATTTATTGCACTTTCGTCCAAAAACTTCGTTTTAAGCCGTGGTTGTCTAGCAGTAGTTGCGTAAACTCATCGTGCGGTTGTAATGTTTTATAGTCTTCGATTAATACAGAGGTTTCTATAAGTTTTTTATAATATTTAGCGGCATGTGTATAAGCTTTGCTTTTACCTTGGTTTAAAATATCCAATAATAAACTTCGATAACACGCCGTTACTGCATTCCAGCACTGTTGCTTTTCAAACAGTTTTGCTAAATTTAGTAAGCTATTGTAAAAACCGTTGGCAACGCCATCTAGGTTTTTTAGTACCAGCGTTTCTGCACGTTTTGGCTCATTTAAAGATAATAGTAACTCTAAATCTAACATTAGATCATTAGCTTGTTCTGCTATTTTAATGGCTTTATTTTTTGCTATTTTTTGTTCTGTTTTATTTAATAAATTAAAATACGGTAAAAAATAATCGTAACATTTAACGTGCTGATAACGCTGATAATACACTTGTTTTAACGCTTCGCTATCAGCACTTTGCTCGTGTGCTTTGGCTAATAATTGTAAGCGGTCTAGTTCAAAACGTCGTTCCCAAGGTGGGGTTAACCAACGCAATGCATCGGTTGTTTTATTAAACTTTAAATACATTTTAACCAGTGCTTCTTTTTGCATGTCATTGGGTTTTGGGCTACTAATTAACATGGCTCGCTCATACAGTTTAGGGTTTTTTAAGGCTTCAGCTACCGACTGTAGCGCTACCAATTTAGTAATATAGCCATACCCATCTTTATCTTCTTTAATGGCTTGCTTTAACTCTGCCTCGTAGCGCCATGCTAATTGGCTTAGTTCGTCGTGGTTTAATAAAACATCACTATTAGGTAATAAGGCATCGTAAACACCATAATCGTTATCTAAATTTAATTGGTAAACGTGCTCTAACCAATTTATTTTAGCACCAGCTAGTGTGTTTGTTTTATAGGCATTAGCCGCCTTTAACCACAAAAAAATGGCATCAAAATATACGCCTCCTATTTCTCCCGACGAATCATCGACACGTTCTAATACTTTGGGTGAGGTGGCTAAAAACTTGGTTGTTAAATCGTAGGCTTGTTTGGGTTCGCATGTTAATAAACCTTTTTCAATATCAATTAAAATCGCGTCTAAATTTTGTGCAAAATGTCCGCTCATACGCCAATCTATATATTTTCTACCTCGAGATACAGACTGAATGCGTTTTAATATTGCCTTGGCAAGAGCTTTAGGGTCGTTAAACAGGGCTAAGGTTTCTATTGTAGTTTGTAGTTCTGGGTGTTGTTGATAAAGAAAAAATATAAAATCTTTTAATGCAGTTGCATCTAATGAATTTATATTTTGTTTTAATTCGTCTATGTTCATTTATTTACCATATAACCGATGGTTATGAATTTAAATTGTTGGTCGTATTTTCTGTTTTGATGATACTTTACTCAATCATCTAGGTACGAGATACTGTAGCCACTTCATATAAAAACTTCTGAAAGCCTACAAAAGTATTTCTAATAACAGCGGGTGAGCCAAACACCACTGTCGCATCGCTAATAGAGTTGTACTTCAACTCTATTAAACTGCGCATTTTATTTTCTGCCAATTCTTGTACACCGTCTTCAACATATTTTTCTAAAATAAATTCAATAAACTCTAATTGTTTATCGTCTACAAACTCTTTAGCTATTAAAGGTTGTGCACTGTTTACCCGCTGTAACCTTGTGCGTGTTGCTATTGCATAAGCAACATAGGTTAATACATCGTAAACATCGCTGTCCTTTGCATTAATCAAGTCTTTCATGCTGTCTAACTTTTCTGCATCGTAACCGGCTTCGGTTAAATCGTTTAATAGTTTTTCTCTGGTGGCAGGGTCGCTCCAAATTTCGCGTAGTGTGTCTTCGTTTTCAAAAAAGTTGGGTAAGTCGTCAAACATCCGTTCAACAAACTGCTTCGCGGTAATGGGTGCACCGTCGGGGCTCCAATACATCACCGACGATATATGCCTTATTTGCCTTTTTTTACCGTCACTTAAAGTAATAACAATGGTTTCTGTTTGGTCACATACACAGGGTGTACATTGGCACTGTGTGCAAGGTGTAGCAGTACAAATACAAGGTTGTTTGCCACAAACATTACAACTCTCAGTTTTGCAACTGCAAGGTTCAACACCACATATTTTACAAACGGGTGGTGGGCAACAACATGGGTTAAAACCACAAATCTCACACGGTTCTTTATCACAAATACACGGTGTTTCATCACACACTTTACAAACTTCTACTGGTAAGGGTTCGCCATCCCACTCAGGGTCGGCAAAGTTATGATGGGCTTTTACAAAATCAAACACCGTAAAAAACTCTTTGCCCTCGTACATGCGCGTACCACGGCCAACAATTTGTTTAAACTCAATCATATTATTACAAGGGCGCATTAATACAATGTTGCGTACATTACGGGCATCTACCCCTGTAGATAATTTACGAGACGTGGTTAAAATGGTCGGGATGGTTTTTTCGTTATCCTGAAAGGTTCTTAAATCTGCCTCTCCTCTTGCTGCATCATTTGCCGTTACACGTACGCAATAGCTGGTATTGCTTGTCCAACCCTTTTTTTGGGCATATTGATTAATATAATCGCGCACCTCACCTGCGTGTTGTTGTTTGGCACAAAATACGATGGTTTTTTCGTGCGGGTTAATTTTATCCATCCAGTAGCGTACGCGCTCTTGTTCGCGGGCGGGTATGCTTATAATGCGGTTAAAGTCGCCTTCTTTATAAAGCTTACCTGCCTCGGGTTTGCCTTTTACCACTACGCCGTCACCGGGTGTGTAAATATATTCGTCCATTGTGCCCACAATGGGGTAAACCTTAAACGGCGTTAAAAAGCCGTCATTAACACCTTGTTTTAAGGTGTAGCTGTAAACGGGTTCACCAAAATATTTATAGGTGTCTACATTGTCTTTGCGTTTTGGTGTGGCGGTTAAACCCAGTTGTACCGCAGGTGCAAAATAGTCTAATACATCGCGCCAACTGCTTTCATCGTTTGCGCCACCACGGTGGCATTCGTCTACAATTATAAAGTCAAAAAAGTCTTGCGGATAATCACCAAAATACGGTGCATCTTCGCCTTGTGCGTTTTTGCCTGTCATAAAGGTTTGAAAAATTGTAAAAAATACCGCCGCATTTTTGGGTACATTACGGGTTTGGCTTGCCCGCACTTTTGCAGGTTTTACCGTGTTCATTTTATTGTCACTGGTTTTATTTAACCGCGACAACTCGTCCGACGCGATGCGTAATAAGGCATCTTCGTCAAAGGCGGTAAACGAGTTATACGCTTGGTCTGCTAAAATATTACGGTCTGCTAAAAACAAAATACGTGGGCGACGTTTTTCTGCATCGGGCTCAAAGCGGGTTTTTAAACGCCAACGGCTATAAAACAACTTCCACGCTATATGAAAGGCAATGGCGGTTTTACCTGTGCCAGTTGCTAAGGTTAAAAGTATTTTAGACTCACCTTTTGCTATGGCCTCTAACACGTTGTTTATGGCATTTTCTTGGTAATAACGCGGGTAAAACGTACCGCCTTTATCTTCAAAGGGTACGCTTGCAAAACGTTCGCGCCAAATAGTGGTATAGTTTTTTTCGGTTTGTTCAAAGGTTAATGCCCACAGTTCATCGGGCGACAGGTAATGGCTTACCAAACCTTCTTTACCTGTTTTCATGTCTATTTGGTAAATTTGGTGGCCATTGGTGGCGTAGGCAAGTCGGCATTGCAAACGCTCGGCATAGTCTTTGGTTTGGCGCACCCCTTCGGTATAACTTAGGCTTTCTTTTTTGGCTTCTACGGTGGCAAGTTTTCGGCCTTTATAGGTTAAAACATAATCACAAGGCACTTTATTAGTACGTTTACCACCGGTAATAAT
>CAZPSE010000071.1:0-6247 GCA_964589575.1 uncultured Gammaproteobacteria bacterium | reverse complement strand
TTAACTTCGTCCAATGCATAACACTGGTTTTATACTAATAGCGCTAAGCCTTGCTTGTTCACAGCTTTATCGTGAACTAGCAAGGCTTATCAAGCGGGCTACAGGAGCATTATCAGATAAGGTTATCAGCCGCCGTTTGTAAGCCTCGCTAGTTTTGAAAAAGCACCAAAACGAGCAATGCTTAACGCTAATAATTTGAAAGCTACAGTTAATCAGGGCTTCCTTAGGCAAGGGGCCGATGAAAACAGTCTTTTTTGGCTACTTACAATGCCTGTATTTTTTCTAACTGTTGCTGTATTTGCATTAAAGTGTCTTCGGCTTTTTGTAGTTTTTCTTTTTCTTTTGCAACTACCGCCTCTGGCGCTCTATCTACAAAATTTTTATTATTGAGTTTACCAGACAATCGTCCTATTTCTTTGTTTTGTTTTTCAACTTCTCTGTTTAGCCTATCCAGTTCAGCGTCTTTATTAATTAAACCGGCTAATGGTATCAATAATTTTAATTTACCCACTAATGCAATCGCCGCCTCAGGCGCATCACCTTTTAACCACGTGATGTTTTCTAGCTTGGCTAAAGATGTCAGTAACAAACTGTGTTGTTTAATTTTACTGGCATCGTCATCATCGCCACCCGTTAACAATATAGGCAATAGTTTGTTTGGTGCTATGTCCATTTCTGCACGGATACGGCGTATTTCTAATATAAATGCTTGTACCCATGCCAACTGCTCTAGGCTTTCGTTGTCTATTTTACTGCCATCACTTTTGGGGAAGGGCTGATTCATTATGGTATCGCCACTTTTACCCGCTAGCGGTGCAATGGTTTGCCAAATTTCTTCGGTAATAAACGGTATCATTGGGTGCAATAAGCGCAATAAGGTTTCCATTACTTTTACTAAGGTGCGCCGTGTACCGCGCTTTTGTGCGTCGCTTACATCGTAAGAGTTTAATACGGGTTTGGATAGTTCTAAATACCAACCGCAATATTCGTTCCATGTAAATTCGTACAGTAGGTTGGCGGCCAAATCAAAACGGTACTGGTTAAAATGACGCTCTACTTCCAACTCTACTTGTTGCAAACGCGAGATTATCCATTTGTCCGAAACGGTTAAATTTATTTCATCTTGTTCATTTAGTCCGTTATCAAACCCTTCGGTATTCATTAATACGTAACGTGATGCATTCCATAATTTGTTGCAAAAATTACGGTAACCTTCTACCTGTTTTAAGTCAAAATTAATGTCGCGACCATTGGATGCTAACGAGGCAAAGGTGAAACGTAATGCGTCTGTTCCAAAAGCGGGTATACCATCGGGGAAATCTTTTCGGGTTTGTTTTTCTATCTTCGTTGCCATTTTAGGCTGCATTAGATTTTTGCCGCGTTTACTTACTAATGCTTCAAGTTCTATACCATCAATCACATCTATAGGGTCTAAAACATTACCTTTAGATTTTGACATTTTTTGTCCGTGAGAATCTCTCACCAAACCGTGTATGTATATTTCTTTAAAGGGTACGTCGCCCATAAATTTAAGGCCGAACATAATCATACGTGCAACCCAAAAAAAGATAATATCAAACCCCGTAACCAGTACTGATGTTGGGTAAAAAGTTTCTAATTCTTTCGTTTTTTCTGGCCAACCCAATGTAGAAAATGGCCAAAGGGCAGACGAGAACCACGTATCTAAAACGTCTTCATCTTGTTTTAACACGATGGAATTTGCTAAATTATTATCCTTGCGTATTTCTGCTTCATCGTTACCTACGTATATTTTCCCGTCTTGGTCATACCATGCGGGGATTCTGTGACCCCACCAAAGCTGGCGGCTTATGCACCAATCTTGAATATTGTCCATCCAGTTAAAATAGGTTTTGTCCCAGTTTGCTGGTACAAACTTTATCTTGCCCGACTTTACCGCATCTATAGCGGGGTCTGCTAATGGCTGAACCTTTACGTACCATTGATCCGTTAATAACGGTTCGACTACCGTATTAGAGCGATCGCCCCGTGGCACCATTAGTTTATGGTCGTCTATTTTGTCTAGCAAACCCAAAGCATCTAAATCTTTAATTATTTGTTTACGTGCAACGTACCTATCCATGCCTCTATAAGCTTCTGGCGACTGGTCATTAATTTTTGCGTCTATAGTAAATATATTATTTAGCGGCAAGTCGTGTCGTTGCCCTACTTCGTAGTCATTAAAATCATGTGCTGGGGTAATTTTAACGACACCTGTACCAAATTCTGGGTCAACATAATCGTCGGCGATAATGGGTAGCGTTCTGCCACATAATGGTAGGTCTACCGTTTTACCAATTAGGTGTTGATAACGTTCATCATTTGGATCTACAGCAACGGCACTGTCGCCCAACATGGTTTCTGGCCGAGTGGTCGCTACCGTTAAAAAATCTTTCGTGCCTGTAATTGGGTATTTCATGTGCCACATAAAACCCGCTTCTTCTGTCGAAATCACTTCTAAATCCGACAAGGCGGTGTGCAATACAGGGTCCCAATTAACTAGGCGTTTACCACGGTAAATTAAACCTTCTTGGTACAATTGTATAAAGACTTTTTGCACCGAAGCCGACAAACCTTCGTCCATAGTAAAGCGTTCTCTATCCCAATCTAAACTCGACCCCATACGACGCAATTGCGAGCTAATAATGCCACCCGATTCTTCTTTCCAGTCCCACACTTTTTCTATAAACTTTTCACGACCTAAATCGTGTCGTGTTTTACCTTGTGCATTTAACTGTCTTTCTACCACCATTTGGGTTGCAATACCGGCATGATCAGACCCTGCCTGCCAAAGTGTTTCATCACCTTTCATACGATGGAAACGTATCAGCATGTCCATTATCGTATCTTGAAAAGCATGCCCCATATGCAATGTACCTGTTACATTGGGTGGCGGTATCATAATGCAATAAGCGTTATCGGCAGGTTTTGCTTTAAAATGACCATTGTTTTCCCAAGTTTGATACCAGTGTTTTTCAATAGCTTTTGGGTTGTAGGTTTTTTCCATAATGACAAAATTTGGCTCAATTTTAGATAGACTTAATTATACGCTAAAGCATTTTCAAAAAATAAAATTGATAAACCAAAACAAATGATTATTTATTAATAATTTATAAAAAAATCTTTGCATAGCCGTATTTATCATGTATTATGCGCGCCTCAAGTTATTCATATCGGGCCGTTAGCTCAGCCGGTAGAGCAGTGGATTTTTAATCCATTGGTCGGGAGTTCGAATCTCCCACGGCCCACCAAATCGACCACAACAGTTTTCATTCTACAAAATTGTTGCGTGCCTGCTATACAAACCTACACATTAATCTACAACGTTTATTTTTAGTAATTTAATATTATTTATTTTATATAATGCCCCTAGGTATTCAAAGTCGTACACCCAAAATGCGCCCACTTAATTAGTGCAGATTAACTGAACTTATTTTGCACTGGCTAAAAGTGCAGTTCTAACCCAGTTGATCAGGTTTTCCTAAAGCCACATTAAATAAATGTTTCCTTTATTTAAAATGTTCTTTAGTTAATTTAAACACCACTGGGCTTAGCACTATCAGCGCGATTAAATTAGGCAATGCCATCAAAGCGTTTAATACGTCTGCCAATAACCATATAAAAGTTAGGTTGCTCATTGCGCCTATGGGTATAGCAATTATCCATAATATGCGGTACGTGGTTATCACCCTATCGCCCAGTAAGTAACTGGCGCAACGTTCGCCATAATAGCTCCAACCCAAAATGGTGGTAAAGGCGAATACAATTAAACCAAAATTAACCACGTAACCACCAAAACCTGCCAAACCTGTATCAAACGCGGCCATGGTTAAACTTGCACCTGTTTCGCCGCTTTGCCAAACACCGCTCATCACTATTACTAAGGCGGTCATAGTGCATAATATTATGGTGTCTATAAATGTGCCCAACATCGCTATCATGCCTTGTTTTACAGGGCTGTTTGTTTGTGCCGCTGCATGGGCAATGGGCGCACTACCTAAACCTGCCTCGTTAGAAAATACCCCGCGTGCCACACCAAAACGTATTGCCATCCACACACTTGCCCCAGCAAAACCACCTGCTGCGGCTGTGCCTGTAAAGGCATCATTAACAATGGTCGCAATGGCGGGCAGTATTTGTTCTACATTAGACAAAATAACAATCATCGCGCCCACTATGTATAAAATGGCCATAAACGGCACGGTTTTTTCGGCCACTTTTGCTAGGCGTTTTACACCGCCTAAAATAACTGCCCCTGCTAACACTGCCATAATAATGCCAGTAACCAAGGGGTCGACGTTTAAGGCACTTTTCATCGAGTCGGCAACCGAGTTGGCTTGTATGGTATTGCCTATACCAAAGGCGGCAATCATGCCAAAAAAGGCAAACGTACCTGCCAACCAGTGCCACTTTTTATCCATACCGTTTTTAATGTAGTACATGGGGCCACCAACAAACTTGCCTTCGGAGTTTTTTTCGCGGTAGTGTACGGCCAACACCGCCTCGGCATATTTGGTGGCCATGCCTACTATGGCCGTTACCCACATCCAAAATACCGCACCTGGGCCACCTAAAAATATGGCGGTGGCCACGCCTGCTATATTACCTGTACCAACCGTTGCCGATAGTGATGTCATTAACGCTTGAAAGCCTGTAATCTCGCCCGGTTTTTTACTTTTACCCCTGCTTGCCCATAAGGTTTTAAATGCGTGACCCATTTTACGTACGGTAATAAATTTTAAGCCAATAGATAAATACAAACCTGTGCCTAAAATTAAGACCAACATAAGTGGCCCCCAAACAATACCGCTAATGGTGTTTAATAATGCTTCCATAATGTTTTTTTTATTTTTGTGAAGTTTTAATCATAACGTGTTTTCAGTTAACTATTTTTTTATCACTTAATGAGCCGCTAATCAAGTTACAGCTTTAATTACGCTTTAAACAATGGTATTTTACACACACATATATAACAAGTAATTAAGGAGTAGCGCTGGCATATGAATATAAAAAAGGCAGGCTTTATTTCTGAAGGTGAAAAAACAACGGTCTATCAGATGTATTTTTTACATCTGATCATTTTTTTACCAATAATATTCCTCAATTTTTATAAAGAACATTATCTTTACACCTTTGTTTTATTTTTATTTAGTGCTTTATTCAGTAGTGCGGTTTACAGTCTTTACAAAAACAAAAATATTACTGTTTCTGTCAATTTAGTTCTTTTTTTGCTGGTAGTTATAGAAATGCTTGCCATCAACATTCACGGCATTACTATTATCTACTGGGCCTTCCCTGTATCAATACTTATTACTTATATTGGCACACCCAAAAGTGCGTACATTTTTAATGGCCTTTTATTAAGTTTTATAGCTTTTGTTAGTTTTACACAATTACCATTAGGTGAGGCTATACGCGCAGTAGGCGCATTAACCCTTACTGTGGTTATCACCACTACTTTAATTAAGCAAATAAATACATTAAAAAAGAAACTTAAACACGACTCTATAACAGACCCAATGACCGGTGCTTTTAATAGGCGACAACTAATAAGCCAATTAAGTTACAGCATTGCACATAAAAAACGAAACAACGATGAAGCATCGATACTGATGATTGACATTGATTTTTTTAAAAACGTTAACGATACTTATGGCCATGCAATAGGCGATAAGGTGATTAAAGATGTTTCGTCTATAATTGTGGACTCTAGTAGAAAAACCGATGTTTTTTTTCGAATTGGTGGCGAAGAATTTATTTTATTAGTTAATGAAAGCCAATTCGATAATGTTTTCATTTTCGCAAACAAAATCCGCAAGAAAATTAGTTCTGCAAACATAATTAAAAATCACCCCATCACCATTAGCATTGGTATTGCCCATGCCACAACAAACATTACCGAAGCGCAATGGATGAAAAATGCAGATACTGCGCTGTATAAAGCCAAAACATCTGGACGAAATAAGGTGATGCTTTTTCAAAATGAGTAATAACGTTTAAACTACAGACTACACTCACGGCTTTCACCCGCGTACAGCTTATTTTGGCACGAGTTAAGCAAAAATAAAGTGTTAACAAATTGATCATATAAAAACGCACTAATCATGCCAATAAATAGTTACAACAAACCTTAATTAAAAGATTATCATAACCTTTTAATTGTAATTATTATCTAAGCATGGCGCTACTTGAAGTTAAAAATGTAAGCTATCAGTACGACAAATTTACG
>CAZPSE010000070.1:0-6292 GCA_964589575.1 uncultured Gammaproteobacteria bacterium | reverse complement strand
AAGCCCGAAGCAACTGCACCAAAACGAGCAATGCTTAACGCTAATAGTTTGAAAGTCCAGTTAATCAAGGCTTCCTTGACGGCCTTAGTTACGACATTTGATGAAACCGCCAATAATTAAAAGGGCGTGTAAATTAAAACAAACGCTTTAATACCAAGGGGTCGACGGAATTGACCCTTTTTAGAGGGTATTACGTTTAAGGTTTTTGAATAATAAAATCTTGGTAATCTAAATTGGCTTCGTCTATTAAAATTAAAGGTGTAGTGCTTTATTAACGAATTTAGCCCATAATATTGGTATCTTAATCAGGAAAATATTTATGAACACTAAAATAAAATTGATAATATCTATTTCTTTAGCCAGCTTTGTTTTTAGCACCGCCCAAGCAACGCAGTTAAATAAAAAAGAACTGTCTCAAGAAGCCATTAGTATTGTTAAAAAATTTGGTGGCAGCCTTAAACCCCAACTTCAAAAAGCAATGAAATCGGGCGGTCCTGTTCATGCTATTGACGTTTGCTCTACCGCAGCACCTGCCATTGCCAATAACCTAACAAAAGAAACAGGCTGGGTTGTTCGCCGTGTGAGCTTAAAAGCGCGTAACGATAAAACAGCAATACCCAATGCATGGGAAGCAGAGGTTTTAAAGAAATTTGACCAGCGTCAAGCTGCTGGTGAATCTGCCAAAAAGATGGCTTATTCAGAAGTAGTTAATGGGCAGTTTCGTTTTATGAAAGCCCAAGGCGTTGAGCCAGTTTGTTTAGCATGCCATGCTAGTAAAGTTAGTGCGCCTATTGAGGCTGCTTTAAAAGAAAAATATCCAAACGATATGGCACGGGGTTATTCATTAGGGCAAATTCGTGGAGCATTTAGCTTAACGAAGTTTTAATTAACTACACATTATCTGGCACGCCAACGTATATCTAGATAAGCTTACTTTTGTAGTGCCATCAAAATATACAAAAAGTATTACGACGCTAGATACAGTTTGGCGTTGCCCTATATGGCAATCTTTCAAGCGCGCACCGCCGCGTTGTGTCACCTAGGCTACTTAATCATGCCGATGTGCCCTTAGAAATGTAGTGGCATACTAAATTTAGTCATCAATTAAGAAGTGTTATTACGCACCTTAATAAATTAGGTGAACAAATAAACGACAGAAAAAGGTTAAGAGCTAGTCAACTCTCTTTGCTTAGAAAAAATGTTTTTTTTAATATTAGGCTTTTAACTTTCTTGAGTAAGAAATTTTTAAGCACTATGGACTTGGGTCGATTCTCTAGAAATAATTTGTATAAATTCATTGTACTTTATGTACCTAAAAGATTGTGGAGGTATGTAATTTAACTCCTCTATGTTTAATGGTATTGTAAATTTTTTTATTTCACCGAATTCAAATGCAAATGCTACTTCGCAATTATTAAAGTAGCTCAAATAATTTTTTTTACTTATTCCTGCGCTATCTGATACAAGGTTCCATATACTGGATACGCTATTTTGATGAGTTTTTACTATTTCAGCATACCCAATTATTTTTGAAATAGGTCGTGATGAGTATATAAGGATATAATCAATTTCATTTGCTGGGAGTTTTTTTCGAAGCTCATATTTTTTTTTACCTTGCAAAATTTGGTCGGTGTAAAAGGGCTTAATTGAATATAGTGCTATCATTTATGTTGGCTTCGTGGACTAATGCTTGAAATTTATTGTTGTCTAATTTTAATATGGATTGGATGGAACCATTTATTATTTTTGTATCTTTTAAGCGTTTAAATGATACCCTCATGTTTAGGTGTTGTATGAATCTAAATAAAATAATTTTTACTTTTTTATTGGACATCTTTTTTATATCGTCCATTGAATAAACTGTCCTCTTACTAACTCTTTGAAATATTATTTCAGGGTTTTGCTCAATATAAAATTCTTCAACAATTCCGTATGTCGTTATTGCTTTTTCATCCTGTGTCCTATAAAAAAATAAAATATCGCCTGGTACAATCGATTTAATTGGTGATAAGCATAAATATGCTTGCTTAATAGCATTTCCTGCAGATGCCGATTCAGATACAAAAAAGTCCGATTGTACTTCTAGTTCAGGGAAAAGTATTTTATGGTATTCGGGACGAATTGGCACTATATATGAGGAATTACTTGAGAGTTTAATATATGGGTAATATTTAATTGCATATTCTAAAGGCGAATCGTTTGTGATGGGTGGTTGAGCGGGAAAGTCTTTTACAAAAACGGTGTCTCTACCTTTTGTATCAATTCCATGAGAGTAAAAACCGTAATCAAGTAAAAGAATTTCAAGAAAAGGATGTTTGTTTTTTTCTAATGTTAAGTATACGTGCCTAAAATTGTTTGATATAACATGGTTAAAAGTTTGTTTCAGTAGTAATTCACCTATTTTATAGCCTTGTTTAAGAACTTTAAAGGTGCAAATCTTTAAGGTTATTACCAATAAGGCCTTGGTTTTTAGAGTTTACTATTGGACTATCTTCTCTTTTATAGATGCATAACGCTTCAATCTTTTTTTCTTCAATACATGCCCATGCTCTTCTTGCTGTCTTAGAACATTTATTATTAAACCAATCATCAAAGTTTTTATATCCATTTCGTAATGAATTGAAAATTGGGTCTTTTAAGTCAAGTGTATAGCAAGGCACGTCGTGAATTTTAGAGAATAATTTAGTGTTTTCTTTTATTTCTTCTCTCAATATTGAAATCGCGCGAGAAATAGTTAAAACTCTATCTTGCTCACCAATTTTTTTTGCTTTTTTATGTATTCCACCATCTTCAGTAATTAACCAATGTACACAATTTTTATATAGGGAATACAATATGATATTGTCGACTTTATCATTACTTTTTTTTGATAATCCAAACAATTCAGTTTCTAATTCACTCTGAAGGACTGGCGGAAACTCTAAAAGCTCATATTTTTTTACTCGGTTTAAGCTTTGTTTTTTTCTTTTAAGGTTTTCGTCCCTTTCAATATCTTGGAATGTAGCTGGGTGAAGTAAAAGCTGGTGTTCACCAGTTGTTAGTCGGTTTAATTCAGTCAACTTATCACTTAATAATATTGAAGAGTCTTCTAAAGGAATAAAAATATTGGTATCAAGTAATATTCTCATTATGTATTCCTGAAAAGATTAAAAGGTTGAAAACGGTCAACTAAGGTTACCGTTTTTGTTAGTTAAAGTATACTCCATTAACAGTTACTTAAGGTTTTAGAAAAACATACTTATATTGGGATAACAACTCTAAAACTAGAATAAAGTCTTTCATTTTGCATTGTAACTAAACAACAAGAGGTTGATATTTTAGCCTATTATTTTTAAAAAAGTTAACTACTCAGCCGCAAATATTGGTACCTACTGTATTTGTCAATAATTGAGCATTATATAAAGGACGTACAAAGGAAGACTTGATCAACAGAACTTGTTTTGCAGTGGTTAAAAGCGTCGCTTTTTTCCGAAGTTTAGCGAAATAGAGGGCTATTGCCTAAAACCATTTAGAAACAGTATGTAAGTTTATAATCATTTAATACCAAGGGGTCGACGAAATAGCCTCTTTTTAGCGATAATTTTTATCACGGTTTTTTAATAATAAAATCTTCATAATCTAAATTGGGTTCATCTATTAATATAGGGAAAGACTGAATACCCACACCGGCTTTTTTTACAGAATCAAACGTGCCCGTGTTAAGCGGGTGCCACTTTTTTAATGGCCGATTGTTGTAACGTAACCTGTAGGCGCAACTGTCGGGTAGCCAGTCAAATTCTGCCACCTTATTTATTGGGAAGGGGACACACTCTGGTACGTTAACAGAACGGTTGGCGTAATCATTACACGAGCAGTCAGTTTGATTGGAATAACTACATACCACGCTGGTGTAAACAATTTCATCCGTGTCTTCGTCTTGCAGTTTTATTAAACAACACAAACCGCAATGGTCACAAAGTGATTCCCATTCTTTTGCTGATAAGTCGTGTAGTGGTTTGTCATCCCAATAATTATTCATAAGCTGCTCATTATTTTCACGAAGTCTAAATTATAAATTCGCTATTGTCCATATTAGTAAATTATAATATAATGATATTCAATCGTGCGATAACAATTTTAGGGTAGTGTCATGTCTGGTAGTAAAGCAATACAACAAAAAAAAGTGGTTGAGTTGAACGAACAAGCTGTTCAAGAAAAATCAAAAACTGAAGAAAAGCTAGCACTTCCGAATGAAATCAACTTAGAGTTGAGTAATTTAAAGAAAAATGACGAACAGTTAAAGTCAGATTCTAAATACCAAAACGCGCAGTTAGGTCGCTTAAACGACAAATACAATGCTTTAGTAAAACAAGGCAACGTTATAGAAGAGCAAAGCACCACTAAAATTGAAATAATTACCGAGCGTTTGCAAGAAACCAGAGAAGAGTTAAATTTGGGTTTTAAAGGGCTACTAAGGCAAGTAGTAGATTTTGATAATAGAATCAACGATGTAACAACCGTTGTGAGCAGTAATGATACCAAACAAAAGAAAAAACTAAGCACCGCGATTGATAAAATCAATATTGTTATTAGTGATTCTGCCGAACAGTTATTAAAAAAACACGCCGCATTAAGCACCCAGCAAGTAACACTTTCTGAAAAAACCAGCCATGTAATTACCGTGGTTAGCGAGTTAAGTGATGACTTTGATGAGACTAATGCTGGCCATATTTCTAGCTTACGTTTTTTAGAAGAGCAGTTAGAAGAGCAGTCTGACCTGCATAAAAAAGCGTTGATGCTAGCCATTGAAAGCCAAACCAATAAATTAGATAAGGTAGCTACCAGCTTAACCAAGTTAATTGCTAACTTAGATGAAAAGCAATCAAACGAAATAGCTGAGTTGCACGAAAAAAGATTACAGCATCAAATGATGGTGGCAGAAGCTTTAGACAAT
Source organism: uncultured Gammaproteobacteria bacterium (assembly GCA_964589575.1). GTDB lineage: Bacteria > Pseudomonadota > Gammaproteobacteria > QNFE01 > CAZPSE01 > CAZPSE01. Next base: position 1,359 of record CAZPSE010000070.1, on the reverse strand, counting down.
CAAGAAGAAATTAATGATTCTTTAAAAATTGTTGATGATTCTTTATTAAAGCGCAGTACAAAATTAGAAAGTTTGACCGAAAAATTGCAACAGCAAAGCACCGAGTTAGATTTATATGTAACGTCTTTATTTGATCAAACAGAACAATTGGAAGAGACCACCAATAAATTAACAAAAGGTTTATTAGCGGCAGTTAATACCGAAAGTAAACATTTTAAGACTACTGTTTTATCGTTAGCGGTTATTGCTGTTTTATTGGTGGCTTCTGTTATGTATCAGCGCGATGTTAATAATGTTATCAACAGTGGTGTTGCCGCTCAAACAGCGTCACAGCAAACAACTAATGGTAATGTTGACGCAAAGATAAATGCATTAACAGAAAAGCTAAGTATTGAAAACTTAAACTTAAAAGCAGAGCTTGCCGTACTAAATAAACAAATGGATAAAGTAGGGGTTAATTTAAAAGATGCCAATGACAATATTGAAGCGTTAAATGGCGGCATGTCTAGCCCGTTTTTTGCTAAAGGTATTAACGGCAGTAGTACTAAGCTATACGGTGCTAATTGGTTACAAAATAAAGCAGACGATGCGCTAAGCATTGTTGTTTATGCAGCAACAAACAAAAAGGCATTGTTTGAATACATAGAACGTTGGGGTTTTTATTTAGACGCTGATGTGGCTTATGTAGAGAAAAAGGGTGCGTATTATTTATTGTTTGGTGATTATGCAACCCTTGCAGAAGCCGAAGCGGTATTACAATCTATGCCGTTTCCAATGACTGAAAAAGTAAAAGGCATAGCAACCTTTGCAAAAATTAAAGAAGGCGTTTAAAACCGTGCTATTTAGGCCTAACCGTAATGACTAAACGATAAAGAGGGTTTTGTTTGTTAGGTTTAAGAGTATGGTATAACGATGTGCCAGCGTGTTTCATGCGGTAGCGCATAACAAAGCCGTTTTTTACATTTTTTATTGTAAAATTTTCAATCAACTTGTCGGCATGGCCATTATTTATAGTAATAACATCGAAAGTGCTATTACTAAACTCAAATTTTATATTTTGATTGCTTAAATAACTGCGTATAAAGCTGTTTTGTAAATCATCAGTACTGTCAAAAACAAACTTAGCTGTTTTACCATCACTAAAATAGCGTATTTTAGAAATGGTTATAGTATTTATATTAGCGCTGTTAGCTGTTTTTATCTTTTTTTCCACTATAACTTCAACTTGATTTACAACGCTGGCTTTTAGTTCATTATCTTTTAAAGTAAATGTTTCAGCGGTTTCAGCGGTTTCAGCGGTTTCAGCGGTTTCAGTGGCTTCAGCGGTTTCAGTAGTTTCAGTGGCTTCAGAGGTTTCAG
>CAZPSE010000069.1:0-6340 GCA_964589575.1 uncultured Gammaproteobacteria bacterium | reverse complement strand
GTTAGCTAGCTTCATTTTGTTGATATAATCATGCTAATTAATACTTACTTATAAATTATGCCTACGTTATTTCTTAAAGTGCCTCGATTAATTCGTTTTTTACTCATTTTTGTTTTTGCCTTAACGGGCATTTTTATGGCGCTTCGTTTCGCTTTATATTTGCAGTTTGATAATGAATATACGCCGCTAACAAGCGAAGACTTTTGGCGTTCGATGTGGCTAGGGGTGCGGTTTGATTTACGCATCGCTTTATTGGTTATTTTGCCACTTTTTTTATTAGGTTGGGTTAAGTGGCTTAACCCTTTTTACGCTAAGTACAGTAAATATTTTTGGCTAAGTTATTTAACCATTATGTTTTTTATAGTTAGCTTGTTTTATGTTGTAGATTTTGGGCACTATAGCTACCTAGGGCTTAGATTAGATGCGACCGCTTTACGCTTTTTAGAAGACTTTGCACTATCCAAACAAATGTTGCTCGAGTCTTACCCCGTCGTTTGGATAAGTATTGCTTTTACTGCGTTTATTTTGTTATTTTTATACGCTTTAAATGGCTTATATGAAAAATGTAAACAACAAACAACACCAAATTACGGCTATGTATCATCATTGGTCATTGGCATTTTTGCTTTTTTAATTTTCCTTTTAGGAATAATGAGTAAGTTTTCTCAATACCCACTACGCTGGTCAGAGGCGGCTTTTAGTGCTAACCCGTTTGCAACACAGCTTACCTACAACCCTGTGCATTATTTTTTTGATACCTTAAAAAACGGTGGCGTTAAGTACGATAAAGAAAAAGTAATAACAAGCTACCCGATAATGGCCGAATTTTTAGGGGTAAAAAAACCCAATATAAAACATTTAAATTATCAGCGTAATGCAAAGCCGATGTTTAAACGTGATAAAAAGCCCAATGTCGTTATTGTTATTGTAGAGTCGTTGGCTAGCTTTAAAACGTCTTTAAATGGTAACGCTTTAAACCCCACGCCTAAATTTAAAGCAATAGCAGACCAAGGTTATTACTTTAAAAACTTTTTTACCCCTTCAACAGGTACGGCGCGTTCTATATTTACCCTAATTACCTCGATGCCAGATATTGAAATAAATGGTACGTCGAGCCGAAACCCGCTAATTGTTAACCAACACAGCATCGCCAATGATTTTGACGGTTATGAAAAGTTTTACTTTATTGGTGGTTCGGCCTCATGGGGCAATATAAGGGGTATTTTGACAAAAAACATCGACAACCTAAATTTGTACGAAGAAGGCAGTTATAGCTCTGCCATTAATGATGTTTGGGGGCTTTCGGACATAGATTTATTTAGAGAAGCTAATGATGTACTTAAAACACAAAATAAACCTTTTTTAGCATTTATCCAAACCTCTGGTAATCATCGGCCCTATACCATTCCTAAACAAGCATACGGCTTTAAAACGGTAAAAAAACCTTTAGAAACTTTGAAAGCCAATGGTTTTGAATCTATCGAAGAGTTTAATGCTTACCGTTTAATGGATCACTCTATAGCGCATTTTATAGAGCTTACTAAAAAAGCCAATTATGCGCGTGATACTATTTTTGTTTTTTTTGGAGACCATGGCCTAGTAGGAAACCCCGGTAAAGAAGCACTAAAAGCCGATGGAAAAGGACACCTCAATTTAGGCTCGCTGCGTGTACCGTTTGTAATATGGGCACCGGGTTTAATTCAAAAACCCAACGTGTATTCACGCGTGATGTCAGAAACGGATGTGTTAGCCAGTATGGCCAGTTTTGCAGGCTTGCCTTATAGGGCTACAGCATTGGGGAGAGATATTTTTGACCCCCAATATAAAGACAAACGTTATGCCTTTACCGTTAATCATTCTACGCCGTTAGAAATAGGTTTAGTTAGTGAAAATTTTTGGTTAAAAATGAGTTCAGAAGGCGACAATGTACGTTTGTTTGAATTGGACTCTGCAACACCTAAAACCAATGTAAGTGTTAACCATACAAAAGCAACGGAAAAAATGAAAACCTTAACGCAGTCAATCCATTACACGGTTCAATATATGCTGCATAACAATAAGCGAGAAAATTTACATTAACGGATAGTTTTATATAAGCAAAACCCAATATAGTTTTGCTATAATGAACAGTTACAAAAAAACAACCAGTCGGCTTATGTTTACAGGGTTAATAGAAACTACAGGGCAAATTGTCCGCGTTGATAATAAAGGCTCTGACATTAGTTTTTGGGTAGAAGCTGGCAATTTGCTAAGCGATAGACAAGATTTGGGCGAAAGCATAGCCGTAAACGGTGTTTGTTTAACCGCCGTAGCGTTTAGTGGCACACAATTTTTGGCCGATATATCGGTAGAAACTTTAGATATAACCAGTTTAAAAGGTTTGCAAGCCGGTACAGAAGTTAATTTAGAACGTGCCATTACGCCAATCACACGTTTAGGTGGTCACTTAGTAAGTGGTCATGTAGATGCTTTAGGCACGTTAATGAACCGCTATGCAGATGGACGTTCTGAACGGTTTATATTTGAAGCACCTAAAGCAATAGCAAAATACATTGCAGAAAAAGGCTCTATTTGTATAGACGGAACCAGTTTAACGGTAAACAGCATTGACGATAATGTGTTTAACGTTAACATTGTTCCGCACACAATGGAAAACACCATTATAAAAAATTACCAAATAGGTCAAAAAGTAAATTTAGAAGTCGATGTAATTGCCCGTTATTTAGAGCGTTTAATTACTTACGGTGAAAAAGATAAAAATAGCATAGCAGGTCAATTTTTAGCTGGCGAAGCATTTAAATAAAATTAATTATGAAATTAAACACAACAGAAGAAATAGTAGCAGACATTAAAGCCGGTAAAATGGTGGTGATAATGGATGATGAAGACCGTGAAAACGAAGGCGACTTAATTATGGCTGCCAGCATGGTAAAAACGTCAGATATTAATTTTATGGCGACAGAAGGCAGAGGTTTAATTTGTTTAACCTTAACTAAAGAACGTTGCCAACAATTACGTTTGCCACTAATGGTGTCAGACAACCAAGCACAACATTCAACCAATTTTACGGTGTCTATAGAAGCGGCAGAAGGCGTAACTACCGGCATATCTGCCGCCGACAGGGCGGTAACCGTATTAGCCGCCGTGGCAGAAAACGCAAAAGCGACGGACATTGTACAACCTGGGCATATATTTCCGCTTATGGCGCAAGCAGGTGGCGTATTAAATAGAGCAGGGCATACAGAAGCCGGTTGTGATTTAGTACGACTGGCGGGTTTAGAGCCGGCATCTGTTATTGTAGAAATTTTAAATGACGACGGCACAATGGCGCGCCGACCAGATTTAGAAGTGTTTGCAAAAAAACACGGTTTAAAAATAGGCACAATAGAAAGCCTAATAAAATACCGCATAGAAAACGAAAAAACCATAGAGAAAGTAGCAGAAACAGACTTCCCAACAGAGTTTGGTCATTTTCATTTACACGCTTATACAGACGCGATTGAAGGCGGTTTACACCTAGCCTTAGTTAAAGGCAAAATAGATTCTAATAAACCTATTGCAGTACGGGTACACGTAGAAAATTTATTGTGTGACTTGTTTAAACCCAAAAATGCATGCGGTTGGCCGTTGCAAGAGGCAATGAAAAAACTGTCAGAGCAAGAGTTTGGCGTGTTAGTGATTTTGCGTCAGCCAGAAAATGCCTCTAAAATGGTACGAACCATTCAAGACTACCAGCTAAATATTACCAAACAAACGCTACAACAAAATAAAGACTACGATAAACCAGAAGACTTAAGAACTTTTGGCATAGGGGCGCAAATACTGTCAGAAATTGGCGTTAAAAAAATGCGCCTAATGAGTGCGCCAAAAGTATTTCATGGCCTTGCAGGTTTCGGCCTAGAAGTTGTAGATTACATAACCGATTAATAACCAACAAGTATTTACTATGTCAGACATAACCATCCTCGAAGGCAGTATCAATTTAGCGAAACCTGCAAAAATTGCATTGTTGGTTTCACGTTTTAACTCTTTTATTGTAAAAGACTTATTGTCTGGTGCATTAGATACATTAGAGCGAAGCGGAGCAAATAAAAAGGATTTGACCATAATGTATGTACCGGGCGCGCACGAAATGCCCATAGCAGCACAGCGACTAGCTGCCACAAAAAAGTACGATGCGATAATTGCATTAGGTGCGGTTATTCGCGGCTCTACCCCACATTTTGAATACGTGGCAGGTGAATGCACTAAAGGTTTGGCGCAAGTATCTTTAAACTACAACCTGCCTATTGGTTTTGGTGTATTAACCACCAACACCACAGAACAAGCAATGGACAGGGCAGGTATCAAGTCGGGCAATAAAGGTTCAGAATGTGCAGCGACTGTAATAGAAATGCTAAACGTTTTAGACCAAATTTAAAAGGCGCGCTAATTTAAGTGGCAAATAATCCCAATATAAAAAGCATTCATACACGCCAACGGGCGCGTAAAAAACTGGTACAAGCTTTGTACCAATGGATGTTAAATAAATCACCCGCAGCAGAAATTGAAAAGCAATTTTCAGAAATGCAGCCAGATTTTATAAAAATAGACTTGGCTTTTTATAAAAAAGCAATGCGAGAAATAACTATAAATTACAAAGAGTTATCAGATACTCTGAGTCCGTTTTTAGATATTAAATTTGATAAATTAGATGAAGTAGAAAAAGCCATCTTAATGATAGGTTTGTACGAATTAAAACATCATTTAGAAACGCCGTATCGGGTAGTGATAAATGAAGCCATTGAATTGGCAAAACGTTTTGGCGGTGAAGACAGCCATAAATTTATTAATGGCGTAATGGACAAATTGAGTAAGGAAATCCGAACTCTAGAACGTCAATAATTTGCACGGGGTTGTCTTTGAGCCTTTCAGAATTTCAAATAATCAAATCTTACTTTGATAAAAAGTATCAAGACGATAACGTAATCCAAGGCATTGGTGATGACTGTGCCATTGTCACTGTTCCTAAAAACGTTCAACTTGCCATATCAATGGATACCCTAGTTAAAGGTGTTCACTTTCCTAACGATACATCAGCTTATGATATTGGTTGGAAAGCACTCGCGGTAAATTTAAGTGATTTAGCCGCAATGGGCGCAACGCCCAAGTGGATGACCTTATCGCTATCAATACCAAACCATAATAAACAATGGCTAACCAACTTTAGCCAAGGGTTATTTGATTGTGCCAAGCCCTATGGCGTAAAACTTATCGGTGGCGACACAGTACGCGCCAGTTTGTCTATCACCATACAAATACACGGCTTTGTAACAAATAATAAAATCAATTACCGTCAAGGCGCACAAGTTGACGACTTAATTTGTGTAACGGCCTACATAGGCGAAGCGGCGGCAGGGTTAGTATGTGTTCAAAACAAAATGGATAATGACTACCTAATTAGCAAACTAAACCAACCCACAGCGCAAATAAAAATAGGTTTAGCTCTTGCAGGCTTAGCAACAGCATGTATAGACATATCAGACGGTCTAGCGTCAGACTTGTCGCACATACTAGACAAAAGCAACGTCGGTGCAGAGCTAGACATAACATCGCTTAGTGAAAACAAAACATTAAAAGCCTTTAGCCCAACAGAGATAGAAAATTTTATATTAAATGGTGGCGACGACTATCAGTTGTGTTTTACTATCAACGCGAAAGAAATTGAACAACTGCAAAAGCAATTTCCTAAAATAAAAATCATCGGAAAAATAATTGCAGACAAAAAGCTAATGCTCAAAAAGGCCTCAAATCGTCGACCCCTTGCTATAAATGGTCAAACAAAAGGATACAATCACTTTGCCTAAAAATGCACCAATAACATTAAAACAATGCCAAAACCCCTGGGTTTTTTTAGCCAGCGGTTTTTGCTCCGGTTGCAGTAAATACGCACCAGGAACAATGGGTTCACTGGTTGCTGTACCGTTAATTTATGCCGTATCTCAGTTAGAAATAACGGTGTATATTATGCTGACAATAGCAATTAATGTAGTGGGTGTATTAATTTGCGCAAAAGCTGCAAATGCTTTAAAAGTACATGACCATGGCGGCATAGTTTGGGACGAAATAGGCGGCATGTTCATCACCCTAATTTTGGTGCCAATAACAATAACCAATTTAATTATAGGTTTTGCCTTATTTCGTTTTTTTGATATTTTAAAGCCATACCCAATAAGCTGGTTAGACAAAAATATAGATGGGGGCTTAGGTATAATGATAGATGACGTTTTAGCAGGAATTTTTGCCGCATTGTGCCTTTGGGCAATAAATATATACTTTTTGTAGCGCATTTAAACTATTA
>CAZPSE010000068.1:0-6360 GCA_964589575.1 uncultured Gammaproteobacteria bacterium | reverse complement strand
CAGTCAAATAAATCGCCTTATCCCTGAAAGAATCGCGCATTATACGCACCAACTTTAATAGCACAATAGCCATAAAGGGTTTATTTAATATTTTTTCAGGACTAACGAGTTTAGTACATTTCCTAAAATTGTAAAGGACAATCCGTAACCTATTAGTACACCAATGGTATTGGCTATCATGTCGTAATATTCAAACATTCTGTGTGGTGTTAAAGCTTGTAAAAACTCCAAACCCACACCCATTAGTATAAAAAACAAAACCACTGAAACTACATAACTTGTTTTTTTGCTTACTTGTAAAAACCAAATACTTAAAAAACAATAGGTAATTAGATGATAGAGCTTATCTATGCCAATAATATCTACAGGGCCTGAAACATTACCTAGCGATAAATAAAAAACTACGGCTATCCAAAAAAAGCCAATCGTTAGCCAAACCTTTTTTGCCAGCACTATTTACCCATAGCGTCTTTTAATGCCGCAACACATAAAGCAATGTTTTCTTTACGTGCGCTAAAGCCCATTAAACCTATGCGCCAAACTTTACCGGCTAGCGCACCTAAACCTGCGCCAATTTCTAAGTTATAGTCTTGCAGTAATTTATTGCGTACGGCTGCATCGTCTACACCTTCTGGTATGAGAACGGAGTTTAACTGTGGCAATCTTGCTGCTTTATCAACTAAAAAGCTAATGCCTAATGTCGCTAACTGCGCCTTTAGGTCTTCGTGCTGGTCTGCATGACGTTGCCATGCATTTTCTAAACCTTCTTCTTCTAGCATGACTAATGATTCGTGCAATGCGTATAAAGCATTTACTGGCGCAGTATGATGATAGGTGCGCTTCGCTCCTGCTCCCCAGTAGCCCATTACCAAGTTTAAGTCTAAAAACCAGCTTTGAACTTTTGTTTTTCGGTTTTTAATGACGGCTACTGCCGCATCACTAAAGCTTACTGGTGATATACCCGGCACACACGACAAACATTTTTGCGTACCCGAATATATTGCGTCTATACCCCAGTCATCTACGCGTAACTCTACGCCACCTAAAGACGTTACCGCGTCTACTATATTTAAGCAGTTGTGTTTTTTAGCTAATGCACATAATGCTTTAGCGTCTGACAATGCGCCTGTTGATGTTTCTGCATGAACAAATGCCAAAATTTTAGCATCTGGGTTTGCAATTAAAGCGGCCTCTACTTTTGCTACATCTACAGGTTTACCCCATTCATCATCAACCAGTATTGCTTCGCCACCACAACGTTCTACGTTTTCGGTCATTCTCATGCCAAAAACACCGTTACGACATACAATTACTTTATCGCCTGGCTCTACTAAATTTGCAAAACACATTTCCATACCTGCAGAACCTGGGGCAGATACGGGAATAGTTAATTCGTTTTTGGTTTTAAAAGCGTATTGAAGCAACTCTTTTACTTCGTCCATCATTTTTACAAACTCAGGGTCTAAATGACCGATGGTTGGTCGACCAAGCGCACTTAAAATTCTAGGGTGCACATCTGAGGGGCCAGGCCCCATTAAAGTACGTACAGGAGGTAAAAACGATTGATGAGCCATAATGTTTGTGCTTGAAAAATTTAAAGCGTTAAGTATAGGGTTTTAAGTTTTTTAATCAAATTAAAAATAAATATTAGGCTTATTCATCATTATAAAAAAGTTATTGATACCAAAGCGAATCTGATAGCGGTAAAATTATCTACTTTACTTTTACATGAGCCGAGCAAAATGGGCAGAGCATACCAAAACCGAAAATTATCAATGGCAAAAACCTCTGATGCCAATGCAAAGGTTTACAGCAAATATGGAAGAGAAATTTACGTTTGTGCCAAAGCAGGCGGTACAGACCCAACAGGTAACTTGGCCCTGCGTGCTTTAATATCTAAAGCTAAAAAAGACCAAGTACCCAGCCATGTTATTGAAAAATCTATCGCCAAAGCCCAAGGTGGTGGCGGTGAAGATTTTGCCCCAGCACGATACGAAGGTTACGGCCCCGGTGGCCGCATGGTAATTGTAGAGTGTTTAACCGACAACCCCAACCGCACTTTTGGCGACGTACGCCAGTGCTTTACCAAAACCAAAAGTAAAATTGGCACACAAGGCACGGTTTTACACATGTTTGATCACAGCGCCATTTTAGTTTTTAATGGCGACGATGACGAAGCTATTTTAGAAGCACTATTAATGGCAGACGTAGACGTAACCGACGTAGAATTGGAAGATGGCAAAATTACCGTATTTGTACCGCCGACAGAGTACGGTAATGCTAAACAAGCCTTGGCGGAGTCTATGGGGGAAATTGATTTTGATGTTGATGAAATACAATACTTAGCGCAAAACACCCTACCGCTAAATGATGACGATACGGAAATGTTTTATAAGTTTTTAGACATGTTAAATGAGTTGGATGACGTACAAAATATTTATCACGATGCTGAGCTTTAAGTAAATTAACCCTACTTGTCCTGTAATTTGTTTTATATTAACGCATATTAGCTATTTTTTTAAAAACCCTGTCAAACCTCTTTTAGATGGTTGTTCTAACCAATTTTTTAAAAATTTAATTTGTGAGGTTTGCTGTAAATTATCAAGGTTTTTTTCACCCCTAGATATTTGGCGAAAAGCTTGCTCTACAACTTTAAATGCGTCACCTTTAATACCATTACGACGTAGGCCGATACTATTGAGCCTGTAGTGTTTTAGCGGTTCGCCCGCAACCATGCAGAAAGGTAAAACATCCTTACGGGCAATAGTAAAAGCGGCAAGCATACTAAATGCTCCAATTCGACAAAACTGATGCACTAATACACCACCGCCGAAAACAGCGCCTTCTCCAACACTCACATGGCCACCAATACCAACATTAATAGTCAATATAACGTTATCTGCCACAATACAGTCATGACCGATATGACTGTTTGCCATTAAATAACAATTATTACCAACACGAGTTATTCGCTTAGGTGATGTTGCTCTATGAATTTTGACACCTTCTCTAAAGACATTAAAATCACCAATTTCGACCCAAGTCTCACTATTATCAAAGCCAATATCTTGCGGTAAATCGCCTATCACCGCATGGGCATGTATTTTATTACCTTTACCCATTTTTACAAAATTATAAATAACAGCATGCGGACCAATTATACAATCATCTCCAATTTCAACATAATCATCAATAATCGCATAGGGCTGTATAGAAACGCCCTTTCCTATTTTTGCTTTAGAAGAAACAATAGCCGTTGGATGGATGCCTGTATTCATATTTATACTCTATAAATTATTTTTTTATATAATATCCTAAGTTAGATAACATCGACCCTATTTATCTTCTTTAGATTAAACTAAATAGCCGAATTACTTTTCCATTAAAATACAACCATTACCCAATCGGCTAAAATACATAGCTACTTTATAAACACTCAACCCTATAATTTACGCCCCAATATATGACTTTACAAACCTACATAAAAGGTAAAGATAGAGACCTAGAATCGACCATTAAAAGCATGCTTAAAAAACTTGCAGATATGGGTATAAAAATTGAGGAAGTGTCGTGGTTAAACCCTGTGCAAAACGTCTACTCTGTACACATACGTGATAAGGCCTGCGAGCTGATGTTTACCAATGGCAAGGGGTCGACAAAAAAGGCTTGTTTAGCCAGTGCCTTGGGCGAATATTTTGAACGCCTAAGCTGTAATTATTTTTTTGCAGATTATTATTTAGGGCAAGATTTTGCCAAAGCAGACTTTATCCACTACCCTAATGAACAATGGTTTAAGGTTGTCGACAATTCTATCCCCACGGGTTTACTAGACGAAAAGCTGTGGGCTTTTTACAACCCAGAACAACAAATAAAAGCCGAGCATTTATACGATTTAAACTCAGGCGCGCATCAACGTGGTATTTGCGCCCTGCCCTACACGCGCCAAAGCGACGGCCAACAAATTTGGTTTCCTGTAAATATTATTGCCAATATGTATGTTAGCAACGGCATGTCTGCAGGTAATACACAAAACGAGGCGCGCGTACAAAGCCTGTCTGAAATTTTTGAGCGATATGTAAAAAACAAAATAATAGCCGAAGGCATTTGTTTACCCGAAATACCGCAAAACGTATTAAAGCGCTATCCAGACATTGTAAAGTCCATTACCGAACTTGAAAGCCACGGTTATCACTTACGTATTGCCGATGCATCTTTAGGCGGGCAATACCCCGTAATAAGCGTGACATTAATGAACCCTGTAGATGCCACCGTGTTTGCCTCTTTTGGTGCGCACCCCAGTTTTGAAGTGGCACTAGAACGTACCGTTACCGAACTTTTGCAAGGGCGCGGTTTACACCAGTTAGATGATTTTTTACCACCCAGTATGGATTTAGACGAGGTGGCGGATCAGCATAATTTAGAAACACATTTTATAGATTCTAGCGGGCTAATCGCTTTCGATTTTTTTAAAAGCAATGCCGATTATGAATTTAATGATTGGGATTACGATACCAATAATGATGATGAATTTGACTACTTATGCCAAAAAATTCATCAAATGGGATTTGACGTATACATATCAGACTACCAACATTTAGGCGTATACGCCTGTCGTATTATCGTACCGAATATGTCTGAAATTTATACGGTAGACGATATAGTTTGGAACAACAGCAATGAAGGCGCACTGTTTAGAGAAGAAATACTGTCATTAAAAAACCTAAACCCTGCACAATGGCAAAACCTGCTAGATAGATTAAACGAGGCAGGCTATCAAGACATGCAATTGGTTGTAGAATTTATCGGCATAGCAACCGATTTAGGCACGGTTTGGTCTGGCCTAAGAATTGGCGAACTAAAAGCCATGTTGTGCCTAGCCTTGGGCGATTACGAGCAAGCATTAGAATGGGTAGACTGGTGTTTACACATGGACGCGTTAACCGTTTGCCGTTTGCATATTTACAACTGCCTAAAAGCCCTGCTAGAAATAACCCTAGACGAAAACCGAGAGTATGATGATTACGCCGATGCTTTTGCCAAACTGTACGGCAAAGAATATGTGTCTATTTGTACAAAACTATTAAATGGTAGTGAAAAGTTTCATGGTTTGCATAGCCCAGGCTTGGCTTTAGATGGGTTTGAAAACCACCGAGCATTGCTAGATTGTTATTCAAAACTCCATCAATTAAAGAAAATTTAATAGTCACTTATATTAAAAAAACCCTTATTCTGTCGACCCCTTGCTTGCCTACTAACAAACGGGAATTTTCCTCTTTAAAGTCCATCTTTTTATAAGACCAAAAGCCTTTCTGCCCTCCAAACTCTAACAATGTGGATTGTTTTTAACCCGCTTAAATAAACAATCCTAAAAGGTGGGCGTATTAATTCTCTAATGTTTTTATCATTAAACTCTGGCACTACTCGCCCCATATCGGGGTGGTCTGTTAATTGTTCAATATCCTTAATAATCGAGGCCTGAAACTTCAACCCAATATGCTCAACTCCCTCTTTTAAATAATAGTCACGAATATCGTCTAAATCTGCCATTGCAGAACTTGCAAATATTATCTCCATTTTACTAGTCTAAGTTTAAACGTTTCTTAACTTCGCTAAGGTCTAACACCTTATTATTTTTTATATCTATTAAACCTTGGCTTATAGCTTTAACAAAGTCTCTTTCTTCTTCTAACTTTTCATACTCTTCAAGCCCTTGTACTACGGCTATGCCTTTACCTCTGCTTGTTAATAGCACGGGTCGTTGGCTATTTTTTGCATGGTTTATTATTTTCCCAGGGTTAATTTTTAAGTCGGACAGTGTTACAACATCTTGTGAAAATTTAACGTGCATAAAAACCTCTTTATTTATTAATACATACTAAATAATAGCACCTATTAACAGGTGCTGTTTACAGTGTTTTTTTTAACTTAAGGGGTGCATTAGAAAAACGTACGCTTTTTTTCTTCGTGTCTTTGTGGTTATAAATACTCAACAAGAAGTAGGTGCTAGCTTGGTTTAAGGAAGACCTGAATAACTGAAGTTGTAAACTATTAGCGTTAAGCATTGCTCGTTTTGGTGCTTTTTCAAAACTAGCGAGGCTTACAAGCGGCAGGTGGTTACGTTATCTGATAATGCTCCAATAGCCCGCTTTTTAAGCCTTTCTTGTTCATGATAAAACTATGAACAAGAAAGGCTTAGCGCTATAAATACATAAGTAGCAAGATAATTACTACCCCGTAAACACCCGCTTAATCTGCCCCAACTTTTCCTTAATGGTTGTGTTTTTAATGGTATCCCAAAGCTCTGTAGTATCAAATTTATGATGCCTTTCATGCACCACGCCCATTTGTGGCATATCGGCT
>CAZPSE010000067.1:0-7035 GCA_964589575.1 uncultured Gammaproteobacteria bacterium | reverse complement strand
GTTGCTTGATTTAGTTCTTACTTTATTTTTTGTTTCTTTTGCTGTTTCTGTTGCTATTGGTTTTTGCACTTCTACAAAGTCAAAACCTTCGTATATTTTTCTTTCTACGGGTACAAACGTTTGGCTGGGTTTTAATTTTATTCCTAGCGAATCTTTATAATTAAATTTTATACTATCTTTGTTTATACCAATAACGGTTATATTATTCTGGAACTGGTTCACACCTTGTAAATTATTATCACCTTCTATCCAATAAATAGGTTGTTTGCCTTTTTTTTGTATCATTCCTTTATATACAATTTTAGGCAATATTTTTATTACCTTTTTCTTCTTTTTTATTTGTTCAACTTTGTTGGGTAAATCATCTACCAATTTACCTAGCTCTAAGCGTCTTCTTTGTACATCTAGCTGTTCTCTTTGTTCTGGTGATGTAAATATATTAGTATATTTAAATGTTTTTTCCAGCTCCTCTGCAACACTGTTTTGTGCCAGAAAAAAAGAAAAAATAATCAGTAATTGTTTAATTGGTACTTTCATTGTTTTCTTTTATATCTATAGAGAACCACTCAATGACACATTCTGCCAATATATTTTCTTTTTTTATAGATAAAACACCTTGTTTAACGTCTAAGTTTAAGCGGCACCACCTAATTGTGTACATTCCTTCTGAATTTTGCAAGCCATCAAAAATACTAATTAAATCCAACTCATGAAATAACCCCGCAGTCAAAATCATGTTGGTTTTTTTAATGGTTAAGGTACTAAACCTTTCTACGCTATTAAAATTGTCCTTTTTTTCTTCGACCGTCTCTTGAGGGGCTAATTTATGTTTTAGTATGGGCAGCTTTAATTTTGCATTTATTTTTTGTAACGACTCTATCCAGCTAAGCCTCTTTTCTCCTTTTACTATGCCCCTACGTTCCATTTCTTTAAAACCAACCAAATATTGGTCATACAGTTGCTGATCACTTACTGTTCGTTTATATTTTTGTTTTAATTGTTTTAAACTTGCCTGTTTTTGTTTTAAATTACGTTCTGTTTCGTCTATAACAGTATAAGCACCAACAAGGGCTACGCCTGCAAAAATAAAAACAACAATAAATATTGATACGCTTTTTTTTAAAATTGTAAAGTCTATTTTAAATTCCATTTTTACTCCAAGCTTATCTGTACTTTAAGTGAAAATGTTGCACTGGCCTTTCTTTTTACTTGTGCAGATGTGCCACTATCACCCTGAATTGTTGCGGAGGAGTTTAAGTTAAATGGCGATTCTATTTCTTCGACTTTTACAACATTTTTTGTTTGCCTTAAATCTTGTATAAACTTTTTATGAATTTGGATTGCTTGCCGGTAATTATCATTAAAAGAAACTATTCTTCCTTTTATCTTTACTAATAAAATGTCCTTTTTAGTGAACTCCATTACCTCTGCTCTTACACCATCTTTTCGTTTTGCTATCGGTGTATTCGGGTTATTGGTGTACTGCCATAGCAACTCTGAAGTGATTATATTGGGATTTTTTCTAAGTGAATTACTTAATATAAAAAACAACTGTTTTGGGCTAGGCTGCATTTTTGTTTGGATTTTTTCATACAAATCTACTACTTCTTTTGTGGTTGTAGCACTGTAGCTATAGGTTACAATTTCTTTTTGTTTACGTTGTAATTGTTTTTTAACGATAGCGTTGTCATTGTTAATGTCCTTTATAAGGTCTTCTTTTTCATACCAATCTAATGCATTTATAGCAATAAACAACAACGTTGATACCAACAAAACAACACTCATTACATTTAATGCTTTTTCTATTAGCAGGTGGTAATAACGTGACCTTTGTTTTATTGGCGCATATTGGTTTTTATAGTATCTTTTTTCTAATAGTAGTTGCGAATACAAAATATCAGAGTATTCACTTATCACTTTGCCCTTGGTTCCAATTTTAGAAAATACTTTTGATACTGCTAAAATAGAATATTGTGCATTATCTATATGTTCTAAGTTTTCTCTAACTAAACTTTCTGATTGATCTGAGACAATAATAAAAATATTTATACCGCCATCTCTTTTAAAACTTCGGGCAGAGGCTAAAAACCTTATTGTGCTATTTATTTCCTTTTTTAACAACTCTACAAACGCCATATCCCTTTCATCGTCCATTGATGACAACCTACTTTGAAGCAAACGACCATCTTTATAAAAAGATTGCCTTAAGGTTAATGACCCTTGGTTACTAACAACAAGAGTATTACCTTTATTTGCCAAAAGACTAGGTAATAATAGTTCACCAACTATAGGTAAAGAATATATCCCTTCTATTGGTATACGACTTTCTTCAATTAAGTCTAAAAAATACTCTAATATTTCTGAGTTTAATAACGCACTGACCATTACGTTTAAATCTTTTCTTCCCGTCTCTTGCCTACCTTGCAATTCTATATAAGAAAATTTTTGTGTTCTAAACTTTTTTGTTTTTGTTCTTTTAAATAATGCAAGTCTATCTAGCCCCGTTGCGTAGGGCAATTGTTCTTGGCTAAACTCTTCTTCAATCACGTCCACTAATATTCGAGCTGGAATATTGGCATGCTTTTTTAAATATAAATGAAACCTGTCTCTATCTTCATCACTTTGGGTAAATTCTTGCTTGTTTTTAAATTGGTTTTTATCCCATTCGTAAGCTAAAAGGCTTAAGCCATCAAAAAAGAAAAGTCGTTTCATACTGTCTATACCGCTACCACTACGTCGTATATTGGCCCAATTACCGATAAAATAATCCAGGCAACCATTCCACCTAAAAAAATGGTTAATAGCGGTTGGATTGCGGGTTCTATTTTTTCTATTTCTTCCGTTATTTCTCGCGTGTAAAAGTAACTAACGTTTTTCAAGGCCATATCCATTTCACCCGTTGTTTCACCTATTTTTACCATTCTTATAATTAGCGGAGAAAACAGCCCTGCAGTGGCAAAACTTTTTGATATGGTTTCACCATCTGATATTTGGTCATATACACGTTGTAATGCATGTTCTAGTGCTAAGTTGCTCATTATTTTTTTGCTTAGCTCTATCGAGTCTAATACGGTAATGCCAGACGAATACATAAGTGCAAAATAGTTGGCAAAACGTGCTAATTTTATTTTATAACTAATCGGGCCAAAAATTGGTAACTTTAATTTAAATTGGTCATATTTAAAATGGAAACTATCGCTATATTTAATACCTAGCTTAACGACTACTGGAATAACAATAGGTGTAGCTACTATTATGTACCAGTAGTTAGTAATAAAGCCAGACGTGGCAATTAATGCAACCGTATAACCGGGTAATTCGCCATCAAAATCATTTAAAAAACTTACTAACTGCGGTACTAAATACAACATTAAAAATAGCATTACGCCAAATACCACTGTAAATACAAATGCAGGGTACATCATGATTTTTTTACCCTTTGCTATTAATTCGTCTTGCCAACGAATCATTTCGGCTAAATCATGTAAAACTGCTGGCATGTTTCCTGTTCGCTCTGCAACTTCTATCATGCTAATAAATACTTCGTCAAAAACGGTAGGGTAATCTTTTAGGCTTTCTGAAAACTTTTTACCCGCCTGAATCGATTCAATCATGCCGCTCAAAACATCCCTAAAGTCGGGCGATTCTACCGAATCTTTTAAGTCAGTTAGAGAGTCTATTAAAGCAACACCTGCCTTCGACAATTGTTCTAAGTGAAATGCAAAATTAATTAATTCGGAACGCGCAACAACTACTTTTTTTGATTTAAAAAAACTGGACTTTTTATTACACTTATAATTAATTAAGTCCAAGCCCATTTTACTGACTCTTAACTCTAAATCAGCATCGTTATTTGCCAACATGGTACTTACCACTATGTTGCCACTTTCATCCATTGCTTTGTATTTAAACGTTTCGGGCATATGGCACCTAAATTCGATCCGTTAAGTCTATAACTCGAGAAATTTCTTCTAACGATGTAATTCCTTGTATAATTTTTCTTATTCCGTCATCTGCCAATTTTTTATAGCCATTATTTACAGCATGGTCTAACATTGTTTTCTGCGTCGCTTTTTGAGCAATTAATTCATCCAGTTCATCGTCTATTTTTAAAACTTCTAATAAAGATGTTCTGCCTTTGTAGCCCATGTCATCACACCTTACACAGCCTTTAGCTTTATATAATGTAATGGGTTTTTCTTCATCTAAGCCTAAAATCATTTTTTCAAAAGCTTCGGGTTGGTATTCTTCTTTGCAGTGTTCGCAAAGTTTTCTAATTAGTCTTTGTCCTATTACACCAATTATATTACCCGCCAACACTTCGGGCAATACACCAATATCTACCAAACGTGAAATTGCACCAATGGCAGAATTGGTATGCAGCGAGGAAAATACTTGGTGTCCTGTCATCGCTGCTCTAAAAGCCATTTCGGCGGTGTCTTCGTCGCGTATTTCACCTACTAAAATAACATCGGGATCTTGCCTCATTAATGTCCGAATTCCATCGGCAAAACCAAACTTTGCACTATCATTTACAGACGCTTGTCGAATCATCTCCATGGGATATTCCACAGGGTCTTCCAAGGTCATAATATTCACACTAACGGTATTAATGTGTGTCAACATAGAATATAACGTTGTCGTTTTACCACTACCTGTAGGGCCTGTAACTAAAATAATTCCTTCTGGTCTTGCCATTAAAATTTTCAACATCGACAATGTGTCAGATGGTAAACCTAGGCTATCTAAAGCTACAATACCTTTGTCTTTATCTAAAATACGTAAAACAAAGTTTTCACCATGCGTGGTAGGTAACGAAGAAACACGAAAATCGATAGTGTGACCCAATATTTTTAATGATATTCTGCCGTCTTGAGGTGCTCTTGATTCTGCTATATTCATTTCGGACATCACTTTTAAACGAACCGTAATAGCAGACCAATATGTTTTGTGCAGGCTTCTAATTTGCCTTAACGTTCCGTCAATACGGTAACGTATTCTTAAAAAGTGTTCTTCTGGCTCAAAGTGAATATCAGACGCGCCTTGTTTTACTGCATCCGTCAATATTGCATCCACCAACCTTACTAAGGGCTGGTCATACTGATCGTCTCCAGACTGTATTCCCTGATAGTCCACCTCGCCTGTTTCTAACTCATTTAATATTCCGTCAACCGATAACTCATAACCGTAAAACTGATCAATTGCCGTTAGTAATTCAGCTTGCCCTGCTAATACGGGTCTTATATCTACCTTGTTTCCAATTTGTGCCCTTAACCTATCAATAACAGATAAATTAAAAATGTCTTCCATAGCTAACTTAAGTTCGCGCGTTTTTTTATCAAAACTGAGCGGTAAAACGTTGTATCGCTTAGCAATATCTTGCTCTACTAATTTAAGCGCCTCTTCATCTGGCACGATATTACTTAAATCAGCAATTTCTTGGCCTAAACTCTGACCAAGTGTATCTTTCATTTGATTTTCTGAAACAAAACCTAATTGAACTAAAATTCTGCCAATTTGTTCACCCGATTTTTTTTGCTCCATTAAAGCAATTTGGAGCTGATCAGCTGTTAAAAGTTTTTTCTCAATTAATAAATCACCTAGCTTCATTAGTTATTTCTCTGTTGAGCCTCTAAAGCCTGTCTTAACACTTCTATTCTATTTATCACTGTTTTTTCCACAAAACTTGCATGTTTTTCTTCGGCTGCATCTAACGCTAATTCATAAAATTTAATTGCGGCTTTATGTTGGCTTAAATAATCCAAACTTATCGCCAAGTTATATAAGTAATCTGCATTTTTAGGCCTTAGTTTATATGCATTAAAATAATGCTTTTGGGCTTTAGACCACTTTTGATCTGCACTTAAAACATTCCCTAAGTTAAAGTGTAACTCTGGTGAATTTGGGTCTTTTCGTAATAAAGCCTTTAACTTAGAGTAACTTGATACTCCTGCGTTACTGGTTCTATCATTCAAACTGGTTAGTGTGCTTCTAATCACAGTGTCATTAGGGTATAGCGTTACTAAATTTTTATATATTTTAAGTGCGTTGTTTTTATCTCCATTTTTTAGTGATATAGCCGCAATACCCAGTAACGCATCTTTATTAGTTGCATCATCCTCAAACACACTTTTATAAATCTCCATCGACTTTAAGTAAGCCCCTTTCTGATACAGCCTATACGCACTTAATAGCTTTTTATGCTGATTATTTTTGTTGGATGTTTTAATAAAAGTTAATTCTTTAACAGGTATTGATTTGGTTTCTTTCACTAACTCTTGTTCTTGTACCTTTTCAACCTTCTCCTCAACCAATTTTTCAGTATTTGGTTTATTCACATCAACAAATTCCGCTTTTAATTGTTCATCTACTTTTTTAACGACGGCAGAATTTAACTCTGCCAACAATGCAGCTTCATGTTCTTTTTTGGTTGTTTGGCTTGGCTTTTCAACCACTATTTGAGATTCGATGGTACTCTTCATATCAAGTATTGTATTTTCTGATAAGACAATAAGATCATTTATTGACATGTTTTTTACTATGAATACATAAAAAATCGAAGCGGAGATAGAAAGAAATATTGTAAAAAATAAAACAATATTCTTTATTTTTTTCTTTAATTCTTGTTGTTGTAAATAGTCATTACTACTAAATAATCTTTTTGCTGTTGCCGCCTTTTTTTCATCCCAAGCGACATCTTCTTCATATTCTATTTTTTCTATTTTTTCTCCGCCTGCTTCAGATAAAGAAACGGCATCCAAATCCGTTTTATCTTCAGTCACTAACGGCGAATCAGTATTAAAATCGGGAGTTAAACTCAAATCAAAATCATTATTTTCAGCGTTTTTTTCATCAACCCCTTTATCAATTAATTGAAAATCTGGAAAGTCTAATCCATCATCGTCCAACTCATTTTTTATACCTGCGTCTAATGAATTGTTTGGCGCTATATCCTCTATCATCATAAAGTCAGATTCTAATTCCAACTCTGGTTCCAACTCTGGTTCCAACTCTGGTTCCAACTCTGGTTCCAAC
>CAZPSE010000066.1:0-7093 GCA_964589575.1 uncultured Gammaproteobacteria bacterium | reverse complement strand
ACCAACGAGGTAACATTCCATATTACAGCTTTCACTGTATCAGTATCTTCGATGGTTTGTTGCGCCCAAGGAATATTTCCTTGCCTTACCCCATTAGCATCCAAATAATCGCCACCATCATTTTTCCAGTCTAATCGCGCACCTTTATTGTAGAAACTCCATGAGGCACCATCATTAAAACCTTTGCCTTCACCACCTTCTGCAGGGAAAAGCAATGCATTATTGAGCAATCCATTTGACAACTCACCAACACCAACACCACCACCACCATTACCACCACCATTACCACCACCATTACCACCACCATTACCATTACCATTACCATTACCATTATCACGACTATCACCATCGACACTACTACCGCCATCACAACCACTAAGCAGTAGGAAAAAACTAAGCAGTAACATACTTGTTGCTTTTTTTATTGATCTATCCACTAGGTACATAATATTCCTTTTTGAACAACAGTAAAAAAGGGGCAGGCCTTTTATTTTGCATGCATTTGCCTTCATAAGATATTAAAAAAAATTCGTCTGATTGTAAGCTAATAACTTAGCATTTACGGTCTTATATTAATCTATTCTTATAGAACCAATCGCCCATAAAAAAAGCCACCCTAAGGTGGCTTTTTTTTAAACTTAATTAAAGCAATTGTTTATTTAATAAACAACATCTCTTGGTAAGTTGCTAGTGGCCACATATCATCTGCAACCAATCCTTCTAGTGCGTCTGCATGCTCACGTACTTCGTCCATTAAACTGCGGATGTCGTTTGCCATGTACTGCAAGTGCGTTTCTGTATCTGCAAAGTCTTCTTTTGCTGATGCTGTTTTTAAACCAGCAACTGCGGCCATCATTGCATTCACTTCTGTAGCGACTGTTTTTGCAATACTGTTATCACTGTCTATTCCCATGTCTGCCATGCTTGCGCTGGTTAGTGCCAAGTCTGTCATATAACGCGTGGCGGCAGGGTAAATCATCGTGGTTGCCATACTAACCACTAATTTTGCCTCTACTTCTATTTTAAGTACATACTGTTCTGAGTATATTTCAAAACGAGATGCCAATTCACGCTCTGACAAGATTCCTGTAGACTTAAATAACGCCTTAATCGCAGGGTCTTTTAAGTACGGTAGTGCATCTGCGGTGGTTGGCAAGTTTTTTAAACCGCGTTCTTTTACTGCTGCTTCGTGCCATTCGCTAGAGTAGCCGTCGCCACCAAATACTACGTTACCATGCAGTTCCATTAACTCTTTAAGTACCACAATAACGGCTGCAGTTTCTTCTGTGCCTGACTTTAACTCGGCTTCTAATTTATCTGCAATCCAGTTTAAAGAATCTGCAAGCATGGCGTTCATGGCAATTAATGGGCCTGCGATAGACTGCTCTGAACCTACTGCACGAAACTCGAAACGGTTACCAGTGAATGCAAACGGTGATGTGCGGTTTCTGTCGCCTGGGTCTTTATCAAAATTAGGGATTTGAGCCAAACCTAAATCCATAATTCCACCGTCGGTAGAACCGTCTAACTTACCTGCTAAAATTTGCTCAAATACATTTTCTAACTGCCCGCCTAGGTATACAGATAAAATGGCAGGAGGTGCTTCGTTTGCGCCTAAACGGTGATCGTTACCTGCTGATGCGATAACTGCTCGTAATAATGGGCCGTACATATGTACACCACGAATTACTGCACCACAAAATAGTAAAAAGTCTAAATTGTCGTGCGGGGTTTTACCTGGGTCTAAAAGGTTACCTTGGGTTGCGTTACCTACAGACCAGTTTACGTGTTTGCCCGAACCGTTAATGCCTGCAAAGGGCTTTTCGTGCATTAAACATATAAAACCGTGTTTTTTAGCGGTGGCTTTTAATACGGTCATCATTAATTGCTGATGATCTGCCGCGACGTTAGCAGCTTCGTAATGGGGTGCAATTTCAAACTGCCCTGGCGCGACTTCGTTATGACGGGTTTTTGCAGGTATACCTAAACGGTAAAACTGATCTTCACAGTCTTGCATATAGACTAATACACGGGCAGGGATTGTGCCAAAATAATGATCATCAAATTCTTGACCTTTAGCGGGGGCTGCCCCAAATAAAGTACGGCCGGTTAATAATAAGTCAGGTCGGCTATTGGCAAAATTAGCATCTACTAAAAAGTACTCTTGCTCTGGCCCGCAACTAGAACTTATGGTAGAAATTTCTCTTTCGCCTATTAAACCTAGTACACGTTTACCCGCTTTATTAACTGCATCGTTAGAACGTAATAAAGGAATCTTTTTATCTAAAGATTCGCCCGTCCACGACATAAATACAGTAGGGATGCATAAAGTTGCGCCATTGTCTGTATGCATAATGTATGCAGGGCTGGTTGGGTCCCATGCGGTATGACCACGCGCAGAGTTGGTTGCACGAATAGAACCGTTAGGGAATGATGAGCCGTCTGGCTCGCCCTTAATTAGTAAACCGCCAGTAAATTCGGTAATGGCATTACCTTCACTGTCGGGGATAATGAATCCGTCGTGCTTTTCTGCAGATGCATTGGTCATTGGGTAGAAAACATGAGAGAAGTACAATGCACCTTTAGACATTGCCCAGTCTTTCATTGCCTGTGCAACAGCATCGGCAGTTGATTCGTCTAAAGCTTCGCCCGTTTGAGTTGTCTTTTTCATCGCTTTAAAGGCTTTTTTAGACAAACAATCTTCCATTTTATCTAAATTGAAAACATCAACAGCCCAAATATCTTTTAGGCTGCCCATTTTTTCTACTAGCATGGGTTCTGTATTGGTTATTGTATGAATCGCTTGGACTCGTGTTTCGTTTCCACTCATTTTTGTTTCCTCAATATTTTTGGGTAATTGAATTTATTATAAACAGACTTTTTTAAATTTTTCTTATAGTGTAAAAACAGGCAAATATTGTACCAACTTTAAACAAAAAAATTCTACACCAATAATAATGGCGACTTTTTACACAGGTGTTTGTTTTTATTGGTTAATACTTGTTTTTTTATTAACGCATTCATTTTAATGTTGTTTTTTTAGTTTTTAATTTGCACCATTTTCATGCATAAATTTGATATTTATTTAGTGCTAGCTATGGTTAACTCGAATGGTTATTAAAATAACGTGGTCGTCTTGATCAATTGAAAGCACTTGATGCCCATTTATACGACACCAAGCAGGAATATCATTTTTAACACCAGGGTCGGTAGATTCTACAATTAATTCTTCGCCTGTTTGCATGGTTTTTATTCTGTCTTGTGTCCTAATAACGGGCATTGGACAAAACAAATTTTTTGCATTTACTCGCACCATTTCACCCATGTTACACAAACCAAGCTTTGGGTATTTTGGCGGGTGAAAGTGCTTTAACTTTTACCAGTTTTTCTACCCCGTTTTTTTGTCTAATGGCCAACTCTACCTCTGGTGCGGTTTTACCTTGCCCATACCGCGCGGTAATTTTTGCCGCTAAATCCAAGTCTTCTTCTGTGGGTTCGCCATCTATAATGGTTATAGGGCCACCGTGCGATACGGTTCTTATACTTATAAACTGGTTTTTATAACCTTGCAAAAAGTTCGTTTCGCCTTCTTCGCGCGCTACTATTAATTTGTAGTTGCTGGCTGGGCGTATATGCCGCCCTACTTTTAACAGCATAATGTCATCCAGCTCGTATTCTTTTGCGCCTCGGTTTTTCCATAAATCGCCCAGTTTATTGGCGTAAGATTCATCCGTTAAAAAACAACAACCGCCCGCTGGCTGGGCATAGTCTTCTATACCAAATTGTTCTACCAATGCCATTTGTGGTTTACGGGTACGGCCAGAAAAATCGTACAGCTTTTCTCTGTCTACCCAACCTTCACGTTCTGGCAAGGTTTCTGGTAAGTTTTTAGCACATAGTGGGCGCAGCAATAAATCGTCCGCGCCTGACTTTTCCATCACTACGGGCATGGTTTCTTTTCGTTGTGACATGGGGCGTTGGCCGACCACTTCACCCGTTATTATAAAATCAAAGTCGTTTTCTTTTATCCACTCTACCGCTTTGCTAACCATAAAAATTTTACAGTCTAGGCACGGGTTCATGTGTGCGCCGTAACCGTATTTAGGATTAATTAAAACGTCTTTGTATTCTTCTACAATGTCAATAATGTGTAGCTTTATGCCCAGCGTTTCTGCTGTCCAAAGCGCATTGTTACGTTTCTTTTTATCTTTGTCTTGTTTGCGTATGGCATGGGTATGGCCTTCTACACAAAAACCGGTATAAAAGTTAATGCCTTCTACATGTACACCTTGTTCTAGCAATACTTTGGCCGCCAGTAGCGAATCTAAACCGCCCGATATTAGTGCTAAGGCTTTTCTTTGCTTTGCCATTAAAATCTAAAACCTGCTTTTAACGATAGTGATGTGTTGTCGCCTAATTTTGTCATGTCTACTAATAAGTCCATAATGGTTAAGTTAACGTTTACACCTATCGACGTTTTAAACAGGTCGCTTTTAACGGTTGAATAAGTTTGACCATTGGCAACGCCTAATGCATTTTTACCTGCAACTTTTGCAGAAACAGTTGACGATACCGTAGCAATAGACGCGTAAGGGGTAAAGAGGGCAAAGCCTTTAGATACACCCAGCTCGAAGGCTGAACTGCTGTAATCTATTTGAGAATTACCGAGTAGTTTGGTACTGGTGTATTTTATATTGACAGCCGGCAGTGCAACATTGCCAGACAATATGGCGTAACTAATTTCGTATGCGAAGGTAGAAATGGGGTCATCTGATGCGGAGATGGAATAGGCGGCTCCAACATCAATATCGTAAGGTAAGCCTTTATGAGCATGTAACGTAATCATTTGCATAGACGTTGCAGAATTGGTGACATAATCCACATCAATATCTCTTAAAGAAGTTTGCGACATGCTGGTGTTGGTTACACTCACGCCAACATCAAACCCGGTTATTCCTAATGGCTCTGCTGGTACCATTGGCTTATGATCTAAAAGTGCCGTTAGGTCTTCTGCAAAACCTTTAAACTCGGGTTGTGAGCTAAAATTTAAAAAGTCGATGCTGTTAATAGCCTGTGCATTACTGGCTATTAAAACAGACGCGACCAATATAATTTTTTTAATCATTTAAATACACTTTACGTTAAGTAGTTTTTTTGTAAAAGCAGCAAGATGTTATGATGACTTGCTTTTATGTTTCATAATTTATTGCCCATTATACGATGAACCCTATCAAAAACCCTAACGTACTTTGCATTTCTGGACATGATCCGTCGGGAGGGGCTGGAATACAAGCAGACATTGAAGCTATTAACAGTTGTGGCGCACACGCACTTAGCATTATAAGTTGCACCACCGTGCAAGACAGCCAACAGGTTTATCAAGTTATCCCCAACCACCCTAACGTGATTAAAGAGCAATTAAAAACATTACTGGCAGACAGTGACATTAGCGCGATAAAAATTGGTTTAATTGCCAATACAGATATTGTTGATATTATTGCCTCTAGCGTCGACCCCTTGCTTAATTTGCCCGTTATTTTAGACCCTGTTTTTTCATCGGGTGGCAATAACCGGTCTTTAACCAAAGCAGATTTAGTGGATTATTTAAAATTAAAACTGTTGCCTTTAGTGACCGTTATTACCCCCAATACCAACGAATTATTGCTTTTAACAGGCGAGAAGGATTTTCAAAAAGCGGCAAAAATTTTAATTAATAACGGTGTAAAGTACGTTTTGCTAACAGGCACACATGATAAAACCACTAAAGATGTTATCAACACCCTTTACAGTGCCACCGGTAAACAACAATGGCTTTGGCCACGTTTAAAGGGCGTATATCATGGTTCTGGCTGTACATTAGCCTCATCTTTAAGTGCGTATTTAGCCCAAGGGGTCGACGAAAAGGAGGCTTTTTACCTGGCTCAACAATTTACTTGGCAAAGTTTACAAACCGCTTATCCGTCTGGCAAAGGGCAGCTTACGCCTAATAGGATAAAAAAATGCTAAGCGGTTTGTATGGCATTACCTCGGAACGGTTTCTTCAACAAAAACAAACTAAAATACTAGAGGGGATAGAAGCCAGTTGCTGTGCAGGTTTGTCACTATTGCAATACCGCCAAAAAAGCACGTCTAAAATTTCATTAGCCACCTTGCAAGCCATGCAAAACATTTGCACGCAATACGGCACGCTTTTTATTATTAATGACGATGTAGATTTAGCTTTAGCTTTAAATGCAGACGGCGTGCATTTAGGTAAAGGTGATAATGCAATTAAAAAGGTGAGGGCTAATACCCGTACTGACTTTATTATTGGAGCAAGTTGTTATAACTCTATAGCTTTAGCAAAAAAAGCACAGTTAAATGGCGCAAGTTATGCAGCCTTCGGCGCGATGTTTCCCTCTATTACCAAACCTAATGCGCCAACCGCCAAACTGCAAACACTGGTAGATGCCAAAAAGCAAATACAACTGCCCATTTGCGCAATAGGCGGCATTAATAAAAACAATATGAAGTTAATAGTAAAAACAAAAGTGGACATGCTTGCGGTGGTGTCTGAAATTTTTAACCAAACTGATATTTATAAAGCTACCGAAAGTTTAGTCGCCTTAATCAAAATTAAACGTTACGCTACCAATAAAAAAGGCCAGTAATTTTATTACCATAATAAAATTACTGGCCTTTTAAATACACTTTAAAAGCGTTTCCTTAAGGAAGAACTGATTAACTGGCTAGGCATGGTTAAAAGTTTAACCTCGGTCAATGCAAATAGCGCTAAGCCTTGCTCGTTCACAGCTTTATCGTGAACTAGCAAGGCTTACCAAGCGGGCTATTGGAGCAATATCAAATAATGTTATCACTTGCCGCTCGTAAGCCTCGCTAGTTTTGAAAAAGCACCAAAACGAGCAATGCTTAACGCTAGTAGTTTGAAACTCCAGTTAATCAGGTCTTCCTTAAGGAAGACCTGATTAACTGGCTAAAGCATAGTTAAAAATTTAATCTCGGTCAGCGCATAAGCATTGACATTATACTTATAGCACCAAGCCTTGCTTGTTCACAGCTTTATCGTGAACTAGCAAGGTAGTTGCTACGGGCA
>CAZPSE010000065.1:0-7199 GCA_964589575.1 uncultured Gammaproteobacteria bacterium | reverse complement strand
ACATTGTAGGGCACTCAGCTGGCGGGGTAGTTGCGCGGGTTTCACTTTTAAATAGCCAAGTAAGTAATGTTAAAACGCTTATAACTATTGCCGCGCCACATTTGGGTACGTTGCGTGCATTAGAAGCATTAGATTTTAGTAATAATTTTTTTGTAGTGAATAAAATTAAAGACGTGTTTACAGGGGGTTTAAACTCGACATTATTAAACTCAACAGGTTTATTAGTAGATTTATTGCCGCCCAAATACGGTCAAACCTTGTCTATTATTAATGATAAAACCCATCCCAACATACGTTACGTGTCGGTAGTAAGAACACAGCCAGGTGGTTTAACTGGCGACATTTTAGTGCCAGGGTTTAGCCAAGACATGAACGCCATTAAAGGCATAAAAAAACAATCCGAAGTTATTTATACGCCAACGGGGCACACTTTAGTACGTGGTGATGGAACAACCATATTAAAAATATTAAATTCTAACAAGTAAAACTGATGACTGACGTGATAAAAAAGCCCGATACGATTTATTCTGAAGTATTAAATGAGTTGGTCGATTTTAAATTTGACCAACAAACGGTAGACGTTTTTGTCGACATGATTAATCGTTCTGTGCCTGGCTATGGCAGTTTAATACGCTTACTTTCTACCTTTGGCAAACATGTAAAACCTAATAGTAATGTGTACGACTTAGGCTGTTCTTTAGGTTCGGCCAGTTTGTCTTTATTACAAGGCGTTAGCCATCAGCAAGTAAAAATAATAGCGGTAGATAGCTCGCTACCAATGATAGAAAGTTTTAAACAAGTATTAAATAAAAACCACATTGCGGCTTTGTTTGACTGTAAACACCAAGATATTTTAGACACACCCATCGATAATGCATCGGTAGTAATGATGAACTTGACCCTGCAATTTATTGCGCAAAAACAACGCGACGCTTTAATGGCCAAAATTTATAACGGCTTAAATAAAAACGGCGTACTAATATTGACCGAAAAAGTGATGCACCCCGATGAAACCATTGAGGCAGAACTACAAAAACAACACGAACAATTTAAGTTAGAAAACGGTTACAGTAAACTAGAAATTAGCCAAAAACGCCAAGCATTAGAAAACGTGATGATTTTAGATAGCGTTGATAAACATACAAAAAGATTAAAAAAAGCAGGTTTTAAAACCGTTGTACCTTGGTTTCAGGCTTTTCAATTTGTGTCTTTAATGGCGATTAAATAAACAATGACAAATAAATTTTGGCTAGGACAATACCGCACTTTTTTACAAGAGATTTCAGGCATATCCGAAGCATTTTCTAGCAAGTTATTAGATAATATCAATACCGCTTTTTACGTTAACCCACACGGTAAGTTAAACGATTGGCAAAAAGCGATAGAAACCATGCAAGGGGTGGACGAAACAGGGGTAAATATTGATGCCGATACTTTGTCGGTTACTGTTGAAAGTTTTCCCGAATTAGAAAGCCATGCAAAAACATTTATGCCGTGGCGAAAAGGGCCTTTTCAAATCAATAATGTTTTTATAGATACCGAGTGGCGTTCTGACTGGAAGTGGAACCGCATTAAAAATAAAATTATGCCACTACAAGGCAAGCGCGTTTTAGATGTAGGCTGCGGTAGTGGCTATCATTGTTACCGTATGAAGGGCGCAGGTGCCAAGCAAGTAGTGGGGTTAGAGCCGATGATTGGATACGTAGCGCAATTTATTTGGTTAAACACAATGTTTAAGCAAAATGATATTACGGTATTGCCACAAACGTTAGAACAATGGGTTAATGAACATTATTTGTTTGATACGGTTTTTTCGATGGGGGTTTTATACCATCGCCGCTCCCCCATTGATCACCTGTACGAACTTAAAAGCTGTTTAAACCCCGGTGGGCAACTGGTTTTAGAAACCTTAATAATAGACGGTGATGACGATAATGTATTAGTGCCAAAAGGACGTTATGCACAAATGCGTAACGTTTGGTTTATACCAACTGTTAAACATTTATGCAATTGGTTACAGCGTGCAGGGTTTAAAAATATAAAAGTGATAGATATAAATAGAACCCGTATTGAAGAGCAACGTTCTACCAAATGGATGGATTTTGATTCGTTGCAAGACTTTCTTGACCCGAATGATTTAAATAAAACCATAGAGGGTTATTCGTCACCACTACGGGCAACAGTGGTGGCGATTAAAAAATAAATTTTACTAATATTTGCAACTATATCCATTTTATTAAGTCCTTTAAAACGTAACATTTAAGTATAAATGACGATTAAAAATAAAAAGAAAATAGTTTTCTTAATAAAGGGGATAAACAATGTTGGTAGATTTGGGTATAAAAGTACAAAAAATCATGGACGGTATGAAATCATTTGATGCGGTGGCCGCTTTAGCGCTAAGAATGTATTTAGCCCCCGTTTTTTTTGTTGCGGGTATGAACAAAGTAAACAGTTTTGATGACATAGTATCTTGGTTTGGTAATGCAGATTGGGGGCTAGGTTTGCCCTTTCCTACATTGCTGGCTTATTTAGCAACCGGTGCAGAAGTTGTGGGCGCGGTGTTAATCTTTTTTGGCTTAGCAACGCGTTTTACCACCATACCGTTAATAATAACCATGATTGTTGCAATAATGACCGTGCATTGGCATAACGGTTGGCAAGCAGTGCATGACCTTCAATCGCCTTGGGCTAATGCTTCGGCAGAAGTCGCGGTAGAAAAATTAGATGCGGCAAAATCTTTATTACAAGAACATGGTAATTATGACTGGCTGACAGAAACCGGCAGTTTTATAGTAAGCAATAATGGCATAGAGTGGGGTGTAACTTATTTAATTATGTTACTTGCGCTGTTGGCTATTGGTGGTGGTAAATATGTAAGTTTGGATTATTACATTCGTAAACAATTTATGCCTAACAAATAGGCGTTTTAGCTAAATAGCCTTTCTGATTTTACTATTAATCAGAAACGCTATTTAGCATTTTTTAGTAGCTCTGTCATTTCTTGTTTGTTTACAGGGCAAGAATATAAAAAGCCTTGTACACGTTCACAATTCTCTGCAATTAAGGTTTCTTGTTGTTCTATTGTTTCTATTCCTTCAGCTATCACCTGTAAGTTCATACCTTTAGCTAAAGAAATAATAGACTTTATAATGGCTAAGTCGTCTTTACTTTTGGGAATGTCTTTAATAAAAGATTGGTCAATTTTTAGCTCATCTACCGGTAGTCTTTTCAAGTAAGAAAGAGACGAATAACCCGTTCCAAAATCATCAATAGCGATAGAAAATTGTAAGTCTTTTAGTTGTTGTAAGGTTTTAATTGCGGCATCGGGGTTGTTCATAATGTAACTTTCGGTTACTTCAAACTGCACATCGTTAGGGTCTATTTTGTATTTTGCAATGTGGCGCTTCATGTCTTCTATAAAGTCTAAACGCTGAATTTGTTTAACCGATAAATTAACCGACATTTTGCCAATTAAAAGGCCTAAATTTTTCCAAAGCATTAACTGCTTAAAAGACTGTTTAATAACGGCATTGCCAATTTCAATAATTTGCCCCGTTTCTTCGGCAATGGGTATAAAAGTGCTTGGCATTATAATATCGCCATTTTTTTTCCATCTTACTAAGGCTTCTATACCTATAATTTTTTGGCTTATACAATTGTATTTTGGTTGGTAATAAACTAAAAACTCATTGTTGTTTATTGCTTGGTGTAGGTCGCTTTCTAACGTAGAACGCACTAATGCCTGCTCTGTCATTTCTTTGCTATAACATTGGTAATTGTTTCGGCCGACCATTTTGGCTTTGTACATTGCAGAGTCGGCATTTCTTAATAAAATTTCTGCATTTTGCGCTTGGTCTGGGTAAATGCTAATGCCGATACTGGGCGAGATATAAAACTCGGAATCGTGATGTTTCATTGACGGTTTTAATACATTAATGATGTTTTCTGCCATGCTTTCTGCTTCGGCAATAGACTGTATATCGCTTAAAACTAAAACAAATTCATCACCACCAAACCGAGAGAGGGTATCGGTTTTTTTAATTAGTGTCGCCAATCTAATGGCTGTATCAAACAATACTTGGTCACCAGCTGTGTGCCCTAAAGTATCATTAATATCTTTAAAGCGGTCTAAATCTACAAACAATAATGCCGTTTTACTTTTGTTACTGTCGGACTTAGTTATAGCTTTTTGTAACCGTTTGGCAAATAACGTTCTATTGGGCAGTTGAGTTAAAGGGTCGTGGTGAGCAAGGTGATTGAGTTTTTTTGTTTTTAATAAAACCGTTTCTTCCAACTCTTCGTTTAAAATTAATATTCTATTATTTAAAGAACGTTTAGAAAGCATGTATAAAATTAATAATAAAAAACTAAATAAAATTCCAATTGAAAGTAAAAGTTCATCACGAGATTGGACAATATCGTTTATAGCAATTGAGTCAAGTGGCTTAAATAAAAAGAAGTGCCCCATCGGCTCATTATTAACGTCTGGTAATTTAATATAGCTAATAAACAGATTGTTATTGGTATCAATAAAATATGATTTTTCACTGTTAATATAACTACTAAGGTTATGATTTTTAAGATAATTTAAATCTTCATCTAAAACATTAACATTGGTTACGTAATAGTCGTTTAAAAACTTTTTAGTAACGGCTTTAGTGAGTTGTTTTTTGTATTTTTTATCGATTAAAAATACCGGGTTTATACCTTGTTTTTTTAAATAATCAGCAACGGTATTAAATTTACCAATCACTTCAAAAATTCCTAAAAACTGTTGATCTAAAAATATAGGCACCATTACTTTAAACGAAAGATCAAACTTACCTGTACTAATAGACGTATTTATTTTTTGATTTTTGATGGCATTGACGACATCGAGCCTGGCTTTTAAAAGCGAGTCGCCCCGTTTTTTTGTCCAACTACGATAAAAGCTATCGCCTTTGGCATTAATTATTTGAAACCATAAATCTTTAACATTAGATTGTTTTGAAAATTTATCTGACAAGGTATTTAAAGCTAAAATATTGGGCGTGTTTTCAATTAGGCTACGTTTTAATTCTGCTTGGTCACTGACTGCAATAGCAATTAATAATAACGTTTTTTTTGTTTGCTCAATTAATTGTTTAACTTCGTCGTGAAGCTGATTATTGACGGCTTGATAGCGTAAGTCTATCTGGTTTTGAACTTGTTGATTGGTATAATAAATAGCACCAAATATAGTAATAGCTAAGGTAATAAATAGAAAAAATACTTGGCTTTTTTTATTATTGCTATACATAAAGCATTACTTAAAATTGATAATTTAAAAATAGTAGGAACATACCAAAAAAGCTACGACATTTTATTGTTGAATTGTTTTTCATCAATCTCGTTTTCAGACTTGGCAATAATGCACGTTAAGGCGCTATCGCCCGTTACGTTTACTGCTGTTCGCATCATGTCTAATAGTCTGTCTACACCAATAATAAGCGCGATACCTTCAACAGGTAAACCTACCTGGCCTAATACCATAGCCAACATAATTAAACCCACACCCGGTACACCGGCAGTACCAATAGAGGCTAGGGTAGCGGTAAGTATGATGGTTAAAAAGTCCATAGTGGTTAAGTCTACGCCGTATACGTTGGCAATAAATACCGTGGCAACGCCTTGCATTATTGCCGTGCCGTCCATGTTAATGGTTGCACCTAGTGGGATAGTGAAAGAGGCAATTTTGTTTTTAACGCCCATACGGGTAGTTACATTTTTTAAAGTAACCGGTATGGTTGCGCTACTACTGGCAGTACTAAATGCAAATAAAAGCACTTCGCGTATTTTTTTGTAAAAAATAACGGGGTCAAGTCGTCCAAGTAATTTTAGTAATAAACTGAATGTGCCTATAAAGTGTAATAACAACGCCAACACCACCGCAAAAAAGTAACCTGCTAAAGGCAGTATTATGTCGACCCCTTGGGTAGCAAAGGTTTTGGTAATTAATGCAAATACACCAATGGGTGCTATTTTCATTACAATATCGACCATTTTTAAAATAACCACGTCTAAGTCGTTAATTAAATTAACCACGTGTTTACCTTTTTCGCCCGATAAGGTGATGGCAACACCCAATAAAATGGCAAACACAATTATTTGCAACATATTGCCTTCTGCCATGGCGTTTATAGGGTTACTTGGTACCATGTTGATGATGACATTACCTAAAGAAGGGGCCTCTTTAGCCATGTATTCGACATTTTCTTGCTGCATATTAAAGCCTGTGCCTGGGTTTAATATGGAGGCAACAGAAATAGCAATACTGATGGCAATGGCCGTACTAATTAAATAAAAGCCAAGTGCTTTGGCACCAATTCGGCCTAATTGATTAATGTCGCCTAATTTTGTTACGCCAGATGTGAGTGAAACCAATACCAAAGGTACCACCATCATTTTTAATGCCGATATAAACACCGAGCCAATAACCGTTAATAAACCGGCAACCAGTAATGATTGTACCCACTGAACCTCTTTAAAAAATAGGTTAATAACCACACCCAGTACAATGCCCAAGCCCATAGCAATTAATATTTTAGAGGTGAGTGATGGTTTGTTAATAGGCATATTGCTTCTCTATAATTTTAGGTAAATTAGGACGGTATTTGTATTGTTGGTACAATAACACATTATTCTTTTTTTGGAGTTTGCAATGTCTTTAGCAATTGCATTACATGTTTTATTGGTGGTTGTATGGGTTGGCGGTATGGTTTTTGCTTGGGCGTTTTTGCGCCCAGCAGCGGTAGCTGTTTTAGAGCCACCATTAAGGCTACGGTTATGGTTAGCTGTATTTAATAATTTTTTCCCTGTAGTTTGGGCAGCTTTAGTGGGTATTTTACTAAGCGGATTTTGGATGGTGTTTGGTATTTACCAAGGTTTTGCAGGTTTGCCAATGGCCGTAAATATTATGATGGCTTTAGGCATAATAATGATGATGATTTTTATGCATGTTTATTTTGCCCCGTATAAACGTTTAAAAAAAGCGGTAGAGGCTGAAGATTGGCCAACAGGCGGTAAAAATTTAGCGTTAATTCGTACTATGGTCGGTATTAACTCTATTATTGGTTTGCTAACCATTGCGGTTGCAACTGCAGGTAAATATATTTAGCTTAATCAGGTTTTTCTTAAATGTTTCAAGCATAAAAAAGCCCGCCCAAAAAAAATGGGCG
>CAZPSE010000064.1:0-7270 GCA_964589575.1 uncultured Gammaproteobacteria bacterium | reverse complement strand
GTTTCAGGGTGGGTAGATAAAAAAGAGGGTGGGCTAAAAGGGGCTTTTTCGTCGACCCCTTGCTTTGTATCATCATTATAAACGGCTTGTAATTTCGTCATCATGTTAGAAAAATGGTAAATTTCAATGGCATTTTTAGCCATTAATTGAAAGGCAAAATCATCGGCTTCGTTTTCAAACTCTCGCGAGTAAGACAAGTCTAAAAGCAACGTTGGCAAGCCCGTTAACAACTCTAAAGAATCTACGTCTCCCGTTAGTAAAATAATCAAAAGGGTAACCATAGACCCTTGCAACAAACGGCGTGTTGTATGTTTATGTTTTAAGTGACCAATTTCATGAAACAAAATGGCCAACAACTCTTCATCGTTTTCGGCCAAATTAACAAAATCATCGGTAAATATAATTTCGCCAGCGGGCAAAACCATCGCATTTGCAGGCATGCCAGACCGAAAATGTAAGCTGGCATTTAAAGCGGTGTAATTACTTAAAAAAGGCTTGGCCAGTTGTTGTATGTGTTTTTGTTTATTTATGGATAATTGCGTTGGTTCAAATAAGGTTTTATCTAAAATTGCCAACCCGCCAGTAAATTGTTGGCTGGGCAAAATATTAGCAACATACTTAGCCGATGCTGGAATGCCATAAACAATAAAAGATGCCAGTAAAACCACCGCCAATATTGTTGATATAAAAACTAAAGACAGCTTAGACTCTAAAAAGTGTAGCTTATTACCCCGTTTTGATAAGCCTAACTGCTTAATAAAGGCATCAATCGCATCATTATTATCGGTAACAAATAATTGCTCGTCGCCCCAAGCTATTTCGCGCGGTGTATTGCCTAAGCGCGATGAAATTTTAATTGCAGAAACATCTAAAAAAATGGGTGCAGCATCAACATTTATGCGAATAACAGCGCTATGACCCAAAGGGGGCGATAAAAAGGCGTTGTGCCGTTTAGAGGTTTTACCGTCTAAGTAATAGCCCGTTATTTTATCCATTAGTTATTAAAATGTTTATCTAAAGGTGACGGACTAAATACCAAAATCAAATACTTCGCCAAACTCTTCACCCATAGCATCAATGGTTTGTTTTTCGGCGGAGATAAAGGTATCTAAAGAGCCTGTAACATTAAGTACAATATGAGCCGTTAGGTATTTAGCCATGCGAACTTTTGCCGCAGGTAAATACAAACCTAAGGTTAAAATAGTCAATATTAAGTTTTTTAGCATCACCAAACCCAAGCCAGACATGCTTAAACTGGACTCAAAATAATGATCGCTAATAATTAAACGAGAAAAAAACAAATTACTAATACTGACCATTAAATATAAAACCATTGCCACGTACATTACCACCATAATAATAGGAGAAATAAAACCAATACTTGGCATATAAGTGGCAATGAGCCAAGAAGGCACGCCTAAAACAAGGGCGATTCCCAAAGCAATTAAAAATTTTATCGCATAGTCTTTATAGGTTGTTTCAAACTCAAAAGCAGTCGTGCCAAAAGAGCTGTTGCATGCTTTGTAATGATGCATTTTACGAACCGCTTGTGGGTACAGTATGCCCAACGTTAAAAAACCTAAAATGGGCCAAACATAAATAACCTTAAAAGCCTCTGCGTAGGTTGCTTTAAAACGAAACTGAATGTTTTTATAGGCAGACATTCTGTGGTTAAACGCCATAGATTGATTAACAAAATAAGGAATAGCCAGTACAAATATAAAGGCAATAGCCATGCCTGCTATTGGGTAGGTATTGGCAATAAACCAATAAATAACTAAAGCAATAATTGCCACTATTCGGCCTTTTAAAATAGTAATTGGGTCGGCTAAATACTGAAAGTGGTCATTATCTAAATAAGTATTGGAATAAAAATAACGATTATTACGCACCTTTGCCCAAGCAGAATAAATACCTAAGGTGACAATGGTTAATAAAATATTCACTATCCAAATTTTAAAGTATTCAAAACCGTCGCCTTTAAATTCGAAAGTGAGCTTGCGTTTAATTAACTGGTTATTTTCCATAAAGTGCCTTGTTTAGCGGTTAAATAGGTGGGTTAATTTTCTTTCCCAAGCGGTAGCCGTCAATCGCTCCAAAAATCCAAACAAATAATAAAGTGTAAGACATAATGGTTACAACAGCGGCAGGAAAAGCACCGTCCACTACAGCCAGTTGTTGCATTATAACATCGGGCGCGGCTGTTATTTCTCCAGAGCGAATTTTGTCTGCGATAGCCGTTGTTTTGGTGTAAATTTCTGCAATTAAAGCAGACAGGGTCGCAATGGCTAAAGCAATAAAAATATAAGCGCGGGTTTTTTGTTTAACGACTAAATATCCTGTACCAGGAAATACAAAAAGAGACAGCAAAAGAGCTTTATTTTGGGGTTTCATAAATTTTACTAGGTTAAAAATACTGTTTTAATGTAACTGCTAAAAATAATTTTTGCAAACATTGCGTACATTGCATGTCCCAAGCCTTGCTTGGGACATGCAATGTACGCAATACTGATTAACTGATTAAAGCAGGGTTAAACGTTTAATATCGGTCAAGGCTTAACGCTAATAGTTTAAAAATTCCAGTTAATTAAGGCTTTTTTACTTAAAGATAATGCATAAATAAACCAATAAAAATACTCATACCAAAATAATGGTTGCTTAAAAAGGCTTGTATGCATTTTTTGGGTTCGCGGTTTTTTGCTAACCAAATTTGATGGTCAACGCTAATTACTGCACCAACTAAGCCCAAATAAAACCATAAACTTAACGATAATTGAAGGCCGACAATAAGCAAACAAAAAATCACAATAGCATGAAAAAACACCACCATTTTTAAGTCATTATTGGCAAATAAAATGGCAGACGATTTTACCCCTATTTTTAAATCGTCTTCTCTGTCGGCAATGGCGTACAAGGTATCGTAAGCGACGGCCCAAACTACGGTGGCTAAATACAGTAACCACGTTATTTGGTTAAGTTCTACATTTAACGCGGCAAACGCCATAGGCGTTGCCCACGCAAAGGCCATGCCTAAAAACACTTGCGGTAAATAGGTAATGCGTTTCATAAAGGGGTAAATTGCCGCCAGTATTACCGCACCAAAAGACAGGTAAATGGTTTTTGTGTTTAAAAATAAAACCAATATAAAGGCGATTAACGCCAGTAAAACTGCGGTTAGTAAGGCTTGTTTGGGGCTAATTAACCCTGCCACTATTGGGCGGTTTTTTGTTCGTTCAATTTTTCCGTCTATTTTACGGTCTGCATAGTCGTTAATGGCACAACCTGCACTGCGCATTAATATTGTTCCTAATATAAAAATAATTAACACGTTAAGGTCGGGTATGCCTTGTGCAGCTATCCACAATGCCCAAAGCGTTGGCCATAAAAGCAAATAAATACCAATGGGCCTGTCTAAGCGAGTTAACGCTATATAAGGGGCAAGAAAATGCATAAGTTTGGTAGAATCGGTCATTTATATTTAAACGAGTTTTAGTATGGCTACACATTATGACCTAATTGCTATCGGTGGGGGAAGCGGTGGTTTATCTATTGCTGAAAGAGCGGCCAAATACGGTGCAAAATGTGCAGTAATAGAAAAAGGAAAAATGGGCGGCACCTGTGTTAACCGGGGTTGCGTGCCTAAAAAAGTCATGTGGTATGCAGCCTCGGTTGCCCAAACCATAAAAGAAGCCAATGGTTACGGTTTTGATATTGAACAAAAAGGTTTCGATTTTGAAAAATTGGTGACCAAGCGTGAGAAGTTAATATCGGGCATTAATACGTGGTATCACACCTTTTTGTCTGACTCTGACATTGATGAAATTGTTGGCGATGCAAAATTTGTAGATAAGCATACTGTAGAAGTAGACGGAAAACACTACACCGCAGATCACATAATTATCGCCCCCGGTGGGCAACCAATGGTACCTAATATAGAGGGTGCAGATTTAGGCATAACCTCTGACGGTTTTTTTGAGCTAACACAACAACCTAAACGCGTGGCTATTGTAGGTTCGGGTTACATTGCGGTAGAGCTTGCAGGTTTGTTGCATTCATTAGGCACAGAAGTTACCCTGTTTTTGCGCAAAGGTGGCATTTTAAAAGAGTTTGACAGCATGTTAAAAGATACTCTGTTAGAGGTGATGCTTGACCAAGGCATTAGCATACAGTCGCGCACGCAAATACAAAAAATCACCAAGCAAGATGGCGGTTTGTGCCTAACAACCAATAAAGGCCAAGAGCTTGAAGGTTTTGATGAATTAATTTGGGCGATAGGCCGAGAGCCACTAACGAGCAGTTTAAATTTAGATGCCGCAGGTGTAAATACCACCAAAGACGGTTATATACCCGTTAATGATTATCAAGAAACCAACGTAAAAGGCATTTATGCCGTGGGCGACGTTATTGGTAAAGCACAACTAACGCCCGTTGCCATAGCCGCCGCCCGCCGTTTGGGTGACCGACTTTATGGCAATATGCCAGACCGATATTTAAAGTACGAAAACATCGCTACGGTAGTATTTAGCCACCCACCATTAGGCACAATTGGCTTAACAGAAGAGGAGGCTCGCGCTAAGCATGGCGATTCTATAAAAGTGTGGCAAACGCGTTTTGACTCTATGTACTATGCGTTAACCGACGAAAAACAACCAACAGCAATGAAGTTAATTACTGTAGGCGCAAAAGAAAAAGTAGTGGGTTGCCACATAATGGGGCAAGGGGTCGACGAAATGCTGCAAGGTTTTGCCGTCGCCATACGTATGGGTGCAACCAAGCAAGACTTTGACGACACCATCGCGATACACCCCACCAGTTCTGAAGAACTGGTGACCATGAAATAATTTTTTAGTGATGCTAAAAACAGCCTAAATCGTCGACCCCTTGCTATAGCGAGGCTACATATTCTTTAAGTTGTTTAATCAGTTTTTGGTCTCGTTCACTTAAATCATTTTTTTCATGCGCTAAAACGGCTTGTTTAAAATCATCAATATTATAATATTCCGAATTTTTAATTCTATCTTGGCAAAAATCTGCCCAAGTTTTTTGTTCCGTTGGGGTTAGCGTTTCTGGGTAGTTTCGCGCTCTAAACCTAAACAGCATTTCTTCTAGGCGTTTATCTTTAAACGGTGGGTGAAAACCTAATAATTCATCGGGGTCGGTTTCTAAAACTTGTTCCATTAGGTTTTTATCTTTAGGGCTAAAAAAACCACCACCGTATAATTGGCAATCTACATCATCATTTTCAGGGAAAGATTGACTACTAAAAACTTGCGCTAATTTGTTGTCTAAAGGCGGGGCGTTTTTAATTTGCTGTAAATGTTTTTGGCACAGTATCATGTCCAGTTTTATTCTTTCTTGTGCGGCTGGGTCTAAGGTATTTATGGGGGCTAAAACCGGTGCTTGGTTTATTTGTATGGTTTTTAGCGCAACACGGTTAAGGCCTTTTTCTTCTAAGGCTTCGCCGGTGGTGTACAAACGTTCAATAATGCCTTCAAAATCTAAGTTTATTAAGTCAGACGGGTCATGGCGTAAGTCGTAAGCGATCACGCTGTTTTTATTTTCTGGGTGCCAACATAAAGGCACTACCACCGTTGTGTTGTGGTATTCGCTTAAAAATTTATTAGAACTGTGTACCAAGGGTGTTTTATTGTCGCAATCTATTAGGGTGACTATTTGGTGTTTTAAACGGTGGTTAAAAACGTAACCGTACAGTTTGGGCTGATGGGTTTTTATTAGTTTTGCCATAGCAATGGTGGCGTAAACATCGGCCAAGGCATCGTGTGCATCACCGTGTTCTATGCCATTAGCTACGGTTAGCTGGTCTAATTTAAAACTGGGCAGGCCTTTTTCATTAATGGGCCAGTTAATACCGTCTGGTCGCAGGGCAGACGTTAAACGTACTAAATTAATTAAATCCCATCGGCTGTTGCCGTTTTGCCACTCACGCGCGTAGGGGTCCATTAAGTTGCGGTATAAGGCGTAACGGGTAAATTCGTCATCAAAATGGATGTTGTTATAACCACAAACGGTGGTTTTAGCGACAGCAAACTGGTGGTTAATTTCGGTAATAAATTCAACTTCGTTCATGCCGTCTTGCAAACAATCTTGTGGCACAATGCCGGTTACTAAGCTTGCCTCTAAACTGGGCACAAAGTCTGGCGTGGGTCGGTTGTATATTTTTACCGGCTCTTCAATAAGGTTTAAATCTTCATCGGTGCGGATGCTACCGTATTGAGACACGCGGTCATATTTTGGGCTAATACCAAAGGTTTCGTAATCGTACCAAACTATAGATTTATTCATTTTGTAAGGTTTTGTTGTTTATTATGCAACTTATTTTATTGCTACACTGTCATTAAAGCTATAAATAAAAAACATTAGGATTAAATATGTGTTCTACCAATGTATCACGCCGCTAAATGGTTATCTCTAAAGCAGACCATCATAATGCGCGTTATATTGGTGGTGATATAGATCACCCGACTATTGAAATCAGCACGATGATGAATCATACTGACGACGAATTAATTATGCTGGAGTCACTTTTTGGACGCAAACCACCTTTCGCTTGAACAATATAAAGGCAACTTGTTTGTTATTTCTGCACCTTCTGGTGCAGGTAAAACCTCTTTAATAAAAGCCATGTTGCAACAGTTAGGCAACATTAGCATGTGCACATCACACACTACTCGCCCTGCGCGCGAGGGCGAAGTAGACGGCAAAGATTACTTTTTTACCAAAAAATCAAAATTTGAAAGCATGATAAACAATGGCGAGTTTTTTGAACATGCCCATGTGTTTAATAACTTTTACGGCACAGCAAAACAATCGGTAATAGACTTATTAGAAGCAGGCACAGACGTAATACTAGAAATAGACTGGCAAGGTGGCGATGCGGTAAGAAAGTTATGCAAACCTACGTCTATTTTTATATTGCCACCGTCGCTAGCAGCCCTTAAAGAAAGGCTAACAGGCAGAGGCACCGACAGTGAAGCGGTAATAGCTACCAGGCTTGCCTCATCGGTTGCGGATATTAAACATTATAAAAATGCAGATTATGTAGTGTTAAATGATGATTTTGAAAACGCCGTTAACGAATTAATTGCTATTGTTAAAGCCACACGCTTAAAGCTAAACAATTTACAAAAAACACATATAAAAGAATTGACGGCTTTAGAAGGCTAAAGACAAACTGTTTTCTAGAATGTGGTTTAAAAGATAGGAAAAATTATGAAAATATATAAATGTTCAATTTGTGGTTATATTTACG
>CAZPSE010000063.1:0-7394 GCA_964589575.1 uncultured Gammaproteobacteria bacterium | reverse complement strand
TTAAATATGTCATAATATTTCGCAATTTTATATACACAGAGAATACAAAATGAATTTTTTCATATCAAATGCATACGCAGAAGGTGGCGCTGGATCACAAGGTAGCGGTCTTGAAGCATTAATTTTACCCATTGCCGTTTTAATATTTTTTTACTTTTTATTTATACGTCCACAACAAAAAAAGT
This sequence comes from uncultured Gammaproteobacteria bacterium, assembly GCA_964589575.1. Lineage (GTDB taxonomy): Bacteria > Pseudomonadota > Gammaproteobacteria > QNFE01 > CAZPSE01 > CAZPSE01. Next base: position 7,209 of record CAZPSE010000063.1, on the reverse strand, counting down.
TGAAGCAACAAGAATCTATGGTAAAGGCGCTAAAAAAAGGTGACGAAATAGTAACCGTTGGCGGTTTAGTTGGCACCATTAAAAAAGTAGGTGAGAACTTTACAACCATTACTGTTGCCAATAATGTAGATGTAAACATTCAATCTACATCGGTTGGTAATTTGTTACCTAAAGGTTCATTAAAAAACCTTTAAATGAAATGAAGTGAGTTGAAATAGTTACACGGTTAGTAAAAAGAAAGTGTTTGATTCGAAAATGTAGCCATATAAAAAATATGTGGCTATTGAAAATAAACCTTTTAACGACCGTACAAACATTTCAGTTTAAAACTTAAGTTAAATAAACCTATACAAACAAAATGATAAATAAATACCCCGCTTGGAAAAACCTATTAGTAATTTTAGTCATTGCTTTAGGTACGCTTTATGCTGTCCCTAACTTATACCCTAACGACCCATCCGTTCAAGTGTCTATGCGCGGCACACCGATGGATGAAGTGGCCTCTGTAGAGGTTGAATCGGTATTAAAAACAGGGCACTTTAAAAATTATCGTTTTGAGTTTGAAAATAACCGCGTATTGATACGTTTTATAGACGAAGAAACGCAAATAAAAGCGCGTGATTTTTTAGCCAACAACTTATCTAATAAGCATATTGTTGCCTTAAATTTAGCACCGGCCACGCCAGAATGGTTAAAGTCGTTTAATGCAGAGCCGATGAATTTGGGTTTAGATTTACGCGGTGGTGTTCATTTTTTGATGCAAGTGGATATGGAATCGGCAATAACGCAAGTGATGACCGGATATATATCTGACTTTAAAACACACCTTAGAGAAGAACAAATTCGTTATAAACGCGTTGTAAGAAATAAACAGACGGTGACATTAAGTTTTAGAAATGAAGCACAATTAGATGAAGCTTTACCTAAATTAAAAAAGAAATATAGCGATATTTTATTTGTAAAAAGCAAAAGTAATGCTTTAGAAATTAAAGCCAATATGACAGAAGCGGCAATAAAAACAGAAAAAAGGTCCGCTATAGAGCAAAACATTATCACTTTACGCAATAGAGTAAATGAACTGGGCGTTGCAGAACCTGTAATACAGCAGCAAGGGGTCGACAGAATCGTGGTGCAATTGCCAGGTGTGCAAGATACCGCACGCGCTAAAGAAATATTAGGCGCAACCGCAACGTTAGAATTTAGAATGTCACATGGCTCATTTGCAGATTGGCAAAACGCAGGCGAAACAGGAAAAGTACCCTTTAATGCGCGTTTATATAAACAACGCGATGGCTCACCGATATTGTTAAAGCGTACTGTTATTGTAACGGGCGACATGATTAAGTCTGCCAAAGCAGGCTTTGACAGTCAGTCAGGTTCGCCCAATGTGTCTATCAACTTAAACGGTAAGGGCGCTAAAAGAATGCAGCGCGTATCTGCAGACAATATAGGTAAACAAATGGGTGTGGTGTTTATAGAAACCCGCATAGACAGAAAAACAGTGGACGGCGTAGAAAAGAAAACATCGCGCAAAGTAGAAGAAGTGATTAACGCCGCAACCATACGCGATGTATTAAGCCATCGTTTTCAAATTACTGGGTTAGATGTAAACGAAGCCAGTAATTTAGCCCTGTTACTTCGGGCAGGTGCATTAAAAGCCCCAGTAGAAATTGTAGAAGAACGCACCGTAGGCCCAAGCCTAGGTAAAGACAATATTGAACAAGGTTTTAACTCGGTCATTATAGGTTTTATTTTAGTACTTATTTTTATGGCGGTTTATTACAGAACATTTGGTTTAATTGCCGATATTGCCTTAACGGCAAATTTAGTTTTATTAATAGCGGTTTTATCTTTATTTCAAGCCACATTAACCTTGCCGGGTATTGCGGGCATCGTATTAACCGTGGGTATGGCGGTAGATGCCAACGTGCTTATTTTTGAGCGAATACGTGAAGAATTACGTAACGGTAACAGCATTCAAGCCAGTATCCATTCGGGCTATGAAAAAGCGTTTTCAACTATTTTTGATGCCAACATCACCACCTTAATAGCAGCTGTAGTACTGTTTAGTTTTGGTACCGGTGCAATTAAAGGTTTTGCCATTACTTTGTCGTTAGGCATTATGACATCCATGTTTACTTCCATAATGGGGACCAGAGTGCTGGTGAACTATTTGTATGGTGGTAAAAAAATCAAACAACTTTCGATATAGGAGAATAAACATGAAAATGCAAATACTAAGCAATACTAATTTAAACTTCATGGGCAAGCGTAAACTGGCCATGTTTATTTCGTTATCGTTAATTATTATCGCTATCGCCTCAATATCGGTTCGTGGTTTTAATTTAGGTTTAGACTTTACCGGCGGTCATTTAGTAGAAGTGTCTTTTAAAAGTGACATATCGGTGCAAGATATTCGTGGTGCATTAGCAAGCGAAGGTTTTGATGATGCGGTTGTGCAGTTTTTTGGCTCATCAAAAGACATATTAATTCGCCTTGCACCACAAGCGGATAAAAAAGGTGCAAAAATATCTGACGACATTATTACGGTATTAAAAAATAAAATAGATAGTGACGTAGAACTTAGGCGTGTAGAGTTTGTGGGCCCACAAGTGGGTGAAGAGTTAAAAGAGCAAGGTGGTTTAGCCATTATTTATGCATTAGGGTTTATTTTACTGTACGTAACGTTTCGTTTTGAAAAACGCTTTTCTGTAGGAGCCATTGCCGCATTAATACACGACGTAGTGATTGTGGTTGGCTTCTTCTCGTTATTTCAAATAGAGTTTGACTTAACCGTATTGGCGGCGATATTGGCGGTGATTGGTTATTCACTCAACGATACGATAGTTGTATTTGACCGTATTAGAGAAAACTTTAGGTTGGTACGTAAAGGCTCGGTCGAATACGTGATGAATATTTCCATTAACCAAACGCTAACACGTACCATCATTACATCTTCCACCACCATGTTGGTATTGATTGCGTTGTTTTTCTTAGGTGGTGCAATAATCCACGGTTTTGCACTGGCACTTATTATTGGTGTAGCGGTAGGTACTTACTCATCTATTTTTGTAGCCAGTAGTTCGTTACTGGCAATGGGTTTAACGCGCGAAGCTTTAATGCCACCCGTTAAAGAAGGGGCAGATTTAGAAGATGAGGATTCTGGAGCGCAAGTATAAAACCGTTTCTAAGGAAAACCATAGTAAGAGTTGACGGTATCCTCTAAGTAGTTGTAATTGTTGTTTTTTTTGTCGTATTACGGCGCTTTAGTCGTTACAATAATGACGACCTTAAATGTTATTTAATTTAGGGTGATAAATAATAAAAATTAACTCGACACCATCAGGAAAACATCATGAAAATAAAAAAAATAGTAGCTGCGTTGTTTTACGCTTCAGCATTAACAACTACTGTAGCTTGTAATAGTATGAATACGGCCTCATCAAGTTCAGAGGCTAGCAGTGCCATTGCATCTGCCGAAGCTGCAAATAAAGCGGCAAAAAATGTCAACTATGAATGGCGAGATACTGGCAAAGTCATTAAAAAAGCCAAAGCCGCTGATAAAGCAGGTGATACAAAGGCCGCGATTAAACTAGCGAATAAAGCAGAAAAACAAGCACAGATTGCTGCCGCGCAATACGTGTCCGAAAATAAAAGATTTAGCACTAACCACTAACCTATTATTTATTAGTATCTCTAAAGCTTTAGAGATATTTTCCCCCAAACAGGTTAAATTGTCTCCCCTTTTTTTAGCTAATATTGTGTAACGCAGCTTTTATTAGAAGGGGACAGCTGCATTGCCAAGTGGCCTTTTTCACTATCTAATTTAAGGTAGGCAATGCCGTTATGCCAAGCGCCTAAAACCAAACGGTATTGTTGCTTAGGGTAAGTATGCAAATTTTCTCTGTGTGTGTGACCGTGTATTATTAAATTCAAACGGTTGTTTAAAAAAGCTTTTTTAACGGCCTCTTGGTTAACGTCCATTATCTCTTCTTGTTTTTGTTTCATCGCCTGCAGGCTCTGCTTACGCAAGGTTTGTACTATCGCTTTGCGCTCTATTAAGGGTTTAGATAAAAAGTCGTTTTGCCAAGCCTTAGACCTAACAAGTTTTCTAAATTCTTGATACTTAATATCGTCAGTACAAAGCTGGTCGCCATGCGCCAGCAATATAGAGGTATTGTCGAAAGAAATAACAGAATTGTCTGGCAGTAATTGAATATTAAATTGCTTGAGTAATTTTTCAGATAATAAAAAATCACGATTACCCGCTATAAAATTAATGGGTATTTTAAGTTGTTTTAGCGTGACAAATATCTTTTCACTCCATGCATCTAAACTGTCATCACCAATCCAAACTTCAAAAAAATCACCTAATATGGTTAAACTGTCCATATTAGGTTGATGCGTTTTTATAAACTGGAAAAAATAATCAACCGTTTCAGGCTGATCGGTTGTAAGGTGAAGATCAGATATGAAGTAATGGCTCACGATAAAACAGGCTCACAAATAGTTGGGCTAAAGTTCGATGTCGTCAATTACGGTTGCGGTGTTAATAATAACATCGGTAACGGGCACATCTGCATGGTAACCATCATTAGCAGTAGGTTCTTTCGTTATAGCTTCAACAAACTCATAGCCTTGTACTACTTTACCAAATACGCAATAACCCCAGCCTTGATCCGTTTCTGCAGAATGGTCTAAAAATTTGTTGTTGCCAACATTAATAAAAAACTGGGCAGAAGCCGAGTGGGGGGCATTGGTGCGCGCCATAGCTAGTGTGCCAATCTCGTTAGATAAGCCGTTGTTGGCTTCATTATCAATGTTTTCGCGCGTGTCTTTTTCAGTCATACCGGCTTCAAAACCACCACCTTGCACCATAAAACCGGGGATAACACGGTGAAAAATAACGCCATCATAAAAACCGTCTGTTACATACGTTTCAAAGTTTTTTGCCGTGTTAGGAGCTTTGTCATAGTCTAGGGCGATAATTATGTCGCCAGCGGTGGTGTTTAATTTAATCATGATTGTTTTTCTGTGGTTTTAGATGGGGTTTCTGTTGCTTCTTCGGCTTGTAAAACAATGGATTCAATCACCACGTTTTCAATTGGCCAGTTTTGGCTCATGCCTTTTGAGGTGGTTTTAACTGCCGATATTTTATTAACCACGTCTAAACCTTTAATAACCGTACCAAATACGGTGTAACCCCAGCCAGAACGCGTTTTACTTTTGTAATTTAAAAATGCATTGTTTTTGCTATTAATAAAAAACTGCGATGTTGCCGAATGTGGGCTAGAGGTACGCGCCATAGCGATAGTACCAAAAGTATTTTTTAAGCCATTAAAGGCTTCGTTTTCTACCGGTGTTTTGGTGGGTAATTTACTTGCATTTTCGTCAAAACCGCCACCTTGAATCATAAAATCGGCGATAACTCGATGAAAAATAGAGCCGCTGTAATAGCCCGTTTCTACATAACTTAAAAAATTAGCAACGGTTTTGGGTGCTTTTTCTTGATTAAGTTCAATGGTCATTTCACCCATGTTTGTAGTCATAATTACAATAGGGTTAGCAGCAAAAAGGGTGCTACTGCTTAGCAATAAAAGGCCAGTTAATATCGGTTTTAACATAGTAAATGTTATCCAATGGGTAATAAAAAACGCCTATAATAAACGGTTTTAAAATGTATAGATAGTACCTTTGATATGTTCCAAATTTATAATACCTTAAGCCGAAAAAAAGAAACCTTTAAACCGATAGAAGAAGGCAAAGTACGCTTATATGTTTGTGGCATGACGGTTTATGATTATTGCCATTTAGGCCACGCAAGAGTATTAATTGCTTTTGATGTGTTTTATCGTTTTTTACAAAAAATAGGCTACGACGTAACCTACGTAAGGAACATAACCGATATAGACGATAAAATTATCGCCAGAGCCAACGAAAATGGCGAAACTATATTTGAGCTAACCGAACGTTTTATAGCCGAAATGCATAAAGATGCCGCAGCATTGCATGTACTACCGCCCAATTTTGAACCAAAAGCGACCGATAATATAAAAGAAATTATCGAAATGATAGAAACACTATTTACCAATAACTTAGCCTACCAAGGGCAAAGTGGCGACGTGTATTACAAAGTGGCCGACTTTAAAAATTACGGGCAATTGTCGGGCAAAAACATAGAAGATTTACGCGCAGGTGAAAGGGTAGCGGTCAATACCGATAAAAAAGATGCCATGGACTTTGTATTATGGAAAATGGCAAAAGAGGGCGAACCCTATTGGGACTCGCCATGGGGCAAAGGCCGCCCCGGTTGGCATATAGAATGTTCTGCTATGTCTACCAAACAGCTAGGTAATCATTTTGATATACACGGAGGCGGTATGGACTTGCAGTTTCCGCACCACGAAAATGAAATTGCCCAAAGTGAAGGCGCAACTTGCGAAAAGTTTGTTAATTATTGGATGCATAACGGCTTTGTAAAAATAGACGATGAAAAAATGTCTAAATCGTTAGGTAACTTTTTTACTATTAGGGAAGTGTTAGAGCAATTTACCGGTGAAGAAATTCGCTATTTTGTATTAGGCAGTCAATACCGTAGCCCACTCAATTATTCTGACCAAGCATTAAACAATGCCAAAACAGGTTTAACGCGTTTATACCAAGCATTAAATGGTGTAAAAACAATAACGTTTGATTGTGCCGAAACGATAAGTTATAAAAAGTTTATGACGGCAATGAGTGATGACATGAACACGCCAGAAGCACTGTCGGTAATGTTTACTGTAGCCAAACAAATAAACAAAGAAACAAACGAAGCCGAAAAGCAAAAATTAGCGACAATATTGGTCGCGATGGGCAACGTTTTAGGCATTTTACAAACCGACCCCGAAAGTTACCTAAAAGGCAGTGTTAATAACAAAGCGATAAAAGCAGAAGATATTGATGCATTAATCGCCAAAAGAACCCAAGCCCGTGCAGATAAAGACTGGGCATTAGGCGACAAAATACGCGATGATTTATTGGCGCAAGGTATAGAGTTAGAAGATAAAGCAGGTGAAACTACTTGGCGCAGGGGGTAAGTGCATCTTTGCTGTAAAACTATATAAAAATGTAGGATAAACTTTAACCTTGTTCAGAGTCTCCTTAGGGAAGAACTGATTAACTGGATTGAGCATGGTTAAAAATTTAATCTTGGTCAATATATAAACA
>CAZPSE010000062.1:0-7452 GCA_964589575.1 uncultured Gammaproteobacteria bacterium | reverse complement strand
ACAACAAACTGATCAATTCGGGTGAATTACTGCCCGATGAAAAGCAAAGTAAGGCGGTTAAACAGTTACAAAACATCCAAAATAATATTAATCAATCTGGCTGTTTAAAAAAAACACGGCTGCAAAAGTGGTTTCGCCTTAGCGCACCCGCCACCATTAAAGGCGCGTTTTTATATGGTGGCGTGGGCGGGGGTAAAAGTGTATTAATGGACATGTTTTATAAAACCTTAGACTGCCCCAATAAATACCGCGTGCATTACCACTCTTTTATGGAATGGACACACCACACGCTGGCGGTACAAGTGCATAATAAAAACCCGGTAGGTGTTTTAGCCAATGACTTAGCAAAAAAAGCGCAAATAATTTGTATAGATGAGTTTCATATAAACAACATTACCGACGCTATGATTATAAAAAGCCTGCTAGAGGCGTTGCATAAGAAAAAAATGGTGGTGGTATTTACTTCTAACCGTCCGCCTAAAGAACTGCATTACAACGGCTTACAACGCGAAAGTTTTTTGCCCGCGATAGATTTCATCGAACAGCACAACATCACCATCACCATCACCATCAATTTAAAAAACAATACCGACTATAGACAACTACAAACCGAACAAGAAAATATTTTTAAAGTGGCAACGGGGGATTCTGAAAAAGAATTTATGCAAACTTGGCTACAAAAATTAAGCCCTAAAACAGCCGTTTCCGTTGACCCCTTGCTATTTAATATTCGCTTTATTTGTTATTAAATAAGGCTATTATCACAAATAAGCCAAAAACCGAGTACAATGACATTGTTTATTTTAGAGTGATTTTATGATGAAAATAAAAAGTTTATTATTGCTAGTTTTACTAAGCATGCATTCTGCAGCTTCTGCATTTTTTTATCCTAACTATCCTGCACCGCAAGTTCAAAAATCACCCTCTCAAGTTTTAAATATTGGCGTACAACGTTTACGTGGCTTTATAGAATATCAAAACCCCACTAAAGCCCAACTTCGTGCTTTTATAGAAGCAGAAATGGTCGATTATTTTGACTTTAAATACATGACAAAATGGGCCGCCGGAAAATTTTACCGTCAATTAGATAGCCATCAAAAAGAACAGGTAACTGACACCATTAAACAAATGTTTTTTTCAACCTTGGTTAAAACCATTGCGGGTAAAAAGTTTCCCGATATTCGTTTTTTACGCGAACGCGCAGGTCATTATTCTAATGAGTTAAACGTTATCGCTTTAATTAGACAAAGTGGCAATAACCGGCCAATTAAAATTACCTTTAGGTTGTACAAATCACCACAAGGCTGGCGTGTTTTTGACATTAAAGCAGGTGGCCGAAGCGCGATACAATTTTACCGTGGATACTTAACAAAAATGTTCCGAAAAATGCAGTCCGAAAACCTTTTATAAAGCAATATTATGATTAAAGAATACACCGAACACCATAGCCAAAAAGCCTTAGTTAATTTTTTTATTGGTTTACTTATTTTAGTTGGCATTATTTTATACAACATCGACTTTGTTCAAGATGTTTATTTTAAAGACCAAAAAACAGCCACAGGTTTAATAGTAAACGGGCTAATAGTATTGCTGTTTGTTACAGGTTTAGTAAAAATGATACGGGTTTTATTGTTTTATAAATACCAAGAAAATGCCATTACAGAATTTGTAAACAACTTAAATGCCAATTTAGACAACCCAACAGCCAATGTAGACGAAGACAGCTTTATTGCTAAACGATACCAACAACTTGTGCATTTACACCGTACGCGTACGCCCATTAATCATGGTGCATTAGCGTCTATGTTGGTAGCAAACGAAAGCACCCGTACTAACACCAGCAAATACATTAATAATATTTTAATTTTAATGGGGGTGTTTGGCACCATTGTCTCTTTATCTATTGCTTTGTTGGGCGCGTCTAACTTATTAAAGTCAGAAGATTTAGATGCCATGAATTTGGTTATACACGGCATGTCTACCGCCATGTCTACCACCATTACTGCCATTGTTTGTTATTTATTGTACGGCTACTTTTACATGTCAATAACCAACGTGCAAACCAAAGTAATAAGCGCGTTAGAAATGATAACCACCACACGCCTACTGCCTAAGTTTAATCGCCAAATGGACACCGTAGTACAAGACGTAGCCGATTTAGTATTTGCACTGCGCGAAGTTGCCACCAATATGCAACGCGCACAACGCAACAATACCCAGCTAGAACAACGCATGGGTGACTTAGTACAACACCACGATACTTATTTAAGCAAAATTGCTGAAGATGTTGACAAGGTAACAGGCTTGCTTAAGCAAGGTTTTCGTTTATCTGACAACGATAACAAATAAAGCACCATGCAAAACTTTGCAGACTTACGTGTAGACCAAGCATCCTCTAAGGGTGATGACAGTTTTTGGCCATCGTTTACCGACATTATGACGGTAATTGTGATGATATTTTTAATTGCTACCAGCATGCTAATTTTACAAAACTGGAAGTTAATAGCAGAGCTTACCGACACGATTGAAGCTAAAAAAGAAGTGCAAGCCCTAGCCCAATTTACCAGCCAAGAAAACCAATCTTTAGAAGAACGGTTAATTCAAGCCGAAAGCCAACTGTCTTTAACGCGTTTAAATATGTTGCAAGCTCAAGACGATAATGCCGAACTGCTTGCACAAAAAGAACAACAGTTAAAAGCATTACAAGCACTTACTCAAAAATCTCAAGAGTTAGATTTAAAACTAACCGAAAAAGAACAGCGTTATTTATTACTTAACCACCAATTTGAGGTAAGCCAACAAGAAAACCTAAGCTTAGGTTTAGCCAACCAAAAACAAATAGAAACCATTAATAAACAAAACTCAACACTGTTAAACCAACTCACCTTACTTTCTTCTAAAAAAATTGAGTTGGCTACATTAGAAGGTTTTAAAAAAGAAAATATTAATACACTATCTAAACTAAATACACAGTTAAGTAGCCTGCAAGTAAAATACAACAAGCTGTTTAAACCCGCCCGTTCATCACGAGGTAAAGTGGTTGTAGAGCTTACGTATAACAAAGCCAAAAACGTTTTATTTTCGCAATTAAAACTGCCCAATGCTAAAAGTTTTAGCCGCTATAGCAACAAACAACTTCACCAAAAATTAACCGAGTTAAAGAAAAAACACGGCAAAAAGCTTTATATTAAAATAATCTTCCCCGAAGACAGTGGCCTAAGTTATAACGAAGCGTGGAAGTTTGCCAGCGACGTACTTAAAAAGTACGATTATTATGAAGGCCAATAAAATTACAATTTTTTAATTATTGCTACTCCTCATACAGAAAAGTAAAAAGAGTGTAAGCATTAGATATGCATAAAGAAACTAAAAACGTCGTTGCCGCCTTATTGGTAATGGGACGATGTTTAGTTTTACTAGGTACATTGAAGCTTACAAGCAGAAGGTGATAAGGTTATCTGATACTGTTCCAATAGCTCGCTTTAACTTAATGTGTATGGAACAAATTAGGGGCGGTAATGGCGACGTGCCTAGCACCGAGGGCAGGATACCGTAGCAACTTAACTACCTTGCTAGTACACAATAAAGCCGTGTTATGGTTAAAAATCTGCATACATCAGTTTTAACCATAAACCCAATGTACTGCTATAACCTTTTTCTGCAAAAATAATTTGTCCTTGTTTATTAACAATAAATACAGCAGGTACGCCGACAACATTAAACTGTTTAGACCAGTAACCTTGTTCGTCATTTATTGTGCTAAACGTAAGGTTGTTTTCAAATAAGTAATTGTTAACGTCTATATTATCGCCAGACGATATAGCAAAACTTATTACAGGCCATCGCTGAGACAAAAACTCAATATTGCCTTTAGTTAATGTACATACTGGGCACCAAGAACCCCAAAAATAAAGCAAATATGTTTCACCATGCAGTTTAGAGTTGTCTACTATTGCCCCCTGCACATTCACGGTTTGTATACTTTTAACTTGCCCTTCTAACATGTCGCGGCTTAGGTATAAGCTAAACAAATTAAAAAGAACAACCAATACCAAAAGCTCTAAAGTCCATTTAAGAATTTTTTGTTTCCACGTTTTTATAGGTTTGTCATTTTTGTTCATTTGTTTTATTTGTTTTATTTAAAGTTATAGATCATTAATAATGACGATTAAAGAAAAGGTGCATAGACAGGTTCTAATTAACTAAACCTAGTTTGCACTGACTAAAAGCAACACTTCTTACTCAACGCAATTTTAACCCAGTTAATTAGCGTTTCTTTAGGTTAATAGAGATATGCTACCCTTTTATTTGTTTAGAGGCTGCTAAAAGGTTGACCTCTTTCCATGTTAGATATTTTCTTCTTACGTTTTTGGCGCTAATTCGTAAACCAAAAAATCAATCAACAACCGTACCCTTCGCGATAAGTTTCTATTAAGTGGGTAAATAACAGAAATAGAAACCGTTGGAAGGTAGTAATCTTTAAGCAGTAAACAAAGTTCGTTTTTTTCAATGTGGTGTTTAAACATAATGTTTGGCGCAAAACAAATGCCCAAACCTTTAAGCGCTGCATTTAAAACATATTGGCCGTCGTTGCAGGTTAATGTGCCTTGCGCGGTAACAGAAATTGTTTCGCCACTGGGTAATTTAAAAGGCCAATGTTTGCTTAGTTGAGAACTGCTATAAACTAAACAATTGTGCTCAGTAAGTTCTTTAGGTTCGTTAGGTGTGCCATATTTAGCTAAGTATTGTGGCGATGCCACCACCTGAAACTCGCAATCAATTAACTTACGGCAAATCATGGTCGAGTCTTCTAACTCGCCTATTCTTAATGCTAAATCAAAACTTTCTTCTACTAAATCTACATTGCTACCGCTGGTATGAATTTCTAATTCAATATCGGGGTATTGATGTTGAAATTTAATTAAAACCGAGCCCATTTCTGACAATACAAAACTTTGCGGAATGGTCAGTTTAATCAAACCTCTAGGTTTTTCATGGCTGTCCATTATTTCGGCTTTGGCTTTGTCGGCTTCGTCCATAATTAACTTACAGTGTTGGTAAAACTGCTCTCCATCGTGCGACAGGCTTAATTTGCGGGTTGTTCTGTACAATAAACGTATGCCTAAATCGCTTTCTAATTGCGATACTTGCTTACTAACGTACGATTTTGACAGCCCCAATTGCTCTGCCGCTGCGGTAAAGCTGCCTGTTTTTACTGCAACGGTAAAGGCTTCCATATTGTTTAAAATACTCATATTACCCCTTTAAAGGAAACAATAATGTGACTAAGAAGCCATATTAAACATTATTGTAATGCAATATGATAGTGGGACGCTAAAAATAAAAATCAACATAAGGATTTCAACATGAAACGTTACCACCCAGCTTTAGTAAGTTTGCATTGGCTACTGGCCATTTTAATTATTGTTGCTTTGTTTATGGGCAGTAACATTCTTACTCAAATACCTAACGATAACCCCGAAAAATTATTTGCACTAAAAATGCACATGATTTCGGGTTTCGTCATTTTGGTATTAATGATTGTGCGCGTCATTGTTAGAAATGTAACAGAAAAACCACCCCAAGCAGACGCAGGCAGTGATGCAAAAAATAAAGGCGGCGTTATTGCCCATTACGCTTTATACATTCTTGTTTTCGCTATGGTGGGTAGCGGTATTGGTACAGCCATAATGGCAGGTTTGCCAGACATTGTATTTAATAACAGCGGTGTTGCTTTACCAACCAATTTTGATGATATTTTACCGCGCGTTTTTCATGGTTACATTTCAAAAGTATTGTTTGCGATAATTTTTATACACATACTAGCCACCTTGTATCATCAGTTTGTTCGTAAAGACGGGCTTATTGCACGCATGTGGTTTGGTAAATAAATAATCAATATAAAATAAGGAATAAACAAATGAGCAGCCCCGTTATTGCAGACAACAAACCAAAGCAAATTACCCTTAAAAAAGGTGAAGAATACTATTTTTGTAATTGTGGTCGGTCTAACAGCCAACCTTTTTGTGACGGCTCACACGCAGGTACAGATTTTACGCCAACCGCATTTACTGCAAAGCAAGATGGCGAAGCACATTTGTGCATGTGTAAAAACAGCGCCAATAAACCTTATTGTGATGGCACACATCAACAATTTAGCACAGACGATATTGGTAAAGAGATTACAGTAAAAGCCACCAATGCCAATGAAATGCCCGTTGCCAAAAAGACCATCGAAGAACCCACGGTAGAATTTATTCATCAACTGGCTAAAGATGGTTTGTCTAAGTTTGGTCATCACGGGCCTATGACATCTATGGGTGTGCCCCGTTACCAACTGCCACACTGGGACGACATACAAATGATGATGGCGCAAATGGCCACCAAACCATTAATGGAAGATATTGAGGTAGGCACAGAACTGATAATTGGCCCAGAAGCAAAAAAACCATTAACGTTAAAAATACCTCTGTTTGTATCAGACATGAGTTTTGGCGCATTGTCTGAAGAGGCAAAAATCGCCTTAGCAATGGGTGCAAATTTAGCCGGTACAGGTATCTGTTCTGGCGAGGGCGGTATGTTGCCCGAAGAGCAAGAGGCTAACGATTACTATTTTTACGAATATGCCAGCGCCGGTTTTGGCTACAAAGAAGAACTGCTAAAAAAAGTACAAGCGTTTCATTTTAAAGGCGGGCAAGGTGCAAAAACAGGCACGGGTGGGCATTTACCGGGCAATAAAAACCAAGGCAAAATATCACAAGTGCGCAACATACCCGAGGGAGAGTCGGCAATATCGCCCCCCACTTTTAAAGACCTATCAACAGTAGACGACTTTAAACGCTTTGCCGATAGAGTACGCGAAGTAACAGGTGGCATACCCATTGGTTTTAAACTAAGTGCCAACCATATAGAACAAGACATACAGTTTGCCCTAGATGCCAGTGCCGACTACATAATATTAGACGGACGAGGTGGTGGCACAGGCGCAGCCCCAGAAATTTTTAGAGACCACATAAGTGTGCCAACCATACCCGCCCTTGCCCGCGCCCGTCGTTATTTAGACAGCCAAGGCGCAAGCGGGCGCGTAACGTTAATTATAACCGGCGGTTTACGTGTACCGATAGATTTTGTAAAAGCCTTAGCACTGGGGGCAGACGGCGTGGCGCTGTCTAACAGCGCCATGCAAGCCATTGGCTGTATAGGGGCAAGAATGTGCAACAGCAATAATTGCCCATCGGGCATTGCCACACAAAAACCAGAATTACGAGCAAAGTTAAATGTAAAACAGTCTGCCAAGCAGTTGCATAACTTTTTTAACGCCTCAACAGAGCTAATGCAAGTTATGTCGCGTGCTTGTGGGCATAACCATTTTAACCAATTTAATAAAAACGACTTAGCCACATGGCACAAAAAAATGGCATCGCTATCGGGCATAAAATATTCAGGTTTTGA
>CAZPSE010000061.1:0-8627 GCA_964589575.1 uncultured Gammaproteobacteria bacterium | reverse complement strand
GCCGCATTTGTATATGCTTTAGATAAAAGCATTAATAGTAAAATTATTACTTACTAGCATTTTCTTAAAAAACCCAGGTTACTGATTAACTGGAGTTATCAAACAATCAGCGTTAAGCCTTGCTCGTTTTGGGCTTTTCAAAACTAGCGAGGATTACAAGCGGCAGGCGATAACGTTGTTTTATACTGCTCCAGTAGTCCGCTTGGCAAGCCCTGCTAGTTCACGATAAAGCGGTGAACAAGCAAGGCTTGGCGCTGATTGTTTAATCACTGTCGTTATGGGCAGCTATTCGCTCCAATCGTTCTTGCTCCTCCAAATACACCGCTTTAATCTCATCTAAAATGGCATCAACATCGGCTTCTTCTGTTTCTTCATCAAAAATACCTGTTAATTCTGTATCTGGTGTTAACTCACCGGCTTCAAACAATGCCCACATTTCATCGGCATAATTGGTATTTAAAAGCTCTGGCGAAAATTGACCGTAATAATTACGGATATTTTCAACGTCGCGTAGCAGCATCGCTTTGGCATTATTATTGGCCGATGCATCTACCGCTTGTGGCAAGTCAATAATCACAGGTCCCCTGTCGTCTACCAGTACATTAAATTCAGACAAGTCACCATGCACAATACCCGCACATAACATTAATTTAACGTAGTCCATCATAACGGGAAAGTCTAAATGGGCAATATCTGCCGACATTAATGCGTCGTTTAAACGCGGTGCTACTTGCCCGTCATCGGTTTGAATTAGGTCCATAATCAATACCCCATCAAAACAACCGTAAGCTTTGGGTACACGCACACCAATTTGCTCTAAGGTATAAAGCGCGTTTACCTCGGCGTTTTGCCATTCATTTTCTACTTGTGCACGGCCAAATTTAGAGCCTTTTTCCATCGCCCTTGCACGTCGGCTGTTTCTTACCTTTCTGCCTTCTTGGTATTGAACGGCTTTTTTAAAACTGCGTTGGCTGGCATCTTTATATACTTTTGCACAGCGCAGTTCATCACCGCACCTTACTATAAATACAGACGCTTCTTTACCGCTCATTAACGCGCGTTTTACTTCGTCAATAATGCCGTCTTCTAATAAGGGTTTTAGTTTTTTAGGTATTTTCATAATTTAAGTTAGTTGGTCTTGCCTTAATAAAAACACACCATCACCGCCGTTTTTAAAGTTTAACCATAAAAACGGTAAGTTAGATTGTTTTATTAAGTGCCGTTGAGAGTTGCCCACCTCTACAATTAATACGCCGCCCTTTTTTAAATATTTTTTGGCATGGGCTAAAATATTATGCGTTACAAACAAACCGTCATTGCCCGACATTAACGCCATTTTTGGCTCGTGAGAAAATTCTTTTGGCATTGAGTCAAAATCGTCTTTGTCTACATAAGGTGGGTTGCTAATTATTACATTATACTTTTTTTCGGGTATATTTTTAAACACGTCCGAGTAGTAAAAGTTTACTCTGTCTTTTAAGCCCAATTTATCGCGATTAATATTTGCTACTGCCAACGCCTTTTTAGAAAAGTCCGCACCGTCTACCTTAACCCACGGCATATAGTGTGCAATTGCCAACGCTATGCAACCGCTACCGGTACATAAGTCTAAAACGTCGGTTATGTTGTCGCTTTTTACCCACGGTTCAAAGCCATCAAGTATGCACTGTGCTAGTGGTGAGCGCGGTACAATCACACGTTCGTCTACGTAAAATTCTAAAGCGCAAAACCATGCAGAATGTATTAAGTACGATAAGGGCCGTTTTTGGCTAATGCGCTTTTCCATTATCGCGTGTAATTCACTTACTTGTTTGTTTGTTAGTAAGGTATCGGCATCATTTATTGGTTGTGCCACATTTCTTTTTAATACAAATAAAACTGCCCAAACGGCTTCGTCCCACGCGTTGTCTGTTCCGTGTCCAAAATATACATCGCTATTTAACATGGCATTATTAGACCATTCTATGGCTTTTTTAATAGTCAGTATTTTGGGTATGGCTGGTTTCATATTAAGAAAATGTTTGTGATTTATGATAAAGTTTTGCAATCTAATTCACTCGTCAAAATTATGCCAAGTTTTATTGATTACTTAAAGTCGCTGCCTTTATACATTTTACCTCACCATTTAATTTCGCGGTTAATTTTTGCACTTACCCGTTTAAAAGGACGTTTTATTTACATTAGCATCGACTTATTTGTAAAAGCCTTTAAAGTCGATTTAAACGAAGCAAAAATTAGCAACAGTAAAGACTTTGCCACGTTTAACGCTTTTTTTACCCGACAGTTAAAAGAAGGTTTAAGAACAGTTGATGAAAATGAAGATGTCATGGTGTCCCCCGTTGATGCGCACGTATCGCAATTGGGCGATATAAAAGAAAATAAAATTTACCAAGCAAAAGCGCATAACTACAGCTTGCAACAATTACTAGCCAACGACTTATGCCAATGCGAAACCTTTAAAAACGGTAAATTTGCGACGCTGTACCTATCCCCGCAAGACTACCACCGCATACACATGCCTTACCAAGGCGTATTAAAAAAAATGACTTATGTACCTGGCAGGCTTTTTAGCGTTGCACAACACACGGTGCGTGTTGTGCCGTCTTTATTTGCACGTAACGAACGGGTTATTGCCCACTTTAGCACCCCAAAAGGTGACCTATTAATGATATTAGTGGGGGCGATAAACGTAGCCGCCATAGAAACCGTTTGGGCAGGTTTAATTACCCCGCCTACCTCTAAAAACGTTAACTCTTGGGACTACCCCGAAGGTAAAATAAAACTGCAAAAAGCCCAAGAAATGGGACGCTTTAATATGGGGTCTACCGTTATTTTAATTAGTGAAAACAATTTGAACTGGCAAGAAAACTTAACCGAAGGTTCACGCGTGATATTGGGGCAAAAGATTGCTAATTATAAAAGCTAAAACCTTTAAGTTGGTTTTTAAATTAATTAAAAAAAGACTTCATATTTTTAATTAAAATCTGTATTATTCGCAGTTCTGGAGAGGTGGCACAGTGGCCGACTAATTTGTCTGGAACAAATTGGTGAGCGACTAGCGAACCCCGAAGGGGCGTAAGGCAGGATGCCTGAAGCAACTTGGAGAAGTCCAATATGTGAAGGATGATATTTATACATAATATACTTAAAAACTGGAGAGGTGGCTGAGTGGCCGAAAGCACTGGTCTTGAAAACCAGCGAGGGTTTGTAGCCCTCCCAGGGTTCGAATCCCTGCCTCTCCACCATATTATTAAGCTCCATCTTTGGAGCTTTTTTTATGCCTGCTATTTTTCTGTATTTTCTATTCCTTTTTTGCTTTTTCAATATAAGCTAAAATAGCCCCATGCATACTAAGCTATTACAAAAAATTGATAAATGGTCTAAAGAAAATGGCTTTCAGCAATTTGGCATAACCAATATAAATTTAACCGAAGACGACAAACATTTAAAAAATTGGCTTAGCAAAAATTATCATGGCTCTATGCATTTTATGGAAAAGCATGGCGACAAACGAACCCACCCAGAACAGCTAATGCCAGGCACTATAAGGGTATTATCTTTTAGAATGGACTATTACCCCGAGTTTGCCCGCCCTGCTAAACAACTCATACAAGAAAAGCACAAGGCATACATATCACGCTACGCATTGGGGCGAGATTATCACAAAAAAATACGCAAAGCCTTAGCCAAAATAAGCCAAAACATACAAGACTATTTAACCACAACCAACAGCCAGTTTAGGGTATTTACCGACAGCGCACCCATAATGGAACGCGCGCTTGCCCGTAATGCCGGTTTAGGTTGGATAGCAAAAAACACCTGTTTAATAAACCCCAAAGCCGGCTCGTGGTTTTTTTTAGCAGAAATTTTTACCGATTTGCCCTTACCCATTAATGATGCTTTTGATGAGTTTCATTGCGGTTCTTGCACCGCATGTATAGACGTTTGCCCCACCCAAGCCATTATTAAAGACAATGTGTTGGATGCAAGGCGGTGCATATCGTACCTAACCATAGAAAACCAAGGCGCAATACCCGTAGAATTTAGACAAGCCATTGGCAATAGAATATACGGTTGCGATGATTGCCAATTGGTTTGCCCTTGGAACCGTTTTTCACAATACTCAAAAGAGGAGGATTTTTCCCCAAGGTTTAACCTAGACAATATTGAATTAACCCAATTATTTTTATGGACAGAAAACCAGTTTAATAAAAACTTACAAGGTTCGGCAATTAGACGCATAGGCTATCAAAACTTTTTGCGAAACATCGCCGTAGCTTTGGGCAATAGCAGTAAAACTTGCGACGCTTTAACGGCGTTGAACAATAAAAAACAATTTGAAAATTTATCGCCCATGGTTTTAGAGCATATAGATTGGGCGATAAACAATTTACAAGCAAACTAAATTGGCTAAAAAAACCTTAAAAAAACAGCTAAATCGTCGACCCCTTGCCCCAAAATTACACTTTGTAGGGCGTGCTTTAAGACAATGTGCAACGTGGCTTGTTTGCCTTTCTTGCGTTATAAATTTGCATCGCTTTGTTCATCGCGCTATTTAAATCGGCTATCCGCGTTTTATTAGACGGGTGCGTTGACAAAAACTCTGGCCCAGCTTTGCCACCTTTAGACATGTTTTTCCAAAGTTGTACGCTTTCTCTTGGGTCAAAACCGGCTTTTGCCATAAGTTCTATGCCTATAAAATCCGCTTCAGACTCATGCGCTCTACTAAAGGGCAGTGCTACACCGTATTGTGCGCCTAGTGCCGCCGCTTTTACCGCCCAGCTGTCGTTGGGGTTTTCTACACCCAATAACACCGCACCTAACTGTATGCCCACATTTGTAGCCATTTGGGTAGATAACCTTTCGCGACCGTGATGGGCTATTACATGGCCAATTTCGTGGCCAATAACTGCCGCTACTTGGTGTTGGTTAACGGCGTATTTTAATAGCCCTTCATACACACCTATTTTGTAACCCGGTAGTGCAAAGGCATTGGCTTGTTGGTCGGCAAATACAGTTACCTCCCACTGGTTTATTTTGGGTGCTTGTTTGACATACGGAATCATTTGATTGGCTATGCAAACTACGTAGTTTTTAATGTTTTTGTTGGTGCTAAGGGGCAGTTCTTGTTTCAATTTTTCATACGATGCTACGCCCATTGCGTCTACTTCGGTATCTGAAATAATGGCTAACTGTGACCGCCCTGTAGGTGTGGTAGAGCATGAAAACAACAATAATGTGGTGGCTAATGATAGTGCTATTAGGGCAAGGGGTCGACGATTTTGCATGTTTTTACCGGTTGTTTTTTGTTGTGATATTTATAAATAATAATTTTTTAAGTATTGCGCAAAGCTTATGTTGTCTGACTGTTCTATACTTTTTTGCTTGTCGATAGATTCTTTGGCTAAGTTTTTAAAATAAATTTTACGCTCTTCAGACAGTTCTGTTTTGGTAAAGTCTTGATAGTATTTATCGGTGTATTGCCTCGACAAGTGATGAAAACCTAACTGCTGGTCGCACATTTGTTTTAGCATTTTTGCAGACGGTGTTTGTTCTGGGTCATCAATGCGTTTTGCCATTTCATTTACCGCTTGGCTATAACAATTTACATTCTCTACTGCATCTAATTGTGACGCGATAGAGTGCAGTGGCAACAATAGTTCATTCGCCCATTGTTTTAAGCTGATGCGTTGGGTGTTTCGTGCCAACATTAAATTGGGCTTACGCCCTTGGTGGGCTACCAATAATTCGTTATCGTCTATTTCTTTTTGTTCTATCGCATTTATTTTAGGGCTACTGGTTAATGCCGTCCAAAACATTAACACTTTTATAAAATGCAGTTGTTGCGCGTCTACCCCTAGCGGGGTAAATAAGTTTACGTCTACCGAGCGTAGCTCTATATATTCTACACCGCGTTTATTAAGCGCTTGGGTTGGGCGTTCGTCTCTGCCGGGTACTTGCTTGGGCCTTACGGTGCAGTAATATTCGTTTTCTATTTGCAACATATTGGCGTTAAGCTGTTGATACTTATCGTTTTTAATAATGTCTATTTTTTTATATTCGGCACTGGGTGTGCGTATGGCGTTTTCTAAAGAGGCGATATAACTGTCTATATCATCGTAGTTGGCTTTAAAACCCAGCTCGTTTTCTTTATTGTTTTGGTAACCTATGTCGCCCATACGTAACGAGGTGGCATAGGGTTCGTACAATGTGTTGTCGTCAAACTTTTCTAGCTTACCTTTGTCGTGACCGTTTAAAAAAGACTGACACACCGCAGGCGATACACCAAACAAGTAAGGAATAAGCCAACCAATGCGTTGCAAGTTTCTTAACATGGCAAAATACTTGGCAGAAACATAGCTTTTCGTCGACCCCTTACTGCCTTCCAGTTCTTTTAGTTTTTGCCAAAACGTTTCACTAAAAGAAAAGTTAACATGCACGCCTGCTATCACTTGCATGGTGCGCCCGTAACGATGGCCTAAACCACGGCGGTAGGCGGTTTTCATTAACCCTGCGTTAGAGTGACCGTATTGCGCCAGCGGTATGCTGGTTTCGCCCGACACCACGCACGGCATACTGGTTGCCCATAAGCGTTCTTTGCCTAAATTTTGATAGGCAAAATGATGCAGTTCGTCTAAAAAGTTAAGCGCATCGTGTATGTTGCTAAACGGTGGGGTTATAAGCTCGGGCATCGACTCGCTGTAGTCGGTGGTAAAAAACGGGTGGGTTAAGGGTGAACCCCATTTTTTTGGGTGCGGTGTTTGTGCTAATAAACCGTCTTCTGCCACGCGCAGGCTTTCTTTTTCTAGCCCTATTTTGGTTTCAAAAATGGCTTTGGCGTTTTTTTGTTGGCTAAACTGGTGCAGTATTTCAGCGCAATATTTGTCGTTATATATCATTAATTTTTGTATGGTTTTTTATAAGTTCAATCAGGTCTTGTTCGTTAAAAACATCCACGCCCAATTGTTCTGCTTTGGCTAGTTTAGAGCCTGCGTTTTCACCCGCGTAAACGGCGGTGGTTTTTTTAGACACACTGCCCGCCACTTTTGCACCTAATTCTACTAGGGCATTTTTGGCTTCGTCTCGTTTTAGCTGTGTTAATTTACCGGTTAAAACATAGGTATTACCTGCAAGGGGTCGACGCTGGAGGCTTATTTTTTCGTCTTTCCAAATCACGCCCGACTGTTGCATAGATTTGATAAGCGTTATATTGTTTTCATTGTTGAAAAATTCAATAATATTTTTTGCAACAATGGGGCCTACGTCTTCTATGGTTTGCAGTTGCTCTTGGGTTTTTTGTTTTATATTGTCTAAAGTGCCACACGCCATCGCTAAGGTACGGGCGGTGGTTTCGCCTACCTCGCGTATACCTAGTGAGTAAATAAATTTGGCAAGCGTGGTGCTTTTAGATTGTTCTAACGCGTCTAACAAGTTTTGTGCCGATTTGTCGCCCATGCGCTCTAAATTGGCTATTTGCGTTTTTTCTAAACGGTACAGGTCGGCAATGTTGGCAATAATTTTTTGTTCAACCAGTAACTCTACAATGCGCACGCCCAAACCGTCTATGTCCATCGCTTTGCGGCTACTAAAGTGTTTTATGCCTTCTACTAATTGTGCTTGGCATGTCCAACCGCCAGTACAGCGGTATATGGTTTGGTCGTCTTGCTTTTTTACGGGCGCGTTACATACGGGGCAAGCGGTAGGCATGGTTATTTTTTTTGCGTTATTTGGGCGCAGGCTTATTATGGCACTTACCACCTCTGGTATTACGTCCCCCGCTCGGCGCACTATTACTTGGTCGCCTATGCGTATGTCTTTTCTTATCACTTCGTCCATATTGTGTAAGGTGGCGTTGCTAACTATTACCCCTGCTACGTTTACAGGCTCTAAACGTGCGACAGGTGTTATCGCACCTGTGCGCCCTACCTGAAAGGTTATGTCTTTACAGGTGGTGATAACTTCTAGCGCAGGAAATTTATGCGCCGTTGCCCAACGCGGTGCGCGTGATACAAAACCAATTTTTTGCTGTAGGGCAATGTTGTTTACTTTGTACACCACGCCGTCTATTTCGTATGCTAAGTGGTCGCGTTGTTTTAATATGTTTCGGTAATAGTCCATTAGTTGTTGGGTGTTATTGGCGACTTTTGTTAAATCGCACACGGGCATTCCCCATTTTTTTAGTTGCTGCAAAATGGCGTAATGGTTATCGGGCATGCAGGTTTCGCCCGACACTTCGCCCAAGGCGTATGCATAAAAACTTAAGGGGCGTTTGGCGGTAACGCTAGAGTCTAACTGGCGCAAACTGCCAGCGGCGGCATTGCGTGGGTTGGCAAAGGGTTTTTCGTTATTTTGGCGGGCTTTTATGTTGTGTTCATTAAAGCCTTTTAGCATCATAAACACTTCGCCACGTACTTCTAACAATTGCGGGTAGTTGCCTTGCAGTTTTAGCGGTATGCATTTTATGGTGCGTACGTTTTCTGTAATGTTTTCACCCACACTGCCATCACCACGGGTTGCCGCTTGTACTAATATGCCGTTTTTATAGGTTATGCTTACCGCTAAACCGTCTAGTTTGGGTTCGGCTACGTAGTTTAATGTGTGTTGTTCATTTTCATCTAATCGGTCTT
>CAZPSE010000060.1:0-8932 GCA_964589575.1 uncultured Gammaproteobacteria bacterium | reverse complement strand
GGGATTACACTGTATTGCTGACATTATTGCCATGTATAAAGCCGTCCTTACTTGGAAAAACATCAAGGGGTCAGCCAGCTTGATTTACAATTTACCGCCTTTGTTCAGCCTTATTATAAACAATTCCACTGTCATGTTTTCCAACGGCTATTACATACACAGTAATTTTTGTTCCTTTAGTACGAACTAACATACACCTAAGCATTCCAGTCAACCTCAACGCCATTTAGCAGTTTGTCCATAAAGCCAGATTAACTCATGCCTACAGCTCTTCGGTTTTAAATTTGCTATAACCTTCATAGTAATAGCTAACATCTATACCTTTCATAAACAGGGTGCGATCATTAATTTTATTGGTGAGGGCTTGCTTAAGTAGCGCTTTAATTTCAATGTCTTTAACTACACTGCGTTGCATGGATGAAAGGTAATCTTCTTTATCGACTTTGTTCCAGTCTACCACCTGATTAATTGTTTTTTTTAGTATTAAGTCTAGCCAAATGCGGGTAGCACGCCCGTTACCTTCTCGAAATGGGTGGGCGATGTTCATCTCTACATACTTTTCGATGATTTCATCAAAATTACTTTGTGGCATTGTGTCGATATGTTGCAACGATGCTCTTAAATACATTAGCGGTGCAAAACGAAAGTCGCCTTTGGCGATATTCACTTCTCGGGTTTTACCTCCAAAGGCATAAATGTCTGTAAATAAATAGGCGTGTATATAACAAAGCCCTGTAAATGTACCTATTTCTGCTTTGGCAATATCGCCTGTATCAAAAAGTTGCTTGGCTTTTTGCTTGCTGATTTTTTCTTCTGCTTTTGCTAGCTCAACTTGATTGGTGATATTGAGTTTGTTTTTTAAGATCATGCCTATGCTCCTTTAATTGTGGCAAAAGTGTCTCTGCGTAGCTGGTTTATATTGGCTACTGAAATCAATAGAATCAGAGTCATTTGATTCAAAATTTTACCATCGCTGCTCCGCTTTATTATAAATTAAACCACGCTCTCTTTTACCAACTGCAATTACATACACCGTTATCTCTATATCACTAACGTCATACACTAAACGATAACCGACAGATCTTAGCTTTATTTTATAGGTGTTTTTAAAGCCCTTTAGTTGGCTTGCTTTAATGTGTGGGTTTTGTAGCCTTTCATTTAGCTTTTTTTTAAACTGTTTTTGTATGGGCGGTGCTAGTTTTTTCCATTCTTTTAGTGCTGATGGTAAAAACTTTAACTTATAAAGCATTTATGTCCACTTCTATTGCGTTTGCTTTTTCACTTGCTCTTTCTATTACTATTTGGGCTAATTCTGCATCTTCTAGTTTGTCCATTAGCCATTCGTACGTTTCTGCGGGGATTAAATAGGCAGACGGACTATTGTGGTTGAGTATGGCGATAGGTGAGCCGTTTGCCTCATTTATCAGGGTTGTTGGGTTTTTTTTCAACTCGGATATGCTTGCCGAACAACTGCATAAAACTTGATTCATATTTTTCGCACCAAATAAAAACTTTATTAAGGCTTATTTATAGCACTTATTTTAGGTTTTTACCGTTTTTATTTGTCTCTTAACTTATAAAAAAGCAAGTCAACATTCGCATAATACTCTGCCATTCTGGATGCCTACCTCCATATGGGAAAATAGTCTTTTGAAAGTATCTTGGCCTAAGCTTGTTGCTTACCTAAGTTATATTATTACTCAACTTTTTAGTGATATGCCTTTTTACAATAATAAATCTAACTCGATCGTTTATTAACTCCTTCAGTTAATTACCTTGAAAATAGTATCATTATTTGATACTATTTTATAATGAAAGCAAAGCACAATAAAACACTTAAAAGAATTTTTACACAACCTGTTAGTGCTAATTTAAAGTTTAAAGAAATTGAGTCTTTATTTTTAGAACTTGGTGCAGTTATTACAGAACGCGAGGGTTCTCGTATTGCTGTTTTGTTATTTAATGAAATTAGAGTGTTCCACCGTCCTCACCCTTCCCCTAATACTGATAAGGGCGCAGTGGCGAGTATACGCAACTGGCTAAAAACCAATGGAGTTAAACCATGATGAACTTTTTCGAAATTGATAATGTTAAAGCACACATACAATATGACCCTGAAATTGAGTTATTTAGAGGGGAATTTATTGGCCTTAATGGTGGTGCTGATTTTTACGCAAATAATATTGCCGATTTAAAAAAAGAGGGCAAAATTTCACTTAATACTTTTTTAGACGTTTGCAAAGAAAATAACATTGAGCCTTTTAAGCAGTTTTCTGGCAAGTTTGTTATTAGGGTTTCGCCAGAAATTCACGAAAAAATAACACTTGCCTCTTTAAGTAATGAGCAAAGCATTAATAAATGGGCTACAGACGTTTTACAAAAGGCTGTCAATTAGCAAGATGCGCTTCTTTATGCTTTAGTTTTAACTCTTAAAAGAGCAAGGGGTCGACGAAAACACCCCTTTTTAGGGCTTTTTCAAACCCTCAATATTTTAAGCTTCAACAAAAATCGGTGCTTCACGTTCGCCTTGTGCATCTATCTGCCCGATGATTGAACTGCTTTCATAACCTTGTCGTTTTAATTCTGCTATACATTCGTCCACTTTATCCGCAGGGACTGCGGCCAGTAGCCCGCCTGCGGTTTGTGGGTCAAACAGTAGTGGGTAGGCGGGGTTGTTGGCTACGTCTTTTATGTTATCTATCGCGCGGCGTAGGCGCAGGTTAGACGGTTGCAGTGAGGAGAGTATGCCCATTTGTACGGTTTCTAGTGCGCCATCTAGTAGGGGTATGTTGTTTAGGTATAGGGTGGCATCTACATTGGATGCGCGGGTCATTTCTATTAAATGACCGACGATGCCGAAGCCTGTTAGGTCTGTACAGGCGCTGGCGTTGTATTGGCGCAATACTTGCGACGCTTTTTGGCTGGACACCAACATGCTTTGTATGGCGCTGTATACCCAGCGGCCTTTGGCTTTGTGGCGCATGTCGGCGGCAAATAGTGTGCCTGTGCCTACGGGTTTGGTTAAGATTAATTTGTCGCCCGGCTGCATACCGCCTTTGCGCCATACGCCGTCTGGGCTTACCAGGCCATTTACGGTTAAGCCAAATGCCAGCTCTGCCCCTTCGCTTGAATGCCCACCTGCCAGTACCGCACCGGTTGGGTTGATGATGCTTAGCGCGCCGGCCAGCATCTCGAATAGGGCTTCTTCTACCACCGCCTCTCGCCCGTAGGGTACGGTGGCGATGGCGAGTACCGATTGTGCTTCTGCCCCCATTGCAAATATGTCGCCCAGTGCGTGATTGGCGGCAATTGCGCCGAACGTGTAGCTATCGTCTATAAACGAGCGGAAATAGTCGACACTTTGCACCATTACCTTTCCTTTTGGTACAGACAGCATGGCGCAATCGTCGGGTGCGTCGCGACCTATTAGTACATCGTCGCGCCTTGTGGCGGGCAGGCGTTCCATTACGCGTGACAGTACCGTCGCGCCTACTTTTGCGCCACAACCGCCACAACGCATGGCGATGGTAGACAGTTCTTTTATTGCTTGGGCATCGGCTATGCCGTCGGCCAGTTTAGCTTGGGGCTCTTCTGCCATGTCGGGCAGGTTGGCAAATTTTTTCATAAACTGGTGGTCTATCCAGTTTTTAACTGTCCATAACCATTGCCCTTGCCATGCCCAGTTACCGTAAGAGGCAATGGCGTTTTTATTGCCTGTGCTTATTAAACCTAAAAAGTTTTTTTGTGGCTTGTAGGCTTTTAAGTTGCCGCGTGTTGCTTTTACCCGTAAGTTGTGTGCCAATATTGGCCCTTGGCGCACGGCAAACACGCCCGATTTTGGTCGTGCGTCTGGCAGGCTGGCAACGTCGCCCACTACAAATATGTTGTCGTCCGTTGGGCTTTGTAAATAGTTGTTTACGGTTATAAAACCTTGTTTGTCTACCGCTAGCCCCGCAGTTTTTGGCCATGCCGGTGCGCTGGCGTTGGTTACCCACAGTACCGCGTCGCTAGTTATGGTTTTGCCACTTTGTGTTTTTATATTTTTTTCGGTTACTTCAACAATGCTTTCATTGGTGTGTATGTCGATGCCACAGTCGTTTAATTTATTTACAAATTGTTGCCTAACGTTTTTATTATGCGTGGGCAATATGGTTTTACTGCGGGTGACAATTTTTACTTTTAATCGCGCAGCATCATCTTTAAGTTCTGCCTGTAATTTATATTGGGTAGACAGGGCAATTTCTACCCCGCCTGCGCCTGCGCCAACAATGCTTAAGTTAAAATCGCCCGTGCTTTGTTTTACTTTGGCGACGAGCTTTTGCCACTTTACTAAAAACGCGTCTATCGGTTTGGCTGGGATGGCAAATTCGTCGACCCCTTGGATATTAACCGCGCTAGGGCGCGAGCCGGTATTGATGGATAATATGTCGTAATGCACTGGCGGACGGCCTTTTGCTATGACTTGTTTATTGGCGATGTCTAAAGCTTCTACCTCTGTATGGTATAAACGCGCCCCTGCAAAGCGCGCTAGTGGCCCTAAATCTATATGGGTTTCGTCATAATCGTAATGCCCTGCTACTAAACCTGGCAACATGCCAGAGTAGGGCGTGTGTATATCTCGCGTGATTAGGGTTATGCGTAAACCCGGTACGGGCTTCATCGCGAACATTTTTAGCACCGCTACGTGGGCGTGTCCGCCACCAACCAATACCAGTTCTTTTACTACAGGGGTGTTATTGGCTTTCATTTTTGTTCCCCTTTATTTACTTTAAATAAATGCACGCTAAATAAGTTGTTTGTATCTGTCCAAACGTTGCACACGCTAAAGTTGGCTTTTTGCGCGAGGTTTTGAAACTCTTTTACGGTGTATTTGTAGGAGTTTTCTGTATGAATGCCTTGGCCTTTTTTAAAGCGGAATGTTTGACCGCTAACCGTTACTTGCTGATTTATTTTGCTTATTAGGTGCATTTCTATCCTGCCCTCTTTTTTATTGTATAGGGCTTTGTGTTGCCATTGTGCTAGGTCAAAATTGCCGTCTAA
The DNA here is from genome assembly GCA_964589575.1 of uncultured Gammaproteobacteria bacterium. GTDB lineage: Bacteria > Pseudomonadota > Gammaproteobacteria > QNFE01 > CAZPSE01 > CAZPSE01. The sequence continues at coordinate 3,892 of CAZPSE010000060.1, read as the reverse complement.
CTGTGTATTTATTCGGCTTAATAAATTAAGGTTAAAGTTGGCGGTTACCCCTGCGGCATCGTCGTAGGCGGCTTCTAAAATGGCTTTGTCTTTTTTAAGGTCTATGCCTATTAATAAATAACCGTCATCACCTAACACTTGGGCAAAGTCTTTTAAAAAGGTAATGGCATCGGCGGGGGTAAAGTTACCAATGCTAGAGCCCGGGAAAAACCCAACCCGCATACCTTTGGGCGCAGTATGGGGGACTGACATATGGCGGGTAAAATCGGTAACGGCTGCATGTATTTCTAAACTGGGGTACTTATTTGCCAGCTCTGTGGCGGACATTTTTAAATGGGTTTTAGATATATCCATTGGCACGTAAGCTATGGGCTGCAAGCCGTCTAATAATATATGCACTTTGGCGCAACTGCCGCCACCGGGTTCTACCAATAACGAGCCTGTGCCAACCTCTTTTGCGATGGTTTTTGCATGCTGTTTTAGTATGCCCATTTCGGTTCGGGTTTGGTAATATTCGGGCAGTTCGGTGATGGCATCAAACAGTTTAGAGCCTATTTCATCGTAAAAAAACTTGGGCGGTATGCTTGGCGGTTGTTGCGTTAAACCGTTTAATACGGTTTCTGCAAAGTCATCCGTTACGGGGTGTAAGTCGTAAAACGCTATCTTGGCGGTTGCCATGTGTTTTCCTTTGTTTTTTATGTCACCCTTTCATGTCCCAAGCAAGGCTTGGGACATGAAAGGGGGGTAGTTTTTTGTCGTTAAAACAAACTTAACTCTAATTTTAATATGTGTTGTTCTACTTTTACCGATTTTAAATACGACTTTGCCAGTTTTTGGTTTTCGTCATTCGCGTCTAGCGTATATATTGGGTAGTGTGACAAACTGTTTTGTAGTAAATTTTGTGTAATGGCTTTTATTTGCAGCATATATTGCTGTGGGACGTTTTTTATTTTTATTGTATTAATAACTGGGTTTATAAAATAAAAAGCGGCTTGTTCAGGTTTGTACAAAATAGTGCCGGTCATTTTTATTTTTCCGTCGCCTTTATAACCAGTAATGGCATTAATTTTTACCGTACTGGCAATACTAATTTGGTTGTTGTGTTTAAGGAACCTAACTTTTGGGTTGAGTATTTTTACTTTTATAAAAAAGGCATCTTTTTCTATGGGCATCATTGCCGTTATTCTATTTTGCAGTTCTTGCTCGGTTATTTCCATTGTGTAACTTAATGCCAAGGTGTTTTGGCTAATAAAGAGCAGACTTAAAATTGAGAGTATTTTTTTCATTTAATTGCTTTATATTGGTTATCAAAATAATTTATTTTTACCTTAAATACTACCGCATATATTATAGGTTTCCTTCAAAAATATAGGCATTTCATTTGTTTATAAAGCACAGGTTCTAAAACCTGCAAACACATCATTTCGGTCTTTGCCGTAATAGGTGCGCCATGTGTTGCGTATCATTCTGCCACGGGTTGTCCATGCGCCTCCGCGTAGTACTTTGGTTGTGCCAAATAGTGGTTGCGAGTAGTCTTTGTACATATCGGTTTTAAAACTGGGGTAGGGGCTAAAGGTGCTGCTTGTCCATTCCCACACGTTGCCTATCATTTGGCGACACCCAAATGCGCTGTCGCCATTTGGCAGGGCATTGACGTTTATTGTGCCTAGTGCGTAGCCGTTTAAGTTGGCGTGTGTTTTTGTTGCTTCGGTTTTGCCCCACGGGTAGTAGTTTTTGTTTTGGCTTAGTGTTCCGTCTTTATTTGGCTTACCTGCGGCGGCCACTTCCCACTCTAGCTCTGTTGGCAGTCGTCTTTTTGCCCATTTGCAGTAGGCGCTGGCTTCGTAATAATTAACATGAACCACCGCCGATTCTTTTGGCATAGCTATCCATTTATCAAACTGCTTTATTTGCCAGTTACCGTCTTTTTGTTGCCAATATATGGGGGCGTGTATTTGGCTTTTGGCTAACCATTGTTTGCCTTCGTCACTCCAATATTGTTGGTTTTTGTAACCGTCTGCTTGTACAAAAGCTAAGTAGTCGGCATTACTTACGGCGGTTTTTGCAATGCTAAATGCGGTTACTTTTTGCGGGTGTGCCCATTTTTCATTATCAAATACAAAGTGTTGGTTTTTAGTTGCACCCAGTAAAAATTGTCCGCCGGGTATGCAGGCATCGCCTACTAACTTTTGTTTTGGTGTGTCTAACGCTATTTTTTGACCAATATTGGGCGCACGATAGCTTAGTGTTTGCCTTGTGTATGTGTAGGCCTCGGTGTGCATATCTTCGTGAAATACCGCATATTGGGCTAGGTAGTCGCGGGTGGCATCGTCGCCATTTAACAAGGCTTTTTCTACGTTTTCTAGCACTTGTTGCATGTAGTTTAGGGTGTCTTTTAGGGTGGGTAGTGGTAAGTCCCATCTATCGTCGTGGGCTATGTTGATGGAGTCAAACAGTTTATCTACGTCGCCCCTTAGTGGTGCTTGCCCTAAGTGATGCCTTAGTACCCAAAACTCGTAAAAATAGGTGGCGTGGGCAATTTCCCATATTAATGGGTTAATGGTGGCCAATTTTGGCCCCATCATTTGTTGTGCATTTAAACCTTCTACCATTGCTAGGGTGCGTTCGCGCGCGTTGTACATTTGCTCGATTATGGTTTTTGGGTTGAGTGGTTGCATGGCTTTTTTATTTAAATTTTGCATTGATTGTACGTATACTCAAGTCTATTGAATACACAAATTTTGCTATCATTTTATGCACATTGTTCTTATCACTCCCGCGCCGCCCAACTCGCTTTCTGGCAACCGTTGTACGGCTTTACGCTGGGCAAATATTTTTAAAAAGTTGGGGCACTCGGTTAATGTTGTTGTTGAGTATAAAGGCGAGCCTGCCGATTTAATGCTGGCTTTGCACGCTTGGCGCAGTGCTAAATCTATCGCGTTATTTCACGCTATGCACCCTAACAAACCACTAATTGTGGCTTTAACTGGCACTGATGTTTATCGGTTTATTTATAGCGATAAAGATGTAACGATGCGGTCGATTGAGCTTGCTGACCACTTGGTGGGGTTGCATGCGTTAATTGCCAATACTGTGCCTAAAGAATATAAAAACAAGGTTGAGGTAATTTACCAATCTGCCGAGCCTATTAATAAGCGCAACCTTGCTAAACAGTGTTTTAACGTTTGCGTGTCTGGCCATTTACGCGCCGAGAAAGATTCGTTACGCCCGGCATTGGCGGCAAAACTTTTACCCAGTGATAGCAACATTCAAATTCATCATTACGGCAAAGCACATACGCAAAATTGGGCAGACGATGCTAAAGCTGAAATGACAATTAATAGCCGTTTTCATTGGCACGGTGAAGTGTCGCATGACTTAATGAATGCGGCATTTAACGAGTCGCACCTTATGGTTTTACCGTCTCGTATGGAGGGCGGCGCTACGGTAATATCCGAAGCGGTTATGGCGAACATGCCCATTATCGCCTCTAACATTGAAGGCTCGGTGGGTTTATTGGGGGAGGACTATCCTGGTTACTACCCTGTAGAGGACGAACAAGCTTTGAGTAATTTATTATACCGCGCAGAAACCGATAACGCTTTTTACCAAAGTTTGGTAAGTGCTTGCAAGGCGAGGCAACACTTGTTTACACAACAACGCGAATTTGATAGTTGGAAAAAACTTTTAGCTAAAATATTTTAAGGCTTAAAAAAGGCTGTATTTGTCGACCCCTTGCTATTGCTTAACTTAAACGCTATTGCTCTCTCGTTTTTTCATTTATTAGAGCCTTTAAACATTCAAGCCAAGCCTCTGGGTAATATTTTTTCAACCATTCTTCATCATCCCCGTATGCCAATAATGCAATATTTATTTCTCTAGCTTTTGGAGG
>CAZPSE010000059.1:0-9138 GCA_964589575.1 uncultured Gammaproteobacteria bacterium | reverse complement strand
CTAAATAATCCCATGCTTCGATAATATCTTGATAATGAGTGGGTAAATACTGCATGTTATTGAGGACGAACGCGGCCGCGATTTGTTCGCCGGCACTGGCGTTTGTTTTGCCTGTTTGTTGCAGTTCTTCGGCGACGTTTTTAATGGTGTTTATGTGATATTGATTCATGTTATTGACCTTTTTTTGAGGTGTGGTTTGCCTACATGGATGTAGGTATGGGGCGTTAGCAGGAGCGATAGCCTCACTTCGGTCTTTTAGGGGAGCATCGAGCGCAGGACTGTCAAGGGTGACCGCTTTTTGGTCACTCGCGTAGCCCTTGACGGTTTGAGCACGGTGTGTAGTGGTCTAATAAACCTGTTTGCAGGAGCAAATAAGCGCGAGTGCACAAAGGATGTGCAAGGAGAATGCGCCACCTTGTTATAAACCCTTTCACCTGCTAGGCAAGGCTTGGCAGGTGAAAGGGTTTAGCTATTTTTTAATTGCTAATTTTAGTGCATCACCAAAACCGGTTGATGCGGTTTTTTGGTTAGCTTGCTTTTGCGTTTTTTTAGGTGTTTTTGGTTTTGCCTCTGCTTTATTGGCATTTAATTTCATAGTCAAAGCAATGCGTTTTCTTACCGCATCCACTTCCATTACTTGTACTTTCACTACATCGCCCGACTTAACCACGTCTGACGGGGTTTTTATAAATTTATCTGCCATGTTAGATATATGTACTAAACCGTCTTGATGCACACCCACATCTACAAAGGCGCCAAAGTTGGTTACGTTAGTTACTACGCCTTCTAAAACCATGTCTATTTGTAAATCTTTTATGGTTTCTACGCCTTCTATAAATTCGGCGGTTTTAAATTCTGGCCTTGGGTCACGCCCCGGTTTTTTAAGCTCGCTAAAAATATCTAAAACGGTGGGCAAACCAATAGTATCGTTTACAAAGTCGTGCGCTTTACAATTGGTTAACGCTTTGTCGTTACCTAGTACATTTTTAATATTGGCATTTATGCTTTTTAAAATGTTGCTCACAATCGGGTAAGATTCGGGGTGAACGGCAGACTGGTCTAGCGGATTATCACCATCTACAATGCGTAAAAACCCTGCACTTTGCTGGTAGGCTTTATCGCCTAAACGTGGCACTTTTAGTAGTTGTTTGCGGTTGTTAAAACGACCGTTTTGTTCTCGGTAATTTACAATATTGGTTGATATGGTGTCACTTAAACCTGCCACTGCTTTTAATAATGCGGGTGATGCGGTGTTAACATCTACACCTACCGCGTTTACGCAATCTTCTACCACATTGTTTAATTTTTGGTTTAGCTTAAACTGGTTTACGTCGTGCTGATATTGCCCCACACCGATGGATTTGGAGTCTATTTTTACCAGTTCTGCTAAAGGGTCTTGCAAACGTCGTGCGATAGATACCGCGCCACGTAAAGATACGTCCATATTGGGCAGTTCTTTAGAGGCTAATTCGGATGCGGAATATATAGATGCACCCGCCTCTGACACCATTAAAAATTGGCAATTTAAATCTTTATGTTGCTTAAAACAGTCTTTTACCAGTTTTTCGGTCTCGCGCGATGCTGTGCCGTTGCCAATACTAATTAAAGTTACGTTGTATTTTTTAATTAGTGTGTGTATTTGGCTTATAGATTTGTCCCACCAGTTTTTAGGTTGATGCGGGTATATGGTTTCGGTATCTAACACTTTGCCTGTTGCATCTACCACTGCCACTTTTACGCCGGTTCTAATACCTGGGTCTAAACCCATCGTTACCTTTGCCCCCGCAGGCGCGGCCAATAAAATATCGTTTAAATTGCGTGCAAATACATTAATGGCTTCTACGTCGGCGTTGTCTTTTAGCCTGCTTTTTAGGTCTAAATCTATACGGGTAAATATTTTTATTTTCCAAGCCCATTTAGCCACGCCAAGTAGCCATTTGGCACATTCGTTGTTTTCGTTGCGTATGCTAAATGCGCTGCAAATTTGTTGTGTGGCATTTTCACTTGCCTTTATTTCATCTGCACCGGCCAGTAAATTAACATTTAAAATACCTTCGTTGCGCCCTCTAAACAGTGCCAATGCGCGGTGAGATGGAATTTTTGCTATGTTTTCTTCGTAGTTAAAATAATCTTTAAATTTAACACCGATCTGTTCTTTACCTGCCACCACTTGTGCTTTAATTACGCCTTCTTTCCAAACTGATTCGCGCAGGTTATTAATTAATAGCGCATCTTCGCTAAAACGTTCCATTAATATTTGTTTTGCGCCTTCTAAAACGGCTGTTTCATCATCAAAAGCAGGGTCTTTATTAATATAGGCACGGGCTAGTTGTTGTAAATCGCCTTTTTGTTCATTTAATAATTGGCTGGCTAGTGGTTCTAACCCTGCTTCTATGGCTTTTTTTGCTTTTGTGCGTCGTTTGGGTTTAAAGGGTAAGTAAATATCTTCTAAGGTGGTTTTATTTAGCGTATTTTCTATTTGTTTTTTTAATTTTTCAGTTAATAATTTTTGGCTGTCTATCGACTTTAATACGGTGGTTTTTCTGTCTTGCAACTCGCGTAAATAAACCAAGCGTTCTGCTAAATTTCTTAACTGGGTGTCGTCTAAATTACCCGTGGCTTCTTTTCTATAGCGAGCGATAAAAGGCACGGTATCACCACTATCTAATAAAGTAACAGCAGAGCGTACTTTAGATGTTGCAATCGACAACTCGTTAGCAATGGTTGTGATAATATCCATAATTTATTGATAATCTAAAAAATTAAAACCGCATTTTACAGGGTAATTTAATAATAATTCATGATAATTCGTAGTCAATTTAAACCATCATGGTGGTTAAAAAATCCGCATTTACAAACCCTTTGGGCAGCCAAAGTTAGGCGACAAAAACTAACCCAACATAGCGAAGAAGAACTAATTTTACCCGATGGTGATTTTGTAGAATTGGTATGGAGCAAAGATAAAAGCAAGCCACTTATATGTATTTTTCATGGTTTAGAAGGGTCTATCGACTCGCAATACGCAATAGGATTATTTAACAGCCTAATTAAAAATGGTTTTAGTGTGTGCTTTATGCATTTTAGAGGCTGTGGACACAAACCCAATAAACATTTAGGCAGTTACCATTCGGGTAAAACCGACGACATACAGTACCTTTTAGAATACGTAACCAAACAAGGTTTTAACCTACAAGGCACCATTGGTATTAGTTTGGGCGGTAACGCCCTGTTAAAATACCTTGGTACAAAACCCACTGTACAGCCTAAAAAAAACATAGCCATTAGCGCGCCCATTTTGCTTAACCGTTGTTCGGACAGGTTAGACAAAGGCTTTTCCAAACTTTATTGCGGTTATTTATTGTCGTCATTAAAAATAAAAACGCAATATAAAGAAGCCCTTTTTAAACAAAGTAAAATCCCTTACCCAGACGTTAGTAATATTAAATCTTTTTGGGCTTTTGACAATGCAGTCACCGCACCAATTCACGGTTTTAAAAGTGTTGATGACTATTACAAAAAGAGCAGTGCTAGGCAGTTTTTAAAACATATAAAGGCACAAACTTTAATTATTCACGCCTTAGATGACCCATTTATGCACGAAGATGTGGTGCCTAAAAACAGTGAGTTGTCTGCCTCTGTAACGTTAGAGCTAAGTAAAAATGGTGGCCATGTTGGTTTTGTATATGGTGCTATGCCAATGTTAGGAAAGTATTGGCTAGATGAACGCGTTAATGATTTTTTGTCTTGCAACAAGAGTTAGTTTAAGGAAGAGCTTATCAACTGGAGTTTTTAAACTATTCGCGTTGCTCGTTTTAGTGTAGTTGCTTCGGGCATCCTGCCCTCGGTGCTACGCACGTCGCTATCGCGCCCCAAATCGTTCCTGACGATTTAGTCAAAACTATCGAGACTTACAAGCAGAAGGTGATAATGTTATCTGATATTGTTCCAATAGCCCGCTTGATACTAATTTGTACGGAACAAATTGGGGAGCGACAGCGACGTGCGTAGCACCGAGGGCCAGGATGCCCGTAGCAACTACCTTGCTAGTTCACGATAAAGCTGTGAACAAGCAAGGCTTAGCGCTATTAGTATAATGCCAATGCTTATGAACTGACCGAGGTTAAACTTTTATTGATTTTAACACCCTGACTAATACATTTTTAAATGGCTTATTTTTTTACCGCGTTGCCTTCTGCTATCCATCGGGTTATGCCGTTTTTAACGTTGTAAAAATTGCTGTGACCTAACTGTTTAGAAAATGCTTTTGACATAACCCCTGTTCGGCTGCCTGTTCTACAAATAAAAACAAAAGGTTGGTCTTTGTTGGTAATAATTTTATTAAATTCGGGTATAAAATTCGGGTTTATTTGACCTTTTTTATTAAAAAAAGTTAACTTAATGCTGCCCTCTACCACGCCGGTTTGTTTCCATTCTTCTGGGCGACGTATGTCAAAAATGGGAATATCTTTGTCTAGTAGCTTTTTTAATTCTGCATTGCTTATGTGTTTGTAGGTTGGCGTTTTTATACTTATCAAGTCTATTTCAAATTTTAATGTCGAATTGGCTTTAATAACATTGCCCACTGCCCGACTGCCATAAGCAAGTTTTGACGGGACGATTAATTGACGTTTTTCTCCTACTGCCATTCCTACTACGCCTTGTTCCCAGCCTTTAATTACTCGCTGTTCGCCTATGGTAAATTCAAATTCTCCTCTTTTTTTGCTCGAATCAAACTCTTTTCCATCTAACAACCAGCCCGTATAGTGTACCGATACGGTGTCGCCTATTTTTGCTATGGCTCCTGTGCCTTTGGTTATTGTTGTTATTTGTAATTTTTCTACTGCAATAATTGGTTTGCTAAAAATTACAATAATAAAGGTGATAAAAAGTAGCGGTAATGATTTCATTGTTGTGTTCTCTAAAAATATTTTTTTTCGACTGCGGTTTGATACTCAAGTTCAATTTTAAGTTTATTTGGTTTTTTCTTGCTCTTGATTTAGCACTTCTTCTAACTTTAGACCGGTTAAACCATTAACAGAACGCCATAAATAATAAAAAATAGCGACCATCATTATCATAGACGGTATGGCAATCATCGGGTAGCTAAGCAACGTTAGCCTGCCTAGTTCTTCATTAAATGCAGTTGTTCCTGCTGGGCTGGTAACGACATATCTTGCAAGAAAATAATTCATCACCGCAGAAAAGAAAAAGGTACTGCTTAGAAAATATGTGGCTTTTAAGATGCGGTTTTCAAAAAGTTCTGCATTGCCTTTTTCATCCAGTTTTTCTTTAATTTTTTCTAAATTCATTATTTTAGGGTTAAATAATAAGGTTTTTATTAATGGATAACGCGTTTTGGTAGATACCAATACGGCTATGCCAATTATCCCGGGTACTGCGGCTTCTTTTACTGCTAACCAAAAAGTGTCCATTTCTAACAAGCCTATGCCGCCTGTTAGCAGTATGCTTATTAAACCTAACAGTGCTATAAAATTGTTTTTACCGTATTTGATACGTTCTATTAAACCCCAAGTTAATGGAAAGGCTAAAGCCACTACCAAACCGAGCGTTGCGCCTAATGCTTCATCGCCACTAAATTTCATTAATATAATGGTTGGGATAATAATACTGACAACCATGTCGACCAAAGGACGGGGTTTATGCTCTGGTGGGGTTGGTTTATTTGCTTCTGAAGAATTACTCATAACTTTGTTTGTTTTGCCTTGGTATATGTAAAATTTAAATGATGATTGTTTAAGCTGATTACGTTATCTGATAATGTTCCAATAGCCCGCTTGGTAAGCCTTGCCAGTTCTCGATAAAGCTGTGAACAAGCAAGGCTTAGCGCTATTAGTATAATGCCACTGCTTAACCATTCCTTAGTCTGTTAATTAGGTCTTTTTTAATTATGGGGGCGATACTAATTATTTCTTCTTTTTAGGTCAAGCTTTGCAAATAAAAAAAATTAGTTGTCTTTATTTTTGTGTAAACACAATTTCACTTTTATTGCGCCCAAACTCTTTAAAATCCATTCCAAAACCGTAAACGTATTCGTCCGGTACGTTACAGGCTACATAGTCTGCTTTGATGTTTTTAAATTTACGGTTATGGGTTTTATTGACTAATACCATACTTTTAACGGAGTTTGCTTTTTGTGCTTTGCAGTATTGGGTTAGTTCAAAAAGCGTTATGCCTTCGTCTAAAATATCGTCTACTAATAACACATCTAAAGCGTTTAAATTGATACTGGGTTTACTTTTCCATTGGATGTTTTTACTGGCGGTGGTTTTGCCGTTGTAACGCGTTAGGTGGATAGAGTCTACCAATGTGGGGCAAGTTATTAGTGGTAATAATTGCCCTAAGGTAACGATGCCACCATTTAATACGCATAGGCAGATTAAGTTTTTATTTTTATAATCTTTAGATATTTGTTTGGCAACTATTTGCAGTTTATCCAACAGTTCTTTTTGGGAGTACAGTTGTTTGGCGTTTTTATCTACCGCTAAAAATTCCTTTTTTATTTTGTCGTATTGCTCCAATTTATAAGTCCATTTCTTGTTCTACTGGGTTGTACATAGTTTCTAGCGTTTTTTTTGTGTTTTGCCAGCGTGTATTGTTTTTAAGTGTTTTCCATGTGGTGTTTTTGTGGGCGTGCATACGCACTAAGCGCATAAGTGAAGCGGGGTCTGTTTCGTAATCCCATTGGTTTATAATTTCTTTTACCGCCTCTGGATGGTTGCATACTAATAACATGTCGCAACCTGCATCTAACGCCATCACTGCCCTGTCGTAATAGCCACCGGCAAATTCTGCGCCCGCCATGCTTAGGTCGTCTGAAAAAATTACCCCTTGAAAACCTAAGTAATCACGCAAAATGTCTTTTAGCCACTTTTTACTAAACCCTGCGGGTTTGTCGTCTACTTTAGTGTAAATAATATGCGCGGGCATTAATGACGGTATGCGGTTACGCACCATGGCGGCAAAGGGTTCTAGGTCGTGTTTTTCTATTTGTTCAAAGCTTCTGTCATCTACGGGTAATACCAGGTGAGAGTCGCCCTTTACCGAGCCGTGACCGGGGTAATGTTTGCCTACTGCCGACATGCCTGCGCTTTCTAAGCCTTTCATTAATGATAAGGCTAAACGGGTAATGGTGCGTGTATTGGTATGAAACCCTCTGTCGCCAATAATTTTACTGCTTAGCTTGGCTAGGTCTAATACGGGGGTAAAACTAAAGTCGATTCCACAGGCGCGCAGTTCGCTAGCTAATAACCAGCCGGCATCTTGGGTTAATTTTAGGGCTTGTTGTTGGTCTTTATCAAAAATTTCACCAAACATTCGCATGGGCGGTATGCGGGTAAAACCTTTGTGAAAGCGTTGTACTCGCCCGCCTTCGTGGTCTACCGATACTAATAAATGCGGTGTGCGTATGTTGTGTATGGCTTTTACTAATGCGCTTACTTGGTTTATGTTTTCAAAATTACGGGTAAACAATATAACGCCACCAACAAGTGGGTGTTGTAGTAATTCGGCTTCTTCTTGGTCTATGGTTAGGCCTTTTAAGTCCATCATTATGGGGCCGAGTGATGTGGTCATAAATCGTTAATCCTTATCTATTAGTACTACGCAATGCACGGCTATGCCTTCTTCGCGCCCTGTGTAGCCTAGGCCTTCTGTTGTGGTGGCTTTTATGTTTATTTGGTTTTTTGCAATGGCTAGGGTGTTGGCTAACTCGGCTATCATGGCTTGTTTGTGGGGTTTTAGTTTGGGTTGTTGGGCTATTATGGTGATGTCTATATTGTGTATGGTTGCCCAGTTTTTATCTAATTTTGTTTTTATTTTTTTTAGCAATACTAAACTGCTGATGTTTTTATATTGTGCATCGGTATCTGGGAAGGCCTCCCCTATGTCGCCTAAACCCATTGCACCCATTAGCGCATCTATTAGTGCATGTATTAGCACGTCACCGTCTGAATGGGCTTTAAATGCTTTTTTATGTGGGATAGTTACGCCGCCCAGTATTATGGCATCGCCTGTTTCAAAACCGTGTACGTCAAAACCGTGGCCTATTCTAACCATGTTGTTGCCTTTGGGTAATTATCCATGTTGCGTAGTCTAAATCACTCGGGCGGGTTATTTTTATATTATCTTCTCGCCCGTCTACTAATTTAGGGCGTAGATTTAAGTTTTCAAATGCTGATGCGTCATCGGTTATGGCTAAATTATCCATAATTGAGTTTTCTATCGCATTAACTAAATTTTGATAGCGAAACATTTGTGGCGTGAGCGCGTGCCACATTGTATCTCTGTCTACCGTTTTGGCTATGGTTTGGTTTGCTAAAGATTGTTTTAAGGTGTCTTTAACGGGCGTGGCTAATATGCCACCTACTTTGTGGTTTTTACATTCTGTATAAAGTTTTTCTATGTCGTGCGGGCTTACACAGGGTCTTGCTGCATCATGCACCATTATCCACTCGTGTGGTTTTATTAGGTGTTGAAAGGTATCTAAGGTGTTTAAGACGCTCTGGTAGCGTTGTTTGCCACCAATACAATGTTGTACTTTGTTTTTATTGCTAAAGCTTAAAGTGGCAAAGGTATCGTCGGTATTTGATATGGCAACCAGTATGCCTTTAACAAAAGGTAAGTTGATAAACTGCTCTACTGTATGTTGCAAAACCGTTTTATTGTTTATGGTTAAGTATTGTTTGGCAACATTGCTTTGCATGCGCTTGCCTACGCCTGCGGCAGGTATTATTACCCAAACGTCTGGTTTATTCATTAGGTGTGAGTACCTGATAAAAAATTTCACCTTTTTTTATCATGCCAATTTCTTCGCGGGCGTATTCTTCTAGTGCGTCACTGCCATCTCGCAAGTCCAATACTTCGTAAACTAAATTGCTATTGCGTTGCTCTAGCTTGGTTAGTTTTATTTTTTGCGTATCTATAGTGGTTTGTAACGATTCAATTTGGGAATAATTGGCGTAGCCGTACCATAAACGGTATTGCAGACCGATTATCATAACGATTAGACAAACATTAGCGATTTTTGAAAACATTTTATAAATTATTACTTATTAATTTCTTAAATCCAAAAAGCAAGGGGTCGACGAAAACGGCTGTTTTCGTCGACCCCTTGCTTAC
>CAZPSE010000058.1:0-9139 GCA_964589575.1 uncultured Gammaproteobacteria bacterium | reverse complement strand
TCAAACAACGTTAATTGAACAGGGTGCGCCATTTGGTTTTCATTTTTTAGTTGGCTAAGGCTTACGCCTAAAAGGCGTACTTTTTGCTTGTTGATTTCTGCTCGTTTTAGTAAAAATTGAGCAATTTGAAATATCTTGTTGGTGCTATCTAGCAATACAGGGTTAGTAAAACTGCGGGTTATTAGCTTAAAGTTGGCAAATTTTACTTTAACGGTAATGGTTTGTGCTTTTACGTTTTTATTTTTTAGCTGTTTGGCTAATTGGCTGCATTGTTTTTTAATTACATTTTGCATTTCTTTATAGTCACTTAAATCGTAAGCGAAGGTGCTTTCTGTACCTATGGATTTTCTTTCACTGGTATGGCCAACTTGGCGGTTGTCTATACCGCGTGCAACTGAATAAAAATAATTGCCTGCTTTACCAAAATAATGGGTTAGTTGGTCTTTGTGCCATTTGCGTAAATCTGCACCTGTGTATATGCCTAAATCTTTCATTTTGGCTTCGGTTACTTTGCCTATGCCGTAAAATTGTCCTATGGCTAATTTGGCTATAAACTGCTCACCATTTTTTGGGGTGATAACAAATTGCCCGTTGGGTTTGTTAATGTCTGAGGCTATTTTGGCTAAAAACTTATTGTAAGAAATACCCGCAGATGCGGTAAGTTTTGTCGCATCAAATATTTTTTGGCGTATCTCTTGCGCAATTAACGTGGCAGAGCCTTGGTGTAACTCGCTATCGCTTACATCTAAATACGCTTCGTCTATAGATAGGGGTTCGACGTTGTGTGAGTATTGATTAAAAATGCCCCTAATAATTTGGCTGGCTTCTTTGTAGGCATCAAAGCGTGGTTTTACAAAAATGGCACTGGGGCATAAACGGTAGGCGTGAGAGCATGGCATGGCTGAATGGATGCCAAATTTGCGTGCCTCGTAACTGCAGGTTGCCACCACACCGCGCGACTGAGGGTTGCCACCAACGACCAAGGGTTTGTTGCGATATTCAGGAAAGTCTCTTTGTTCTACCGCTGCAAAAAAAGCGTCCATATCTATGTGGATTATTTTACTCAGTTTTATTCTCGTTTAATCAACTTAAAACTGTTGCTGTAAAGCAAAGTAAAACTGGCTATCACCGCCAGTATTTAAACCAAAGGCTAGGCCGGTTCTTAACGACAGTTCTACATGATAAACCAATGCAACTTTATTAATAAGTTCTACGCCGATACCTGTTTTAACGTTGTTGGTGGCGTTGCTTTTATACAATGTTCCTACGTCTACAAACAAGTTATAACTGTTTTGTAACGATGCCACAGGCAATATGGATAAACCCGTTTCGGGACGGTTAAGGGGTATGCGCCATTCTAACGATGCGACAGCTAATGCACTACCAAAACCGGTATTGGCATAACCACGTAATGGAAAATTGGTTTTATTAAATAATGGTTCGCTAATGCCCCCATTTAATACAGAAAAGTTACTGCTACTGGCATTGCCACCTAAGCTGTAAATGTTGTTGTTTTCACTGCTGGCTACAACCAGCCTGGTAGATAATACTTGTTGGTTGTTTAACGCAATATTGTAACGCCAGTCTAAGCCTAGCCTTATGCTTGGGTTGGTTAAAAAACTTTCTTTTGCGTATTCTACTGTGGCTCTTAATGTTTGCCCCTCTGACGTATTGTAGGCAAGTAAGTAGTTTTGAGCATTGCTGATAATATAGCCTAAACCAATGTTTTTACTGTTATTAGAAAGTAAAGATGGGGCAGAGGCTGCCGTTTTTTGGTAATTATTTTGTGCATAACTGCCACCCAAAACCCAAAAATGTGCAGATTCTACTTGTGTTTTTGGTAGGGTATAGTTTATGCCAATAACGTCTTGTTTACGTAAATAAATATTATTATTGAATGCAATTTCACCCAGTTGTCTTAGTAATAAAAAAGACCAATTTTGGTGCAGTTGGTATTGCAAATTGCCCGACAATTTTTTGTATTTGGTATCAAACTTAACCGTAGCGTTATATTGATGCCTTTCTAAAACGTCTGCACCATTAACGGTAAGCCCAAACTGGCTTAAACCGGCACCAGATTGAATACTGGGAAACCATGAATAAGGCGTTAATGACTCAATGGCGGAGTATGGTTTTGCTTTGAAGAGCCTAGTAGTTGGTACGTTTTTAAATGGTTTAAAAGTAGAGGTGTTTCCGTCTAAACTATTTGATGTTGCTTGTTTGGCACTTAAATACATGGGTAATGCTATAGGCAAGGGGTCGCACGCATAATGCTCCAAGCAATTGTGTGTACCTACGTCCATGTAGGCAACGGTTTTGCCCGTTTTGGGCAAGGCCGTTAAAAAATATTTGCCTTTTGAAAATGCTGAATAAAGTAAGCCATCATTAAACGCTACGGGGTTTAATCCGCCCAATAATAAATGGCTTTGCGCTTTTTTGCTTTTATAAATATTGTATACGCCGTTTTTGTTGGCGCTGTATAAAATGTCGCCAGCTTTGCTAAAGGCGGGGTAAAAGTTGCTGTGTTTGTTTTTTAATGCGCCGCTCCATTGTTGGCGGGCTAAATGGTATTGTTCAATTTGCCAGCCGGTGTTTGCTTGGTAAATATTAACGGCAATGGTTTGTCCGTTAGGGTTTAGGGCAATTTTTCCAAAACGGGCATTGTTGTTTGTATGTTTTATTTCACTAATCAATTTGCCGCCGTTATCCAGTAACTGTAACCGAGTAACACCATTGTTTAATTGCACAGCAATAAATTGCCGGTTGTTAAGTTCTACTGCATAAGGGTAGCGACCACAATGGGTTATTTGCGTTAAGCTTTTGTTTTTAATGTGGTAACGGTAAATGTCGTAGTAGTTAGTGTATTCGTTGCATTTTTCTATTTTGGTGATGATGATATGGCTTTGGGTTGCTTGGTTTAATACGGCGTTACCACGTAAAACCATTAACTCTTTAACGTTAAACTGTTTATCCAATTGGATTAATGTATTTGCCGATGCATAGTCTTGCGTGATGGCAAAAATAGTTTCGTTATTAACTACAAAGTCGGGTTTGATAGGTTGTGTTGATAAACGCTTGGTTTTGCTTAGCGGTTGTTGTTTTAAGTGTTTAATTTGTTTTTTATAAAACGCCGTGCGTTCTTTTATAAAATCATCGTACAGTGCAAATAAATCTTTACCAAAAACGTCTTTTGCGTTGCTGTGTATTTGAAACGGAATAATGTTGTCGCTGTAGTTTTCTACCCATTGTGTAATTTTTTTATCGCCGTAGGTGCGGGCTAAATACTCTATAAAAAACACCCCGTATAAATAACGCGTAGTACCTGCGGGCAAGGTACGTATGTTTAAATTTATTTGGTCAAAAGCTTTAAAGCCATTTAAGTATTCACCTCTAAATAGGTTGTCATAAGCGGCACTTGCGCCTCGTCCAATGTGTTGTTTGTGGTCAGTTTCGTAATGGGTGGCTAAACCTTCTACAATCCAACTGGGGGTAAAGTGGTTGGGGTAGGCAAATAAATTACGACCAATCACTTTACCTAGTAAAGCGGGCAGCCCTTTGTTTTTTTCTAAGTGAAAGGTGTGTGTTAACTCATGCTTTATTAAGCTGTATAAAAAATTATTCGTATTTTCTAAGGTGTTAATGGTTAAGGGCGGGGTTAAAAATAGGGTGACATGGTTTTGGCGCAACACACTGGCAAAACCGTTAGAAAAATCATTACCGTCGTCTAAAACAATGTGGGTAGTGGCGGTAGGTGTCCAGTTAAGTTTTTTTTGTAATTGCGGGTAAATAGCTTCGGCATAGTTTGCAACTTTTTGCGCTATTTGGCTTTGTTGTTTAGTGTGATAAATAGAAAAATGTTGGCTGTGGCTAACTAAGTAATCTACGTTAGGGTCTATTTTTGCAAAACTGTTGGTTGCTGTTAGTACGCACAGTGCCAGTAGAAAGCTGACGCGTTTTAGAGCTTTTATCACAGTTTAAATTTAACCTTGTCTTAATAAATTACGTAAATCTATCACCGCCGCATTGGCGCGCGAAAGGTAAGATGCCATGACTAAAGAATGGTTTGCCACTAAACCAAAACCACTGCCGTTTAGTATCATAGGGCTCCAAAGGGTTTGTTGGCTGGCTTCTAACTCGCGTATTATTTGTTTAAGGCTGATAACAGCATTCTTTTTTTGCAATACCGTTTTAAAATCAATTTCTATCGCTTTTAAAAAATGCGTTAATGCCCAAGTACTACCACGTGCCTGATAAAACACGTCATCAATTTCTAACCAGGGCGTTTTTACTTGTATTTCTTTACTGGTTTTTGTCGCTTGGTTGGCGGCATCATCACCGGCTAAATCGGTGTTGATGCGGTCTTGCCCAACACTTGCCGATAACCGTTGCGATAAACTGCCTAAACGTTTTTCAATTACACCTAACCAATCGGTTAAATTATCTGCACGAGAGAAAAATTGAGCGCTAGGTTGGGTAGATTCAGAAATGGACTGGAGGTAATTATTTAAATGCTCCAAACCTTCCTTGTATTCGGACTCTGTAGCTGGAAATATCCAAGAATTATTGTCAAAATTAAATTTGGGCTCCGCTTTGGATAAATCGGGGTTCTCTATAGATTGGGACTGCGAACGGCTCATGTCATTTCTTAATACGCGGGCTAAATCTCTGCTTTGTATTAGTACGCCGTATTCCCAGTTTTTAATGTTATCTAAAAAAATACTGGGCAAGATAATATCATTACTAATGTAACCGCCCGTTTTGTTTAATAGTGTTTCTACCGTAGTGATTAATGTTGCTGTGGTTGTGTAACCATTGACCAATGCATGGCCGTTTTCATTGGCCATTTGCTCGCTATTTTGAATAACATTAAAACGATCAGGAGGAATGCTCCAAGCGAAACCTAGCAGTACCAAAATTAAAATAATGACACCAATAAAGGTTAGTAAATGGCTGGTTTTTTCTTTAAGCCAAATGGGCAGGGTCGATAACGTGTCTAAAAAAGAATTCATATTGTATTTAGTTATGATTTTTTTGATTTCATCAGTATACAATAAACATAATTTAAAATGACATGGCGAGATTAATGAAAGCACTTTTAAAAATTATTGTTGGTTTATTGCTAATTATTGTTTTGGCAATAGTAGGCGTTTTTGTATTTATAGACCCTAATGACTACAAAGAAGAAATCGTGACGGCAGTAAAAGACAATACAGGCCGAGACTTACTAATAAACGGAAAGATGAAACTGTCGCTATTCCCTTGGGTGGGCATAGGTATTAATAAAGTGTCATTATCTGCTGCAAAAGGTTTTGGGCCAGAAAGCATGCTCGATATGGAACGCATGGATATTCGTTTAAAAATAATGCCCTTACTAAAAAAAGAGGTGCATATTGCTAAAATTGTTTTAGACGGTTTAAACGTAAACTTAAAAGTAAACAAGCAAGGTGTAAGCAGTTGGGATGACTTAACCAAACCAAAAAAAGCAACGGCAGTAAAACAAAATACCACAACAACAGAGGTAGACGATAAAAGCACAGAAAGCGCACAAACAACAGAAATACCCAAATTGGTATTAGGCGGGGTAGAAATAACCAACGCAAATGTGAGCTTTAAAGATATAAAGGCAGGCACCAACATTAAATTAAAAAACTTTAACTTATTTATTGGCGTGTTTGAGTTAGGCAAACCGTTTGAAATGAAAATGGACTTTGCAGTTAAAAATGGAGAACCCGCAGTTGATGCAAAAATTAGTTTTGGTGGTTTTTACACGGTCGATTTAGCAAACCAACGTTACCAAATAAAAGACATGTTTTTAAAAGTAGACGCTTATGGAAAAATAGTACCAGCAGGGCATCAAACTATTGCATTAAATGCGAACGCAGACATTAATTTAAAAAGTGAAAAAATCAATTTAAAAAACATGACCTTTAAAGTGGCAAATGTTGTATTAAATGGGCAAGCTAAAATAAATCAAGCTTTAACCACGCCTAATATTACAGCAGGGCTAACCATAAACACCTTCGATTTAAGAAAAACCATGGCAATGCTAAAAATGGACTTGCCAGAAATGGCAGACATGACGACCTTAACCGCAATTTCTGCCAAGTTGAATATAGCAACAGACTTAAAAGACCTACAAATTAATGACATTAACTTGCAATTAGACCAAACCCATTTAACAGGAAAGGTATCGGTTAATGATTTAGCCAAACCTGCAATAAGGTACAACTTGGCTTTAAGCAAAATAGATGTAGATCGATACTTACCACCTAAAAAAGAGCCAACAGAAGAAACACCAAAAAAGGTTGAAAGTAATCAGCCAGCTAAAGATGTGCCAATTATATTACCAGTAGAAATGATGCGAGGTTTAGACATAAACGGTCACTTTACTGCCGAAGGTTTTAAAGTAATGAATTTAAAAACACAAGAAACTAACATAGGTGTTTTAGCTAAAGATGGTTTAATTACCGTATCACCATTAACTATGAATATGTATAAAGGTGGTATGGATGGAAAAGTGATAATAGATGTTCGTAAAGATATTCCGGTATATCGCTTTGCGACGAAATTAAACGATGTAGAAGTCGAACCATTAATGACCGATTTTATGGAAATAGATAAGGTACAAGGTAAAGCTAAAGTCAATATTAATGTTCACACAACGGGTGAAAGTGTCAACCAGCTTAAAGCTGCATTAAATGGTGAATTAACCATGGCCTTTAAAGATGGCGCGATTAAAGGTTTTAATTTAGCAAAAGTATTAAAAAAAGCAGAATACGCATTAAATGGGAAAAAGTTTAAAGATGATGATAAAGTTTTTCCTAAAACGGATTTTTCAGATGTTACCCTGACGGCAACTATTACTAATGGCATGGTAAAAAATGATGATTTTTCTTTGAGAGCACCGTTTTTACGGGTAGCAGGTGCAGGCACCGCAGATTTAGTTAAAAGTGAGCTGGACTATTTAGTGCGTGTACTGGTTACCGATAAACAAAATGCTCAATCGGGTAAAACAGTAGACGAGTCTGGCGGGTTTGCCATACCGATAAAAATAACCGGACCATTTACCAAACCCAAAATTAGTGTGTTGTTGGCAGATGCACTGGCAGAAAAAGCCTTACAAGCGCTGGCGGCAGAAAAAGCAAAGCTTGCAAAAAAAATAGCCGAAGAAAAGGCTAAACTAAAAGCGAAAGAAGCTAAAATTAAAGCAGAACTAAAAGCGAAAGAGGCAAAAACTAAAGCCGACTTAAAAGCGAAGGAAGCTAAAATTAAAGCCGACTTTAACGCAAAACAAGCAGCAAAAAAGGCAAAAATTAAAGCAGAAGTAAAAGCCAAAGAAGATAAAGTAAAGGCGGAACTAAAAGCCAAAGAGGCGGCCGAAAAGAAACGATTAGAAGACAAGCTAAAAGATAAGTTAAAAAGTCTTTTTTAATAGAGAAAACGTGACAGATAAATTACAATTAGCAAAATTTAAGAAAGTAACTAAGGATTATCAATGTTGAAACAAATATTCGGCTTATTATTAATTATCGGTAGCACTACTGTGTATTCTGCAGGTATTGATATTGGACTAAGCAACACCACGGCTCGTTTTACTTATTTAACCGAGTCAGGTTCATTAGGCTACTCGGGCGCAGATGTCGGTTATGGGTTCTTTTATAATGAAAAAGGCGACAAATTTGCAAACGCAACCATACTGGTTGTAGGTAATGCGGTTGGAGCAAAAAGAGCCATTCAATACGGTTTTGGTGCAAAAGCCAATTACGGCTTGTTGTCTGCAACCGATAAAATAGCCGTTGCTGTTAGTATTGGCGGAACATTACGTTATTTGTTTCCGTCTCAAAACCCAATTGGTTTAACAATAGAAGCCTTTAGCTCACCGCGGATAACCAGTTTTAATGGAACCCAAAATATTTTAGAAACAGGGGCGCGTATAGATATAGAAGTTATGCCTAATACACGTGGTTACCTAGGTTACCGAGTGACTAAAATTGATCATGATAGCAGCCTTAAAAAACTGGTTATAGAAAACTCTGTAGTTTTTGGTGTTAGATTATCATTTTAATTAGTTTAGGCAGTTATTAACGCCTAAAAAACCAATCTGGTTAGTCAATTAAGTCTCGCAATCAATCACAAAATAATAGCCGTGATTGATTATTTAAACCCCATTCGCTTGGCCTTTACGCGCCAACTTTTAACATAAAATAAATTATTTAAATGTTGTTTAGTATTTGTTATGATTGCTAAACCTGTGATAACAAAGATGAAAAGTATGAGTAAAAGAAGAGATGTACGACGAAACGGTGGAGCTTGGACCGTTATAGAAGGTGTAGAGTTGCCCACGCGAGAAGTAAAAGTGGCCGGTAAATGGTTTGAATCGCCACGGCACATTAACCGTATTGATATACCCGATAAAAAAACCCACGGTTGGCAAGTTAGGTACCGTGGTAAAAGTGGTTTTTTTGCAGACATTAAACAAACAGAAGGTGACTTTGCCGCATCGTTAGAAAAAGCGAAAGAATTTTTGCAAAGCATCTATAGAGACGACATTCATTTAACCAAGTTTGATAAACCGTCAAAAGAACATAAAGATAAAGGTTTAAAACTGTACCCTGGTGTTTCTGGTTTGTGGCGTAATGCCATAGCAAGAAACGTTTACGAGTTTTATTTCCAAGTGATTGTTCCTGTTTATGGCCCCAGTAAACATAGAAACATTAAAGTTTATGCTTGTACAGAAAACACGCTAACTAAAGAATTGGTCAATGAAAAGGCAGGGCTAGCCATTGCGATTCGTCGTTATTTTGAAAACTTGTATACTCAGCGCGATGTTGAAACCGCCTCGGTAATGACACTTAAAAAGTTGGATTCTATAGATTTGACCGAGTTTGAAACGAAGTATCAAATAATCACCCTAAAAAAACTGGATGATTTGTTGATTAAAGCTAAAATTAAATGGGGCTAATTTAGCGTTGTTAAAGTGGTTATTTAAAGGCCGCTGATTTTATTGAAAAATAAAGTCGGTGGCCTTTTTTATTGATAGCTATACTTTTTAAGGGTGGGTTAATCAGTTCTTCCTTAAGGAAGAACTGATTAACTGGAGTTTCAAACTATTAGCGTTAAGCATTGCTCGTTTTGGTGC
>CAZPSE010000057.1:3522-9584 GCA_964589575.1 uncultured Gammaproteobacteria bacterium | reverse complement strand
TCCAATTTGATTAGTGTTGGATGTTAAATTTAAAAGTTTTAATAATGAAACTCTTTAAGCTTTATTTGGACGAACATAAACAACGGTAAGAAGTTTATTTAAACACTATTAAGTGTTTATTTGAGTTTGTGGCAAATAAAAAGCGCGATTATAGCTGAATTTGATTATTTTTTCGAGTTGATTTGATAAAGCAAAAATTATGTCTTGATTGCTAGCTGTGCTTTGGTACTGCAATGAATGTAAAAAATACATACTCTACTTTTAGTTTTTAAGGCGTGGTTTAATATGAACTAGTCGTCATAATAAGCAATAAACTAGATTAGTATTTTTCTGTAAGCATTTAAAAGTATTAAGTTTTAAGAATAGTATGTTATATTCCCCCCATTAGAAGTAGGTAAATAAAATTAAAACTAAACAACCCTTAATGTTGATAGTATTGTCATCGCTAGCGTATTTGTCTATAGCGATTGTGTCTATTACGATAACTTTTGAAATACTGACCTTGCCAAAAGATGAAAATGGCAATAAAATATGGCCTCCATTTGTGTCTAATAATGCCGCTACAACTACGCAAACCCCTAATTTACAGTCGTCTAAAACAACCTTTAAAGTAGCGGATAGCGATACAAAAAATGTTAACTTTTATGATAACCAAAGCAGTGAGAATGAGTTTGAACGTAAGGGCGAGACATTAAAAACCATTATTAAGTTGGACGGTGTTGCTTTTAAAGATAACTCGCTAGATTTGGTAGATTCATCTTTCGCACGTTTACGTGTTGCAGTGGTAGCGCTAAATAAGTTTTCTAAGTTTTCTATTGTAGTTGCTGCCCACACTGACAATACGGGTGACAGTGTAGAGAATAAAAAAATGTCGAAACAGCAAGCTACAATAGTAAAAAAATACTTTATCAATAACGGCATT
Source organism: uncultured Gammaproteobacteria bacterium (assembly GCA_964589575.1). Taxonomy (GTDB): domain Bacteria; phylum Pseudomonadota; class Gammaproteobacteria; order QNFE01; family CAZPSE01; genus CAZPSE01. Next base: position 8,662 of record CAZPSE010000057.1, on the reverse strand, counting down.
AAACCTTCTCGTTTAGCTTCAATAGGTTTTGGCGGTGATCAGCCTATTGCTAAAAACACTACGGAAAAAGGGCGACTTGCTAATAGCCGTGTTGAGTTAAGAATTTATTAAAAATAAGCTTCACCGTTAATCAAGACTTCCTTAAAAAAATTACTCAATTTTTTTTATACCTTTTTCAGTTACTATTCTGGTTTTACAGTCAAAAAAATGCTTATGAATATTTCTGAACAAGAAATAAAAAACATTAAAAAAGACCTTCATTTTGTCGACCCCTTGCTAGAAATGCCCTTTAAATGGGTGACTACGTGGGGTTTGTTTTCGCCTAAAGCCATAGATGACGGCACACAGTTATTATTAAAATATTTAGAAGTGAATGACACTGATGACTGTTTAGACTTAGGTTGCGGTTATGGCCCAATAGGGTTGTTTATGGCTAAAAGAGCGCCCAAAGGCAATACCACAATGCTGGATAAGGACTTTGTAGCGATTGAATATGCTAAAAAAAATGCCGAATTAAACCAAATAAACAATGTAGACATTTATTTAAGTAACGGTTTGTACCATGTAAAAGCCGCAGGTTTTGATGTGGTCGCGTCTAACTTGCCAGCAAAATCGAACAGGGAACATTACCTTATTTATTTTTACGATGCTTTTAAGGTGTTAAATAAAGACGGCAATATTTATATTGTTTGCATTAATGGGTTGCGTAAATTTGTTGCACGCACACTTGCCGAGGTTTTTGGTAACGCTAAAAAACTAAAACAAGGTAAGGTGTATTCGGTTATTAGGGCGACAAAGACCGAAGCTAGGTAAAAGTGTATTTGCATGGACGGACAGGAGAAAGGCGGATAAAAGTGATATGGGTTTTTTTTACATGGATGAACGCAGATAAACGCGGATAAAAGCGATATGGTTTTGTTTAAATGGATAAACACTGATATGAAGTGGTTTTGTATAAATTATCAAGACAAAAGGGTTTAAAAAACTACCTTTTTAATGTTTAGTCTTAGCAAGGGGTCGATAAATTTAGCTTGTTTTGGCTGTTGTGTATAGCTGAAACCAATATCAAATAATCCCGCTTTTATCCGTGTTTATCTGCGTTTATCCATGTGAAAATGCTTTTTTTGTTCATCCATGCCAAAATATTTTTAACCAATATTAAAAAATTTTTGTGTGGTTTTAAATGTATGTTCCGTTAATTCGTCTGTTGTTTCACCGCGATGTTTTGCAATACTGTTGGCAATATGCGGTAAATACTCGGGCAAATTACGACGGCTCTTGGGTTTCGGTTTTAAATCGCGCGGTAATAAATAGGGCGCATCGGTTTCTATCATTAATCGGTTGTTTGGGATGATAGAAACAAACTCATGCAAATGATGCCCCCTACGTTCATCACATATCCAGCCGGTTATACCAATATGGCAACCTAAGTCTAAATACTGTTCTAACTCGTGTTGTTTGCCGGTAAAACAATGCACCACGTAAGCGGGCAAGTCATCGGTAAAGTCTTTTAGTATTTCTATAAAGTTTGTAAATGCGTCGCGCTCATGTAAAAAAACCGGTTTTTTTAAGTCACACGCCAATGCGAGTTGTTTTTCAAACCATTTTTTTTGACTATCTCTTGGTGAAAAATCGCGATTAAAATCTAAACCGCACTCACCAATCGCAACGTTTTCATCTGCGTTTGCTAAGTCGGTCAATATAGAAAGTGTATCGTTATTGCATTCACTCGCGCAGTGTGGATGAATACCCGCGGTAGAAAAAAGCTGATGGTTATAACGCTGCGCTAATAGCAAAGCTTGGCGAGAACTTTCGTGGTCTGCGCCGGTGATAATCATTTGTTTTACGTTTTTATCGTAAGCCGTTTTAATAACATCGTCGCGGTCTTTATCAAACGATTCGTGGGTTAAGTTTGCCCCAATATCTATTAAGTGCGCGTCCAATTATTTTCCGCCACCCATGCACTCTGGTGATTGGGGCGACTTGCCACCCTTTGCAAACCATTCTTCTGGCGTTAAGGTATGCAGGGCGAGGGCGTGTATTTTTCCATTTAGCTCTTCGTGTAAAATTTTATTAATCATTCTGTGTCGTGGTAAAGGCAACAAGCCTTCAAAAACGGTACTTACCACGGTTACTTTAAAATGAGACTGCGCATCCGCGCCAGAGCTGTGCATATAACTTTCGTCTAGCACTTCTATAAAGGTGGTTTCTATATTGTTTTCTATTTTATTTTGGATGGTGTTTTTCATGAGATTAATCTTTTTGGCACATAGGGTTAACAGTAGGGTTTTCGCTTGCGGTTGCAATAGTTTGCACTAAATTTTGCAACTGTGCATAAGTGACCGATTTTAATAGTTTATTGACTAAGTTGGGGTCAAGTTTCACTTGTGATAATTGCCCATCAGCGGTGGTAAATTGTATGCCAACGGCATTAATGCTTTCTGGTTCTTCGGCGATGGTTATGTCTGCTTGTTCGTCTAATAATATATCGTAATAATCGTCTATTTTATCAACAATTTTTTCATCTAGATTTTCATCAATACCAATACATGGGTTGTCATTGTCAATGGTTTCTACAAAGCCTGTATGTAAGTTATTTAGTTTTTGAATAAATTTATACTTTAAATTGTTATCAAAAAATAAGTATTCGTACATGGCGATAAAGGTTTGCTAAAAAAACAATTTTATATTTTTTTATGGCTAAAGTCATAAAAAGCGTATTGTCGTTCACAAGAAAAAAACTACTAAATGTGTTATATTGCGTCAATCAATCATATAAGTTAGGTTTTATAGATGGCATCAGATTCAAAAAAATCGCCAAGCAAAAGTAGCACAGGTTCTACAAATAAAGAGAAGCATGATTATCCAGAATATTTAACCGCAGCCTATAATCCTACAAGGCTGTTTCCTAAAAACACGGGTGAAGCGCCTTCAAAAGCCGCTGAAAAGTTGTTTGAATCTATGGCTGAAAATGGCCCTTTATTGTCATCTAGTATTGAACGCTTTGTAAGTGCATTTGAGAAAAGCTCTAAAAGATGGGAAATGGTTATTTACCCCGTCATGTTTTGTTTTGCTTTGCTGTCTGGTTACGGTTTTTACCTTATCTATAATTTAACGCACGATATGCACGTAATGACTTATAGCATTACCCATATGGCATCTACCATTGACAATATGTCAACCAAACTGGACCCAATTATAGTAATGGGCAAAGATATAGGCAGCATGAGCCATAATATGGCATCTATGAACGGTGGAATTCAAGACATGAACACCAACATTCAATCTATGAATAATTCACTAGGTACGATGTCTACCGATATGAGAAGTGTGGATTACAATATGAACCGTATGTCAGAGAATATGGGGCATATTTCAAAGCCCATGTCTTTTTTTAGCGGGTTTATGCCTTAGCGTGTAACGTTAAAAAGGTATTTAACGGAATAAATACCTCAAATATTAAGGAAATTTATCAATGTGGATTAAAATGACTAAAACACCAACTTTATGACGTTTGCTAAATCCCTATTGTTTCTAGTGCTTTTTCAATCAAGTATTGCCGTATCCTCTACCTCGTATTCATACGCATCTGCAACCAATCCTATGGCAGAAATGTTTTTAATAATGATGGATATGTTTGGCATGGTCGAATATAACCGAGGCTATGGAAATTCACCGTATTCTAGCCACGTACCCTTTAACTATGGGGTAATGACAGGTATGGCGCCCGGTTTAAGCCAAATGAGTTCAATATCTGCACTTAACCCAATGACTGGAATGCCCGGCATGCCAATGGCAAGCTCAAGTTTGTCTGCATTAAGCTCGGCAAACCCTTTAGCTTTAAATAATAACTTTTTAGCAAACCAACGCATTAAGGCTTTATCACCATTAGAAGGCGTTTGGTTGGGTAGCAATGGCGATATTTTAGTATTTATGGGCGACAAGTTTTTTTACTCGACCCAACGTGCTAAAAAATTAACGGGTTCAGCGCGCATTGTAGACAATAAAATTATTGCAGATATTGATGACTCGGAGCAGATAATTAAATTCTTTTACGAGTTAAAAGGTGGTTATTTAGCAGTGAGAGTCATGAAAGAAATTTTATACTTCAAAAAGCAAATATAAAACAATATTGCTCAACCTCAAATTGTTACTAAAAACCGTCGTATCACCAATAAGGTGACAACGATGTTTTTAGTTTTCCTATGAACATCAAATGATTACACCCTTTTCACATTTCTATATGAGGGATTGGGCTTACGTAATTAATCACTTTTAGTCTCTTCAAACAAGTAAAGCTAAACAAAATCCTTTTCAAAAATAAAAACAAAGGTTTAAACGCATTTAAACCTCATAGTTAACAATGTTTTTTATTACCGCTTTTTTTTAGAATGCCTTTATTTAGATTGATACCCTGGTGCGTAATAGGGCATGGGTATTGCTGGCATGTTTCTATTAAATGCGTTGTTAGGCATTTGGTATTGTGGTGGTGCTGGCATTTGCATAGACGGCGCAATAAAACGATATTGACGGTTATTTTGTTGCGATTGCGGGTTTGGCATAATCATTTTAGGTGCATCAAAAGAAGGCGCTTGCGGCACGGCTGGCATACCATTGCGCCAAGCATTCATTGGCATTGCAGGCATTGCTCTAAATTGATTAGAGCCAGATGCAGGGTTATTGTTTTGAGCATTGCTTAGCTGGTTGGTGTTGTTGTTAGCTTGGTTTTGATTATTAGCCGCTGGTTGTGTTGGCTTATTATTAACGGCATTATCACCATTGTTAGGTAGTTTGCTGCCATTATTAGCAGTTGCGCTCGTTGCGTCACTATCGGCCAGTTGCTTAGTTGTTTGTTGGTTTTTGGTGTCGCTAAGTGCTTGTTGTTCACCTGCCATCGTTGCATTATTGCTATTTGCCGTTGTGGTTTGGGTATTCTCAACTACAGCGTTATTAGCAGGCTCATTTTTTTGCGTATCTTCTAATAATGAGTAGGCAAAAATTAATATTGCCATTGCTGCAATCCATAAAAGAACTTGTAACCAAAACGGAATTAATTCTGATGAAGTGGTTTTTGGTTTAGACGCAGTAGATGCGGTAGATGCTACTGTAGTGCCAGCAACAGCGGTGGCTGTTTTCTTTT
>CAZPSE010000057.1:0-3422 GCA_964589575.1 uncultured Gammaproteobacteria bacterium | reverse complement strand
GTAGATGCGGTAGATGCTACTGTAGTGCCAGCAACAGCGGTGGCTGTTTTCTTTTTAGCTGTGGTTTTTTTCTTGACGCTTACTTTTTTAGCGACCACTGTTTTCTTGGTGGTGGCTTTTTTTGCCGTTACTTTTTTACTGCTGGCTTTTTTAGAGGTGGTTTTTTTCTTGGTTGCCGTTTTCTTTTTAGACGCGGTTTTTTTGCTACTGGCGGGGGCTAAATCTGCCAGTGAAGCACTGTTCTTTTTTTCGTTGTCTGCCACGTCTCTATCCTTTTTCTATATAATAAAAAGCTAATATAGCACAGTTTGTAGGCAGTTCGCAAAAAGCGATGTTTCGCTTTATTAATTTTTTAATCAGTCGAGATAGCCTTTTTGCATTAGATAGTTATTAATTGGCTGATAAATTGCATAATATTGCCAACCATCAAACGCTTTAGCTAAGCAAGGGGTCGACGATTGAGTGCTTTTTTGAAGGCGTTTTTTTAGTTTGCTATTGCTAATGTAATTTTTTAAATTAATGCCTAACTGCTCACTGTTGTTGTCGAGCATAATTAAAACCTCATCAAAAATATTTTTTTGATGAGGGTTAAGTTTTATCGGTTGGTATTGTTTTATATTGCATTCAACTTGGCTTGTTAATACAACATTAAGTTGCTTTAAATAGTGCGCTTGCTTTGTCCACGGTTGTAAACAATGGTGGTTTGGCATTTCCGTATCTGACAGTTTTGCCGCGCTTAATAAGCAAGGGTCTGTTATGGTTTTGCGCCTTATTTTATTGCAACTTTGGGCAATATGTTCTCGCCAAATGGCCAGTTGGTTTAATTTAATTAACTGATGGTTGGGTAAGCTTTGGTGGCCTTTTACTTTTTTCCATAAAGTACTTGGGTCTACGGTAAAACTGTTGGTGTTTTCTAATGCTTTAAAATCACCGCTTAACCAATGCAAACGCTTTAGCTTTATTAAGTGCGCTTTAATAAGTGGGTAACATTGTAAAAGGTATACTACATCGTACTTGGCATAGTTTAACTGTTGCTGGCTTAAAGGGCGTTTTGTCCAGTCCGAACGTGTTTCAGACTTATCAATGTCTAGTTGGCAATAGTCATAAATTAAATCTTTAAAGCTTATTTGGGATCGTAGACCTGTTACACAAGCGGCTATTTGGGTATCAAAAATATTTTTTGGTAACGCACCAAATTGTTGATAAAAAATTTCACAATCTTGACTGCACGAGTGCATGACTTTTTGTATATTGGGGTTTTGCAATAAAGCATTAACGGCGTTTAAGTTATCAATAGCTAACGCGTCGATAATGGCAAAGCTAGAACCTGCTGCTATTTGTATTAAACAAAGCTGTGGGTAATAAGTGGTTTCTCTTTTAAACTCGGTATCTATCGCGATTACTTTTTCAGTTTCAATGCTTTTACAAAATGCATTTAACAGGTTCTCTTGGTCAATAAACATATTGCTTTTCCAAACCTTCTTTTAAGGTTGGGTATTTTAAATTGCAGTTAAGGTGGGTTAATAATGCTTGGTTATTAATACGTTTAGATTCAACCAAATAACTAATCATACTGGCTGACAAGTCCACCTTGGCTTGCTTTAAAGTAATTTGCTTGGGCTGTTTTAAGTTTAGTGCTTTTGCAACGGCTATAAAGTAATCACTCATAGATGACGGTTGATTGTCGCCAACATTATAAATTTTTAGCGGCAATGTTTTGTGCATGGCATTGTAGGCAAGCATGGCCAAGTCTTCTATATGTATACGGTTACTAAAGGGCGATTCGTTTAACGCAAGTATGGCTTTGCCACTTTGTAAACGGGCAATGGGTAATTTGTTTGGGCCGTAAATGCCCGGTACGCGCAAAATGGTATAGTCTATATTGTGTTGTTTACAAAGCGTTATTAACTGTTGCTCTGCATCTACACGTCGCTTGGCTCTGTCGGCCGTCGGGTTTAGCGGTTGCGTTTCGTCTATCCAATTGCCATTACAATTACCGTAAACACCGGTGGTACTAATAAGAATAATTTTTTTACAATGTTGTACAGAAATTAATTTTAAAAAATGTCCAATGGTTGAATCTAAGCAACCTTTGGGCGGTGGCGGTACAAAATAATAAATAAAAGTTTGGCTTAATGGTTTTTCTAAACCGGTTAAGGCGGTCAAATTTAGGGCTTTAGCGTCGACCCCTTGCTTAATTAATGTATTAGCAGATTGTGTGCTTTTAGTAATGCAGAAGGGATTATTGGCTTTTTCTAGTTGTTCAACGTGTTTACCAACACTGCCACAACCTACTATTGCGGTATAGCTACTCAAGGTTTTCTTCTAAAAAACGTTGAAAATTTTCTGCCTTAATAATTTGTGTGCCGTCGCAGTTAAACTGCAAGCGGATTAAACTTTGTACCAAATTGATATTAAAGTTGCGTAAATAAAAATCTTCTTGGTTTCGCATTATTTTTAAAGCTTCTAAAATGCTTTTAATTTTATCTATTTCCATAGGTTGCCATGCTTCACGGCGTTTTTTAAATATAGACTTCCAATAGCTTGGTACAAACGTTGCTATTGTTCCGTGTTTTAAAAAATGATATAGATTACGAATTTCTTTAATTTTTGTTTGATAATCTATTAAAGGGAAATGCCTTTCTACATAACCTTCTTTTAAAAACTCTTCCGCACTGTGGATTTCTTCACGCAGTGGATCAAAAATTGACCAGGTGCGGATTTCTCCACTATTAAAAGCAATAAACAAATGATAAATACCACGGTTTAATAATAAATCTTCAAACTTACGTTGCAGGCGCGGGTACTCTGTATCTACAATACTGGTATAACGTTTACGGTTAAAAACCGACTCTCGCAAAGACGGGTCGCCTTTAATGCCAACTTGCACACTGTCAGAGTTTAAACCTGTAGCAGACACAATGCCTTCGTGCATTAGTAGTTCTTCAATAGCGTCATCGTTTTGTTTTGTCATGCGTTTATTGTATGCAAAAACAGTTTATTTTGGCACGTTTTATTTTCAATAGGGTCAGAGTAAATGATTTTTTTTAGAAATCAATAGGGTCAGAGTAAATGATTTTTTTTATAGCCTTCAGACTTTCTGTCTCCGCCTCTTGTACTTGGTTTTATTACACGCCCAGTTTGAGCGCTAATTATTTTTTTAAAGTTAGCACCGCCTAAAACCCAAGATTTATTGGTAGAATCTCGAATTTCTTGAATGACAGTATCCTGAATATGATTAGAAAATAAGTTTAAATAGTTTACCATTCTGTTTTTATTATTAACTGCTAAGGCAATATAACAAGGGTGGGGCGTTAATAATGTTTCATGTCGCCCATTAGCGTTAAAATGGTAACTAGACCACAAATAGTCTTGCGGTTGTTTTACCATATTCGCCCGCACAGGGTTTAACTCTATATAAC
>CAZPSE010000056.1:0-9701 GCA_964589575.1 uncultured Gammaproteobacteria bacterium | reverse complement strand
CGGGGATTTGCATAAGTATGGGTATGTGGCTAATGATCCGGTTAATTTTGTGGATGTTAATGGCTTATGGAAAGTTAGTTTTAGTTTATATGCTGGTGGTGTAGGCGGTGGATTTAGTTTTGGTGTAAACCCAGACGGAAGGGCTTTTGTTTCAGCTAGTGCAGGTGTAGGCGTAGGAGGAAGCTTATCCTATTCACCAAATGGTAAAAGTAATAATTATAACTGTAATGGGAATTATGGAAAAAGCAATGGTGGTAATTCATTATCTGCCTTTGCTCAAGCTGGTGCAGGAATAGGACCGGCGGGTGCGACACTTGGATATCAAGTTGGAACAGAAACAAACTCTACTATAAACAACCAAGTAATTACACCCGGTAAGGGGTTTGGAATAGGATATAACGCAAGCGCAGGCGTAAGATTAACTAAAGTGTTTTAGATGTTATCAATTAAACATTTTATTTTAATAGCGTTATTTGTTTTTTTTGGAGGATACTATTTCTCATTAAATTCTGATGCCTATGAAAAAATTAAAAATTACTTAATAAGTTCAGAACATGTAAAAGCTATATATGGTAAAAATTTAGTTATAGACTTGCCTTTTTTTAGTGATCGTAATTGGGATTCTGGCGAAGGCAGACCAAATCATTTTAGAATTGATATTAATGGTTCGCTGAAGACAGGAGCAGTTGATATTTATCTATATAAAATGGATGGAGATTGGATTGTTACAAAAGTTGAGGATGACGATATTGTTATTTTTTCGAGAAACAAAATCAAGAATTCAGTCAACTCGATAAACAAAAACTGAATAACATGGGGTCAGCCAGCTTGATAATATCTGAAAGGCTTTTACAGCGTCTTATATCGAGGCAAGGGGTCGACGAAATCGGCCTGTTTTGAGGGTGAGTTCAAGTCCAAAGTGCAATAAATCAAATGGGTCATGAATCAAATGGAATCAAATGGGTCAGAGTAAATGATATTTAAAAAAATGAAAGTTAAGTAACAACCTTTATTATACAGTGCAAGAATCAATGGGGTCGGAGTCACTGCTGTCCCACTTAATTTCTGAGTCATAATAATACCCATTGCGGTGAATCATTTACTTCTTCAATATGCAGTATTTACCCACTCATTATCAAGATATTATCGAAGCATGGGATTATTTAGGAAACTGGCAAAGTTACGTCAGGCACATCAAACAAACCTGATAATCATTAAGTAAAAGCTTAAAAGCCTGCTAACGCAGGCTTTTTTTATGCCTGAAGAAAAAGGAAGGGGTGTCCACGCATAATGCTCCTGCAATTCTGTGTACCTACATCCCTGTAGGCAACGAAATAGGTCATTTTTAGGTATTATATTTTAGCGGCTAAAATATAAACTCATCATAAAAAACAATCTGATAGACTTTAATTACATGGCATCACCCAGAGTATGAGTCGCCGCGGGAACTGCTGGGATAATGCCGTACAAGAACGTTTCTTTAGAAGTTTAAAAAGCGAGTATTTAAATGATTTATCTTTCATTAACCATCAATCAGTAGTTGGTGCTGTGGAGCATTATATTCGTTATTACAATAACAAAAGACTCAATTCAGCTATTGGCTATTTAACACCTGTACAAAAAAGACAAAATTTACTAAATGTGGCTTAATATTCCTACAGTTTTACTTGACCATTACACTACGACTACAATTAGCCAGCCTAAAACACCAGGTGGAGGGATGTGTAAAATTCCTTAAAATATGAATGATTTAGATAAATTAATTACCGAAGCATATAACCTATATTCTAAAAAAAATTTTACTGATGCAGCTAAAATATATTTAAAACTATCAAATGAAGGGCATGTGGATAGCCAAATTTTTTATGGTTGGATGTTATTTAATGGTGAAGGTGTTGTGTCAAACCCTGAAAAAGCAGCAAAACTTTTTGAAAAAGCGGCATTGCTAGGTTCAATAAAAGGTGCGTATTACTTTGGTAGCTTTTTAAGAGCAAGTGGTAAGTATGATAAGGCATTCACATGGTATCTTTCAGCTGCAAATAAGGGAGATATACCATCAAAGTTTCGTGTTGGTTATTCTTTTTCAAGAGGTCTTGGTGTGAAAGTTAATATACAGAAAGCATATAGATATTTAAGTGAAGCTTCTGAAAGCGGACACGTTTTTGCTTTACGAGAAATAAGTTTGCTGGATATTTCTGGTAACAGGGGTTTTAAAAAAAGGCTTTATGGCTTGCTTGGTTTTGTATATTCATTATCTTTTGGCATCGTTCTAGCGTTTGTAAATAAATCGTCATTTAAGTTACGTACATAAATAACATGAAAGAAAAAAAAGGGTCGGGTCTATTATCTTGGAGTAAAAGGGGGCAGTACCCTTATAGGTGGGGTTTACAGAGATAACCGCTATTATTTAACTATCTATTATCTAGGCAAGGGGTGTCCACGCATAATGCTCCTGCAATTCTGTGTACCTACATCCATGTAGGCAACGAAAACGGCCTGTTTTGAGCATGACCAACTTGTTTAAAAAAACTTTACCGCAGTTCTAAAATCTTCCTCATTGCGTTTGTGGTTGCTTAGCAATCACAAACAAAAAATAAAATAGTCTTTAACCCAAACCAACCTCCTCAAAAAACACCCGAAACCGTCGACCCCTTGGTATGTGTAATGGTGTTTTCTACGTTATGTTCCTCCTATGTCAGGATAGTTGTCATCTCTTAATTTAACTGTCCTTTTTATCGGAGGAAGCACAGCACGCATAATGCTCAGCAACTTATGTGTACTTACATCCATGTCACCTTCCTCACGCATCCTGCGTTCAGGTGTACCTACATCCATGTAGGCAAGGCAAGGGGTCGACGAATATCGCTGTTTTAAGCCTCTTTAGCAACCGCGTATGGTTGCTGTTCTACTTTAATTTTGTCACCGTTTACTTCATTAACAAACATGTCGGTATCTATACTGGCAATTTGCAATACGGCTAAAAACAAATAGTCATCTTTACCTAACCAAGCAACATCAACAATATTGCCAGAGCCTTGCTTAGACTTTTCATCGGTTTTGTATAGCGCATCTTTAATTTTTGGCGCTGTTTTGGTAGTAACCGAACACAAATACATTTTACGTTTTTGTTTACCTAGGTAATGCAAACGCGCGATAATTTCTTGCCCTGTGTAACAACCTTTTTTAAAGTTGATGGCATCTAGGTTATCTAGGTTGGTGTGTTGCGGTATAAAGGCTTCTACACTTTGGCTATACACGGCGGGTATGGCATTTTTAATGGCCAATAAATGCCCGGCATTGTCGCCAACAGGTTTAAAACCTAAAGCTGTTAGTGCCTGCCATTGCGCGGTTAGGGCTTCAACTGTTCCAAAATAAACCAAACCTGCTTGGGTGCGGATGGTGCAGTATTGCTTGTGCTGATTTACTTCATTGGTATCTGCATTTTGCTTTAATAAACTACCGGCAGCAATAAAACAAACCATCTGGTCAGATACATCGGTAAAGGTTATCTTTGCCATCATTACAAACATACGTAGGCGTTTTAATAGGTTGTCTTTTAAATCGCTACTGGTTAATAAGTACAGTTTGCCATCAAAACGAAATATTCTAAAAATGCCTAACATTCTACCCTTGGGGGTAGAGTAGCTACTAATTTGCGAATGCGTATCATCAACATGGCTAATGTCGTTACTTAACTGGCCTTGTAAAAAACTCACCGTATCGTCACCCGTCACTTCTATATAACAATTACGCGACATATCTGAAATAACAGAATGATTATTGGCGTTTTCAATTTCGGCTAACGCATCATCAAAATGTTGCACAATACCGTCTGTTATTTGTGCATTATTATCGTGTAAAAACTTTTGCCATTGATTGTTCATTTTTTATATTACGGATTGAATTAAAGTTGTATTATGGTTACTAACCGCTAATTATCAAATAAAAAAAATAAACATTTTATGGCTAAACCACCGCTTTCCCCGCACTTACAAATTTACCAGTTGCCGATGAATGCGTTAATGTCTATCACCCATCGCATCACCGGCGTAATACTTAGCTTGGCTTTTTTATGTTGCATTGTTGCTTTGGTTTTTTTAGCAATGGGTGAAAAAAGCTTCGCTAGCGTCGACCCCTTGCTTAATAGTTGGGCTGTTGTGTTACTACTAAATGCAGGTGTTTTTATCCTTATTTATCATTTATTAAATGGCGTAAGGCATTTGATGATGGATAAGCTGATGGGCTTAAGTAAAAAGGGCAGTTTTCAGTCGGGCATTGCGGTTTTAGTGTTAACCGTGCTGATATTTATATTGTGGCTGCTAATATTATGAAAACATGGAAGTTACAGCGTTATTCTGCCATGTTGTTAATGCCGTCAATAGTATGGCTGATAATCAGTTTTTCTCAATTATCTAACTATTATTATGCCGCTTTAACAACGTGGTTAAGCCAAAGCCATATTGTATTACTGGCTCATTTTGTCATTATCAGCACGGCCATTCATGCCTATATAGGTATAGAAGAGGTGTTTTTAGATTATGTGCATCAAGACAAATTTAATACCTTCAAAAACGTATTAACCGCCATAATGATATTGGCTTTAATTGCTGGCATCGTATCGCTTAACATTATTGCTAATTAGTAGGCTATCTCTAAAATGAAATCACAATACAAACTGATAGAACACCAACACGACGTAGTAGTGGTGGGCGCAGGTGGTGCAGGTTTACGTGCTACGTTGGGCATGGTGTCTAAAGGTTTGTCTACCGCGTGCATTAGCAAAGTATTTCCTACCCGTAGCCATACGGTGGCGGCACAAGGCGGTATAAGTGCCGCATTAGGCAATATGAGCAAAGACGATTGGCGTTGGCACATGTACGACACCGTAAAAGGGTCAGACTGGTTAGGCGACCAAGACGCAATAGAATTTATGTGTAAAGAGGCCAAAGCCGCCGTTTTAGAATTAGAAAAATTTGGCGTGCCGTTTTCACGCAATAAAGAAGGCAAAATATACCAACGACCGTTTGGTGGCATGACTACCCAATACGGCAAAGGCAAAGCCGTACGCACTTGTGCGGCGGCAGACAGAACAGGCCATGCAATTTTACACACGCTTTATCAACAATCACTAAAGCACAAGGCGGAGTTTTATATAGAGTTTTTTGTGCTCGATTTAATAATGGAAAACGACCAATGCAAAGGCGTAGTCGCGTGGGAATTAGCCACCGGTACATTGCATTTATTTAAAGCCCAAACAGTGGTTATTGCCACAGGTGGTTACGGCAAAGTTTACTATTCGGCAACGTCTGCACATACGTGTACTGGCGACGGTAGCGCAATGGCGTTAAGGGCAGGCATACCGTTGCAAGATATGGAATTTGTGCAATTTCACCCAACGGGCATATACGGCGCAGGGGTATTAATAACAGAAGGCGCAAGGGGCGAGGGCGGTTATTTAACCAACGTCAAGGGGGAGCGTTTTATGAGCCGTTATGCACCCAATGCTAAAGATTTAGCCTCGCGCGATGTGGTTAGCCGTGCCATGACCATAGAAATTAACGAAGGGCGCGGCGTTGGCGAAAATAAAGACCATTTGTATTTACACCTGGAACATTTAGGCGAAGACATTATCCAAAAACGCTTACCGGGCATTGCAGAATCGGCAAAAATATTTGCCAATGTAGACGTAAGCCAAGACCCCATACCCGTAATACCCACCGCGCATTATTGCATGGGCGGCATACCCACCGATATAGACGGGCAAGTAATAAAAAAACATAAAGATGGCAAAAATGAAATAGTAAAAGGGCTAATGGCCATTGGCGAGGCGGCATGTGTGTCGGTACACGGTGCTAATCGTTTGGGTTCAAATTCGTTATTAGACTTAATAGTATTTGGTCGTGCGGCATCGCAAAAAACGGCAGAATTATTGACGGCAGGTAAAAAAGTCACTATTAAATCCCAAGCCATTATTGACACTATTTTACAAAACTTTGACTGCATAAGGTATGCCGATGGCGATAAAAAAACCGCCCAATTGCGTTTAGACCTGCAAAACAACATGCAAAAGTACCTAACCGTGTTTAGAACTCAAAATACTTTAGAGCAAGGGGTCGACGCTGTAGGCACTATTTACCAACAATTTACAAACCTAAAATTAAAAGACAGAAGTTTAATTTGGAATACCGACTTGGTAGAAGCCTTAGAATGTTTAAATTTATTGCAACAAGCGGTGGTTACCTGCGCATCTGCACTCAACCGAACAGAAAGCCGTGGCGCACACGCGCGTGAAGACTATCCAGAGCGCAACGACAAACAATGGATGAAACACACCTTGTGTTATTTAAACGGCTACGAAACCACATTCAGCTACCGCCCCGTTAACCTGCAACCACTCACTAACGACATTGAATCCATCCCACCAAAAAAGAGGGTTTACTAATGGCAGAGTTTTCACTGCCAGCAAACTCTATTGTCGGTAAAGGCAAACACTACACAATGGACAACATTGTTGATGCTAAAGACATACACATTTACCGATATAACCCAAGCGAAAGCGAAAACGCAAACCCAACGCTAGACACCTACACAATCGACCTAAATAAAATTGGCCCCAAATTGTTAGATGCCATTTTGTATATTAAAGACAACTTAGATTCTTCTTTAAGTTTTAGACGCTCGTGTAGAGAGGGCATTTGCGGTTCATGCTCTATGAACATTAATGGCAGCAATACCTTAGCGTGTATAAAATCGTTAAGCGATTTTGAAGGTGACATTGCTATTTACCCACTACCGCACCTAAATGTAGTAAAAGATTTAGTGTGTGACTTAGACAACTTTTACCAACAATACGCCAGCGTAAAACCGTGGTTAAGCAAACAAAAACCATCGCCAACCGATAGTGAACAATTACAAAGCGAAGAGCAACGCGAAAAACTAGATGGCCTGTACGAGTGCATACTGTGCGCCTGTTGCAGCACAAGTTGCCCAAGTTACTGGTGGAATAGTGAAAAATACCTAGGCCCCGCCGCCTTATTAAACGCCTACAGGTGGATAGCCGACAGCCGAGACGGCAACACCAAACAAAGACTGGCAGAACTAGATGATAAATTTAAACTGTATAGATGCCACACCATAATGAACTGCACATCCGTTTGCCCTAAAGGCTTAAACCCCGCCTTAGCCATTGCTAAAATTAAAAAACAAATTGCAGAGCGTTCTTGATAACAGAAACACAAATAAAACAAATCATTCACCAGTCGCGCCGTGGGTTAAAAGAACTGGATGTAATACTGGAAACATTTAATCAACATCATTTAAAAAGTTTAGATAAAAAAAGGGTCAAACTCTATATAAATCTATTAAAAATAGAAGACCACGATTTATTAAAAAAACTGCTTAAAAAGTCCATACAAAAGCGAATAATTAATAAGCTATAAAAACAAATTTAAAGCTAGTTTTTATGAACACTTATTCATATATTCAGTTACTATTATTAAAGATTAAATTACATAAGTGAATATTATGATTAAGCAAATAGTGGTGTTTTTTTTAGTGTTAACTAGCCTAGCTGTGCACGCCAATGATGAATTTCCAGGTAGAGTAAAATACCATAATATAGGCGTTGTTGAGCTGAATGACTTACAGGCAAATTTTAACAATTATATTGTTATAGACGCTCGTTCAAAGTACGAGTATGAAACGTTACATATAAAGGGTTCTATAAATATTTCTATTAATAGCCCTACCTTTGCTCAATCGTTAAAAGCATTAAGAGAAAAAAACAACGGTCCTTTTGTTTTTTACTGTAATGGGCATACCTGTTTTAAATCGTACAAAGCGGCATTAAAGGCAAAATCTTACGGTTTTGAGAACGCATTATCTTTTGATGCAGGAGTTTTTGATTGGGCTAAAGCTTTTCCTAAACAGGCTGTTTTATTAGGGCAATCACCTATAGACCCTAATGACCTTATTGCCAAGTCCGAATTTAAAAAGTTTTTAATTGACCCATTGTCTTTTATAGACTTAATTGAAACAAGTATAGGGATTTTAGATATTAGAGACGAATATCAACGTGACCTTATTAGCTTGTTTCCATTTAATAATGAAACGGTTATTTCTTTAGAAGACAAAGAGCGATTAAATACATTTTTAGAAAGTGTAAGCAACAATGAAAAACCGTTGCTTATATATGATGAATCAGGAAAACAAGTAAGGTGGTTGCAGTACCGTTTAGAGCAAGCTAATATTAAAAACTACTGGTTTTTAAAAGGCGGATCAAAAGGTTTTTTTAAGTACTTAGACTCTGAATAACTGTTCTTGATAGTGTGCTGTGTCTGCACGCTTAAATAATTGTCGATAATGCGTAGTGAATCAGGTCTTCTTTAAAAGGGGCTATATTGTCGACCCCTTAGATTTACACCTATTCTAATTATTAGGCATCCCAATATTTAGTTTTAATGCCCTTACCTAAATCGGCATCTATCAATTGTTTGCGTACTTCTAACAACTGTTTAATTAACTCAGGCTCGGCTTTTTCGTAAGCTTCTGCATCGGGTGCGCGCTTTACCACTACGCCTAAAAGCTCGGTAATGGCATTACCGATAGAGTTTTGGCTAATGGTGACAATCAACTTACCTTGGTCATTACGGTATATTAATTGTTTAAACGCAGGTTGCCATCTTATAGAGTTGGCGTATTTTGCGTCTTGTATGCAATGCTCTCGTACTTTTTTGGCGGCTTCCATAAAGTCATTATCAAACAATAAAGTTTTTTCAATTTCTTTAGGAAAATACGCTTTTTTGTCGATAGGTGCATTACGGGTAGATACTTGGTTAAAAAACGCGCGGTAAAAATCTATAAAGCCTTTTAAAATTAAGTCGTACTCATTCCAAAAGTCGACATTTTTTAGGCTTTCTACACCCCCTGTAATTTCCCAACTGGGTAAGCCTTGCGGGTAACCTGTTAAGGCAAACATTGACGCGTTACTTTCTACGGGTTTAAGTATTTTAAGGTCTAATAATTTAAAAAATCGGCTGTAAACATCACGCATGTATGACTGAAACAAGCTGTGCTGTCCGCCATCGGTTAAATTGGGGTTATTGTCGTCCGTTATTGGTGCGTCTTGTAACTGTTGCATGTCAAACGTTATAAAGTGGTTATGCAACATGCGTATGCTGGGTACACCTGGTGAGGTTAATGACCACGTAGCATCTAAACTTGCCTCGCCCGCTAAAACTAAATGTTTTTTAGGGTCTGGGTATTTGTTTAACATGTACGTAATCATTATTTGGTTCATTCTGTTCCAAACTTTTTTTACATTTTCTGGTAGTTGGGTTCTGCGTACAGGCCTGCCTAGTGGGTTTAAGATGGTTTTAGATGTGTTGTAAATAATAGAACAGTCAAACACGTTACTGTGGCCTAAGGCTTTGCGGTACAGCAATAAGTCTTCTGGGGTGATTAATAAACCGTTATTGTTGGATAAATCGTTCAGGTTTTCGGTCGAGTTAAAAAACTCGTTGGGCTTCATACCTTCTGGCACATCTAATGGAATGGGTCTAAAAGGGGTGACTATTTCTCTTGGGCCTGTTTTCATCCTATATCCTAGATTTTTTAATTGGCAATATTATACAAAAACTCGGTGTTTAAAAGCTTGCCATTTAGAGGTATAAAATTAAACATTAAATTAGGACTTCCTTAAG
>CAZPSE010000055.1:0-9792 GCA_964589575.1 uncultured Gammaproteobacteria bacterium | reverse complement strand
GTTTGACCATTTGGTGGTTTTTTCTCAAGATGAAAAAGATTGGGTTGAATAAAACAATAGATGTTGAACGTTGAGCGGTACTTTAATCAGGTCTTCCTTAACCCTTGATTTTTTTGTTACTAGCTTACGCACCCTACAAAAATATAGGGTGCGTTGTTACAGGTTTAACGCCAGCCAGCACGATCCATCAGTTTTACCGCAGCAAGGTTGTTTAAACCAAGTTTACCAAGATAAACGTTATCCGCTTTAAACTCTCCAAAAGATTTAACGGTATCAGATAATGGAACACCTTTAACTACTGGGTACTCACTATTAACTTCGGCATACCATATTTGGGCTTCATCACTTACTAAAAACTCAAGTAAACGGTTTGCAGCATCTATATTTTTTGCGTAACGTGTTATACCAATACCACTAACGTTTACATGCACTCCGCGTTCTAAATTGCCTTGGTTGGGGTTAAATACGGCCACTTTTTTAGCAACAGCGTTATCACTGGCTTTTTTACTAAGTGTTAAACGTCCAAGGTAATAGGTGTTGGCTATGGCAACATCACATTGCCCTGCAGCAACAGCTTTAATTTGGTCGGTATCGCCACCAGCAGGTGGGCGTGCAAAGTTATTAACCATTGCTCGAGCCCAAGCTTCGGTTTGTTCAATGCCTTTGCTTGCAATCATAGAAGAAACCAGTGACAGGTTATAAATGTTGCTAGAAGAGCGTATACAAATGCGTCCTTTCCATTTAGCGTCTGCCAAAGCTTCATAAGTTGAAAGTTCGTCTGCATTAACCCTATCAACAGCATAAATTATTGGGCGTGTACGCTGTGACAAACCAAACCAGTAGTTGTCTACATCACGCAAGTTTTGGGGGATTCTTTCTTGCAATACAGGGTTGTTAATTGGCTGTAAAACACCCGATATTTTAGCGCGATAAAGTCTTCCCGCATCTACGGTTATAAATACATCAGCAGGGCTTAATTTGCCTTCCGTCTCTAGACGTTTTAATAAGGCATCCGCTTTGCCAGTAATTAGTTTAAAACCTATGCCAGTTTGTTTTTGAAAAGTTTCTAGTAAAGGTAATATTAATGCTTCTTTACGAGCCGAATAAATGTTGACCACTTGTTCTTTGGCAAGTACGTAGTTAGACGCAAGAAGCATAAAAGGTATAAGGAGTAATGCTAAGTATTTTTTACTGTTGTTCATTTGTTGAAAAAGTAAGCCCATAAAGATAGCCTCTAAATAAAGGGTAATTAGTGATTAAATACGTATTATAAGCGAGAATGATTATTATTAATGCTTTTTTTTGCATTAATAAAGTGGCGTAGCTAAATGTTATTGCAGCTATGTAGAAGTGTTCTTAAATGTGTCGGCGAAGTGATTATTTGGTTGACGTTTTTATTAAAAATTGGGCTTTAGTTCGACCAATAATATTATGGCGACCATAATGACAAAGGTAATTTCATTAAAGTACCTAAACCATTTGTGAGAGTGCGGGTTACCACTGTTTTTAAATTGAACCATTAGTTGATAGCACCATACTTGGTAGGCGATAAGCAGCAGTACTAAGGCAATTTTAATGTGTAGCCATGTCATGCTAATAAACGCTTGCCAAGGAATATAGCTAATGAGCCAAACACCAAAAACCACTGTTAATACTGCCCAAGGAACAATAAACCAAAAGAGTTTACGTTCCATAATTTCTAGTCGCTCTCTAGTTGCTTTGTCTTCACTTAAAGCGTGATGAACAAATAACCGTGGCAGGTAAAACAAACCTGCAAACCAACTAATCATAAAAATAATATGAAGTGATTTAATCCAAAGCATGGTGTTATCTCGTTTTTATATTTAGGTTGTTTAAAAAATGTCTGCCATAGCTTCGTATAAATTTTCATTAAACGACAGCAATGCTATGGTTGATATTGAAATTTTAGGCTATTATAGCGTTTTTTATAGTCTTAAATATGTGTTCAAAAAATGGATAAAACAAAAGTAGCCGTTGTCGGTGCAACGGGGTACACAGGTATAGAGTGTTTACGTTTGCTTGTTAATCACCCAAATGTGGTGTTAACGGTTGTTACCTCACGCAGCGAACAGGGTAAACGTGTAGATGAATATTTTCCTTCATTACGTGGCTATGTAGATTTGTGTTTTTCTGAACCTGATTTAACGAATCTAAAAAAATGTGATTTGGTGTTTTTTGCAACACCAAATGGTATCGCTATGCAGTCTGCTCAAGAACTGGTTGATGCAGGTGTAAAAGTAATTGATTTAGCGGCGGATTTTAGAATTAAAAATTTAGATGTTTGGTCTAAATGGTATGGCATGAAACACGCATGCCCAAGTTTGGTAAAAAAAGCTGTTTATGGCTTGCCAGAGTTAAATAGAGATGATATTAAAAGTGCTAAAATAGTGGCTAACCCCGGCTGTTACCCCACTGCTGTACAGCTGGGGCTGTTGCCATTAATTAAAAAAGGTTTAATTGACATTAAAACAATTATTGCAGATTGCAAATCGGGCGTCTCTGGAGCAGGGCGCAATGCTAATGTAGGTACGTTGTTGTCAGAGTGCAGTGAAAGTTTTAAAGCCTATGCTGTTGCAGGGCATAGACACAAACCAGAAATAGAGCAAGGGTTGAGTGTGGTTGCAAACGATTATGTAAAGGTCACTTTTGTACCGCATTTAGTGCCAATGATTAGGGGTATACACGCTACTATATATGTAAATTTGAAGCAAAATATTGATGTGCAAACATTGTATGAAACGTTTTATGAAAATGAACCGTTTGTCGATGTTTTAGCCGAAGGTTCTACACCTGAAACAAGGTCTGTTAAAGGTGCCAATACATGCAAATTAGCAATTTATAAGCTAGATAATAATCAGGTAGTTATATTGTCCGTAATTGACAACTTAGTAAAAGGTGCTGCTGGTCAAGCGGTTCAAAATATGAATTTGATGTTAGGTTTTGATGAAAAAATGGGCTTAAACATTGTCCCATTGGTACCGTAAAATGCCGCAAACTCAGTTTTCTATTAAACATGATTCGCCAATAGAGCGGCGCGTTTTAGTCATTATCATCGCCGCGGTTGTGTTGCTTTCAATGTGGGGCGTTTATCAATATGGCGTAGATGACGGTGAAAGAGTAAAGCTGGTTTATAATTTAAAAGAAAAAGAACTAAATTACCGGGTTGAGGCTTTAATCACTTTAAACAGCGCTTTGGTAACCAGTAATGCTACGCTAGAGCGGTCGGGAAAAATAGATCGGCAAGCTTTACAGCAAATGGATGAGTCTTTAAAAAAGATTAAGAATCAATTTAGTGATTTGAAAAAAGAATTGTCTTTTTACAAAAGTTTAGTGACTCCATCTGACATACAGCGTGGCGTGCAAATTAAATCGTTTAAAATCAGTAGCCAACGTGTTTCAGGCATGTATTTAGCAAATCTTGTGTTGATGCAATCAAAAAACAACAGGTATGTTGATGGTAAGATTACTTTAGAGGTTGACGGATTATCGTCTGGTGAAGTTAAGTCTATTTCATTAAGTGAATTGGTAAACTCTACCAAAGGCAGTTTAAAGTTTAAGTTTAAGTATTTTCAAAAATTTGATATGGATTTGGTTTTGCCTGATGATTTTATACCGAGTTCGGTTATAATTAAAATTGCCCCTAGAGGCAAAAATATTAAAGCATTTGAAAAAACCTACAGTTGGGCTGAGTTAAATACATAAGGTAAATTTATGTTTGGAAATAAGAAAAAAAATCTAAAAATTGATACGTTAATTGGTAAAACCACCGAAATAAAAGGTGATATTATTTTTAATGGTGGGTTACATTTAGACGGTAAAATATTGGGTAATATATATGCCGAAGATGACTCGGGCTCTACACTAATCGTCAGTAATAATGGTTCTATTGTGGGTGACGTTACGGTGCCCAATATTGTATTAAACGGCGATGTTACTGGTGATGTTTTTGCTAGTGAAAAAGCAGAGCTTGCCAGTTTAGCTAAGGTAACGGGTAATGTGTATTACAACTTATTAGAAATGGCAATGGGGTCTGAAATTAATGGCAATATGGTGCATAGAGTGAGAGAAGATAAGGCACTTTTAGAGCATAAAGTTAAAGAAAAAATAGAAGTTAAAGCTCCTGCTGAATTACCATCATAAGATTCCTAATCTTCATATAGAAAATATAAAAATGCCACAATCCTTTAACTTTCCTATGGACATCAAATGATTGTACCCGTTTTATGTTTCTATATAAGGATTAGGGAGCGAGTAAACTTGACTAAATTACTCAAGTATTTTAAAATTCTAAATATACAATATATGTTTGAGAGTTATTATGAGTGAAGAAGAGATTCCTGCGGCATTGGTATTTACTGATGATGCGGCCACAAAAGTAAAAAATCTAATTGAAGAAGAAGGTAACCCAGATTTAATGTTGCGTGTGTACATTACAGGTGGCGGTTGTTCTGGTTTTCAGTACGGTTTTACTTTTGATGAAGAAGTGAAAGATGGCGATACCGAAGTTGAAAATGCGGGCGTTAAATTGCTTGTTGACCCAATGAGTTTTCAATATTTAGTGGGTGCAGAAATTGATTATAAAGAAGGTTTAGAGGGGGCGCAATTTGTTATTCGTAACCCCAATGCGACAACAACTTGTGGGTGCGGGTCGTCTTTCTCCCCTTAATAATTGTTGGTTTTTTAAAAAAGGTCGCTTTTTAGCGGCCTTTTTTTTGCCCAAATTTTGAGAATTTAGCCGTTTTCAGGTAAGATACGCTCTCTTAAAAAATACGGGTGGTGTATGGACTCATTTGTTCCTGGCCTAGAGGGCGTTCCTGTAACGCAATCTTCAATTTCTAATTTAGATGGTGAGTTGGGGATTCTTAGTTACCGTGGCTATAGAATTGAAGATTTAGCAAAAAACAGTACGTTTGAAGAAACGTCTTATCTGCTATTTCATGGTGAATTACCTAATAAAGAGGAGTTGTCTGCTTTTCGCCAACGGTTGCAGTCTCAATACGTTACCAAGCCTGCTATATACGGCATTATGAACTCATTGCCGTTAGATGGTAAACCCATGGATATGTTGCAAACAGCTATAGCCAGTTTGGGTATGCACTACCCTAACGGAGAAACGTCTGAACCTGCATGGCAAGATAACCAAGTGTATGTTGATGATATGTCTACCAAAATACTGGGACGCATGGGTACTTTAGTGGCAATGTGGCAAACCATCAGAAATAATAAAATATTTGTTGGCCCAAATCAAGACTTGCCCTACGCAGAAAACTTTTTAACTATGTATCATGGTGAAACACCAAACCCCGATCATGTAAAAATTATGGATACCTGCTTAACATTACATGCCGAACATACAAT
This sequence comes from uncultured Gammaproteobacteria bacterium, assembly GCA_964589575.1. Classification (GTDB taxonomy): domain Bacteria; phylum Pseudomonadota; class Gammaproteobacteria; order QNFE01; family CAZPSE01; genus CAZPSE01. The sequence continues at coordinate 4,413 of CAZPSE010000055.1, read as the reverse complement.
TAATGCGTCTACATTTTCTGCAATGGTAGCAGGTTCTACTCTAGCTACGCCATCACAGGTAATATCTGGAGCTATTGGTACGTTGGCAGGTTCATTACACGGTGGTGCAAACCAAGAAGTAGTGCCAATGCTGAAAGAAATAGGCAACCCCGAAAATGCTCGTGCGTGGATGATTGAACGAATGAAGCAAAAGAAAGTGGTTTGGGGAATGGGGCATAGGGAATATAAAGTTAAAGATCCACGCGCGACTATTTTAGAAAATATGATGAAAAAAATAGGCATTAAAGACAGGCAGGTTTTTGAAACGGCTTTGGCTTTAGAAGAAGTTTGTGAAGAGTTTTTAGCACCTAAAGGTGTATTTCCTAATGTTGACTTTTATTCGGGTATTTTATATACAGAATTAGGTTTTGATAGTGATCAATTTACACCGTTGTTTGCCATATCGCGTGCGGCTGGGTGGTTAGCGCATTGGCAAGAACAGATTAAACAAAATAGAATTTTTAGACCGACTCAAATATATACCGGTAGCTCGTTACGTTCTATTTAGTGGTTGTAGCAAATATTCTATTAATTTGGAAAAGTTAAGCTGGGTAAATAGCACCTAATATTACCGCTTCTTTAGCACCCGTTACGGCAGGTACATTGCCTGGTAAACTTTTTAAAGTTTGCTGTGCTAACCACGCAAATGCCATTGCTTCAATCCAGTCGCTTTGTATCCCTAAATCATCACTTATTGTTACTTTAATATTGGTTTGAGCTTTTAGCCTAGAAACCAGGTAATTGTTTTTAGCGCCACCGCCACATATTATTATTGTTTCTGTTTTGGGTGCGTATTGGGTTATGTGGTTAATAATGCTAACGGCTGTTAGTTCGCTCAGCGTACATTGAACGTCTTCATTGCTTATTGTTTCATTAAAATCATTCAGTATGTTTTTTAGCCAATTAGCATTAAATAGTTCTCGCCCTGTGCTTTTGGGTGGTAAGTATTGAAAAAATGGCTCAGATAACAGTTTATTTAGTAAAGGTCGAGATACATTGCCTGCTGATGCGTAGTCACCACCTTTATCAAAGGGTTCGTTTTTATGTAAGTTTATCCAATAGTCCATTAAAACATTGCCGGGGCCTGTATCAAAACCGCCTATATTAGGGCAAGGGGTCGACGCTAGGAGGGTAATATTGGACATGCCGCCAATGTTTACAATGGCTAAATTTTTGTTTGATTTAAATAATTGAGCATGAAAGGCAGGTACTAACGGTGCGCCTTGTCCACCAGCGGCTACATCTTTTCTTCTAAAGTCTGCAACGGTAGTAATTTTTGTTTGGTAGCTAATAATATTAGCGTCGGCAATTTGTATTGTATAGGCGTGAATATTATTGGGTTCGTGCCTTATCGTTTGTCCGTGTGAACCAATAGCAATAATATCTTGAGCGGTTAGTTTGGTTTTGTCTAATAAGCCAAAGATTGCTTTACAAAAAAGCTTGGCTAAAACAATATCCAGTGTGGCGACGGTGTTTAAGTCATCTTGAGTGGCCGTAGAGACCGCTATAATTTGTTTTTTTAAATCAGCATCGAAGGGTTTAAAAAAAGTGTCGATCAACTCAATTTTATCATCGATTAAGTTAACTAGTGCCGCGTCGATGCCGTCACAACTGGTGCCAGACATTAAACCTATATAGTAACCATCAAAAGGAGGGATGCTTGTTGTCATAATTAGCTTGCATTTAAACTGTATTTTAATGCGTTAAATTGTAGCAGTAATGGCTTAGCGTTTGCTTTAAACAAGTTTAAGTCGGCCAAATTTAATTTTTTAGCTTTAGGCAGTTTTACTTTTAACGGGTTTTGGTGTTTGCCGTTAATTCTAAATTCGTAATGTAAATGTGGGCCTGTGGCCAAGCCAGATTGTCCAACCGTGCCGATAATACTGCCTTGTTTAACTTTTTGTCCTTTTTTTAATCCTCTTTTATAGCCATACAAATGTGCATAAAGTGTAGCAATACCATTGGCGTGAGTTAAAACGATTGTATTGCCAAAACCTTTAGAATAACCCTTGTGAAAAACGCGCCCGTCCCCTACCGCTTTAACGGGTGTGCCTATGGCAGCGGCATAGTCAACGCCTCTATGAGCGCGAATTTTATGTAAAATTGGATGATAGCGTCCTCGAGAAAAGCGAGAGCTGATTCTAGAAAAGGCGACTGGAGAACGTAAAAAACTCTTCTTTAAAGGTGAGCCGTCAATTTTGTAATAACCAACGGCTTTATTGTCTTTTTTAAATAATATGGCCTGAAAGCTTTTGCCTTTGTTGATGTATTGAGCAACTAAAATTCGTCCGTTTTCTAAAAATACACCATCACTAAAGCGTTGTTCATAAATCAATTTAAATTGGTCACCTTTTCTAATATCTTGATTGAAATCAATGTCCCATGAAAAAATTTGAATAAAATTCATAATCAATGTGTCAGTTAAGCCGCTTTGTAAACCCGCAAAGTATAAGGAATCATCGACATTGCCTTGTTTAAATACAATGCGTGTTTCTATTTCTGGATAAACGTTAGAGGAGTAGATTGTTTTGCTATCAGCAAAGTAAGTGAGTTTAATGGTTGAAGATAGTTGTTTTTCAATGCTAACGAGTTGATCGTTTTGGTAATTAAATAATAATTTGTTTTTAGGTTGTATACGTAAAAAATCATGGTTATTTTTAGCTCGTTGAATGTCTACTAAAACTTGGTACGGAATGTTTAATTTTTGAAAAATTGTGTAGAAAGAATCACCAAACTTAACAATGTACTCTTTTGTTGTAATGTTTTTAGGCAGGTCTAATACAATAGGGACTTGCTTTTTTTCAATCAAATTTAAGCTTAAGGGTTTTATGGGTGTTTTAGCGTCAGTTTTTGAAGGTGAGCTTACAAATGAAGAAAGAATATACAAGTTAAGCGTAACGATGGTGCTTAAGATGACCCATCCAGGTTTTTTCATTTATACATCCGCTTTTAGTTAGTGTGTGGCTATTGTTGGTGCTTTTTGTGTAAACACAATAGCAATGTGCGTAATTACAGGGTTAAGGTATAATGCGCTTCGTTTTTACTATTCTAACGGTTTTAGAAAACCCCCAAAATTAAAATATTTTTATGGTGTAATTTATGGTGTCTATCGAAGAGAGTTTACAGTTAATTAAGCGCGGTGTGGATGAGGTTCTTATAGAAGAAGAATTAATCAAAAAACTTCAATCAGGTAAACCTTTAAGAATTAAAGCCGGTTTTGACCCAACTGCGCCAGACTTGCATTTGGGGCATACCGTTTTAATTAATAAGCTAAAACAGTTTCAAGATTTGGGTCATCACATCATGTTTTTAATAGGTGATTTTACTGGCATGATTGGTGATCCAACAGGTAAAAACATCACCCGTAAACCGCTTACAGAAGAAGATGTAGCGCTAAATGCGGCATCTTATAAAGATCAAATTTTTAAAATACTCGACCCAGAAAAAACAGAAGTGGTGTTCAACTCGCAATGGATGGCGAAAAAAAATGCCGCTGATTTGATTAAGCTTGCGGCAAAGTCGACAGTAGCAAGAATGCTAGAGCGAGATGATTTTAGTAAACGCTATGCTGCACACCAATCTATTGCTATTCATGAATTTTTATATCCGCTTATTCAAGGGTGGGACTCTGTAGAAATGAAAGCCGATATTGAATTAGGTGGAACTGATCAGCGTTTTAACTTGCTAATGGGTCGAGAATTGCAAAAATCAGAAGGGCAAGAACCGCAAGTGGTTATCACTATGCCGCTATTAGAAGGGTTGGATGGCGTGCAAAAGATGTCAAAGTCTTTAGGGAACTATATAGGTATAAATGAAGCGCCAAATGACATACACGGCAAAATTATGTCAATTTCGGATGATTTAATGTGGCGATACTTTGAGTTGCTTAGTTTTAAATCAATGGACGAAATAGACGCTTTAAAAGATGAAATGAAAAGTGGCAAAAACCCAAGAGATATTAAATTTATTCTAGCGGAAGAAATAGTAGAGCGGTTTCATAGCAAAGAAGTGGCAATAGGTGCAACGCAAGCGTTTATAGCACGGTTTCAAAAAAACCAAGTTCCAGATGATATAGAAGAAATCAATCTTAGTTATGATTCAGAAGATATAGGCATAGCGAATGTAATAAAAGATTCCGGTATGGTTAATACCACATCGGAGGCAATTAGAATGATAAAGCAAGGTGCGGTAAGAAAAAAAGGTGAAAAATTAACTGACCCAAAAGAGCGCGTTAAAAGCTTTTCAAGCATTGTTTATCAAGTTGGAAAGCGTAAATTTAGAAAGATTAGTGTTTCTACAAAATAAACGTTGCATAGGATAAGTTGGTGCGTATAATGCGCGATTCTTTCAGGGATAAGGCGATTTATTTGACTG
>CAZPSE010000054.1:8997-10308 GCA_964589575.1 uncultured Gammaproteobacteria bacterium | reverse complement strand
GTTTCATTCAAACTCGGTAAAATGATTCTTCCACAGTTAGAAGAAGACGGACACGGGGTAGAAGTGGTGGGTATGTTCTTTTTTGAAGACAACAACTACGTACTGCAAAAAGGCAACCCAATTGGTGAACGTTTAGCAAAGGTAGCTAAAGATAAAGGCATGTTATTAATGGGTTGTGACCAATGCTGTGAAGAACGAGAAATTGAAAACGGCTTGGTAGACGGTGCAGTAATTGGTTGTTTCCCTAATTTATACAAAGCCTTGTCTGGCAATATGCCAGACCAAATTATTACCTTGTAAACTTGTTTGATGGGGCGATTGAAGGGGTGATAAAAGTGCCTAAATCGTCGACCCCTTGCTTATCAAGCGGGCTTCCTTAACTGGGGCTTTATTTTAACAGTGTCCAGTTTTTAATTACCGCCAGATAGTAAACCGTGGGGATAATAAATGGTAACCACCAAGACTGCTCTGCTGTTGCCATCCAGCTAGGTTGTACAACATGTATAACAATTAAACCAATAATTAATATTAAAGAAAACAAGTAAACACTCCACCGTTTCATTAACCACAAACCGTATACAGAAACTAAAATTAACGCATTAATAGCAATGCCATAAAGTGCACTATTAACGGTTAATGATGCGACTAATGGGTTGTCTTTAATGGAGTTAAAAAACGCTTCATCAATAACTACAAAAAAACTAATAATGGCACTAAACAATGCGAAACCTTGAATTAAAAATAATAAGGTGCATACAACGGTAACGGTTTTTGTTCTCATAAAGGGTTTATATAGTGGCGATTAAAAATATTCTATTATATATAAGCTATGGTTTTGAGGATGAATAAATACAATTAAGAACCGCAATTTGATGATGGGTTAGGAGTGCAACAATCGAAACTGGGGTCATTAGTTGCATCGGTTTTAAAAAAAATACAACAAGAAACCAGGCTGTTCACTTGAATTTGATTTATCTTCACCGCTAAGCATTTTTAAAGGGTTTTGGTTGTTGTAAAAAAGTTTAGCACGCCTAAAAATAGACGTGCGTTTAACAAATGGCGCTTGGGTTTTAAGAGATTCTTTAAACAGCTTTTATTGATTGTTTTCTAGGTTTTTATTGCCGTAAAAATTGTTACCGCCCCAGTTATTACCACCCCAAGAATCATTCATTTCGTCAGCCCAATACATGGGTGTCCATATAGGCCAGTTGCCATTGCCCCAGCCATTATTACCAGTATTCCAAGGCATCCAATTATTGCCATTGTTGTTCATGTTCCAAGGCATCGAGTTGTTGCCATTGTTGTTCATGT
>CAZPSE010000054.1:0-8897 GCA_964589575.1 uncultured Gammaproteobacteria bacterium | reverse complement strand
TTGCCATTGTTGTTCATGTTCCAAGGCATCGAGTTGTTGCCATTGTTGTTCATGTTCCAAGGCATCGAGTTGTTGCCATTGTTGTTCATATTCCAAGGCATCCAATTATTATTGCCACCGCTATAATAAGGGGTGGGTGCATAATAATTTGCTTGGTTTGGTTGTGTTTGTTGTGGTGTATTAGTGTTTGCAAAAGTCATGGCAGAAAATGCAAAAAGCATAGTCGCAATTATGCCTTTAGTAAAAGTGTTCATGTTTAATGGCCTGTGTAGAGTTGATAGTATGTTTTTATAAGCAAGTTAATTAGCAATTGTTAATATATAATTAATTTTTCTAAAAATCAAAGTTTGTTGTGTTTAAAAATGCGCAGAGAACGCAATAAATTAATAGAGATGCCCTATAATTTGGCTATTTTTTCACGAGCAAAAACAAGGTTTAAAAGTATGATAAAACAAAACAGGCAATCCGCAGGTTTTACCATTATAGAAATTATGGTAGTTGTGGCTATTTTAGCTATTTTAGCTGCCACCTTAGTACCGCGCATTATGGACGAGCCCGATAAGGCGCGTGTAGCGGCAGCTAAAACCAATATAGATGTTTTAGAACAAGCGTTAGATTTATATAAATTAGATAATTTTACCTACCCAACAACCGAAGAAAGTTTAGACGCATTGGTTAACAAACCCAGTAATGCACAAAACTGGAAAAAAGGCGGCTACATAAAACGCTTACCTGTAGACCCATGGGGTGGCGAGTATCAGTATTTAAACCCCGGCGAACATGGTGAAATAGATATTTACACAATGGGTTCTGATAGAGCGCCCGGTGGCGAAGGTACAGCCAAAGATATTGGTAATTGGAATGAAAAATAATGGCTATTTATTTAGCTCTACTTTTAACGCAAAGTAAAAAAACATGAACTTAGAAACGTTTAAAAAACAACTAACAAAGGGCGATATAAGCTTCGAGCAAACGATGGCAATAATCGATCAACTGTACACTTTTACAGAAACCGCATTTGATAACGACGGTTTGCACAATGATGCGGGGCAAAATTCTGGCTCGTGTAAATTATTTTCCTTTGCAAAGCTGCATAACTTTAATCAGCAACAAACGCTTAATTGTTTTGGCCAATATTATCATGACGATGTGATAAACAATCCAAATGGGGACAACCACCAAAACATTAGGCATTTTATGACAGCCAGTTGGGCAGGTATCACCTTTAAGGGTGAAGCGTTAACTGTTAGGTAATTGGTCCTTTTCGTCGACCCCTTGCTTTAAAAGGTTAATAGCCTCACGAGAATAGGGTTTATTTTTGAGCGTAAATAAGCGAAAATCCCGCTATTGTTTATAACCATTTAATTTTCCATGTCTTTTACTGTTACGTTATTGCCCTCAAACCAATCATTTCAATGTGAAACGGATGAAAGCATTTTAGATGCTGCATTAAGAAATGATTTTATTGTGCCTTATGGTTGCCAAGGTGGCGCGTGTGGTGCATGTGTTGTAAAAGTTAAAGAGGGTGATTTTAACTACCCAGATGGCGAACCCAGTGCGTTAACTGCTGATAATAAAGCCAAAAATGAAGCTTTTTTATGTCAAGCATATGCCGCGAGCGATATAACCATAGAGGTGGAACTGGAAACCGATGTTGCTGCTTCTAAAATTTTACCGGTAAAAGTGGTTAAGAAAAATCAATTAACTCACGATATTGTACAGTTATTTTTAAAATTGCCCGCAGGTGAAAATCTGGATTTTCATGCAGGGCAATACATCGACTTTTTATTAAAAGACGGCAAAAAACGCAGTTTTTCTTTAGCTTGCCCACCTAATAAAGACAACCTGCTAGAGTTGCAAATTAGGCATGTTGAAGACGGTTATTTTACCGACATTGTATTTAATCAAATGAATGTTGATGAAATTATGCGTATAGAAGGCCCTTTAGGTACGTTTTTTTTACGCTCAGACAACAATCGCCCCATTATTATGATGGGCGGCGGCACAGGTTTTGCCCCACTAAAAGGCATGATAGAAGAAGTGGTTGCGAATGATTTAAAGTTAGACATTCACCTCTTTTGGGGAGTAAGGGCTAAAAGAGATTTGTACATGTTGGATTTAATACAAAGTTGGCAAGAAACATTACCAAACTTTACCTTCACTCCAATATTGTCAGAACCGATGGAAAGTGATGATTGGCAAGGAAAAGTAGGTTTTGTTCACCAAGCAGTGGTTGAAGCCTACCCAAATTTGTCGGCGCATGACTTATATATGTGCGGCCCACCAGTCATGATTGATGCATCACGAACGGCAGTAATAAATAACGGTTTAAATGCAGATAATATGTATTCAGATTCTTTTGATTTTCAAGAGTCATAAATTACGGGTTGTTTAGAGACTTTTAAACCGGCTAAACAGCTAAACTAAACCAGTAATTGCAACCCTTTACGGTATAAGGCGTTCGCCTCATCAAACTCGTCTAACTGAACGTGTAAATTAGCCAACTCTTGGTAGGTTTCTGCCGAGACCTTAAACGATAAACTTTGCTGAAAATAGGTTTTTGCTTTACCCCACAACTTTTTTTGCATACAAAGCCTGCCTAAAGTTAAAAATAGCGCGGGGCTTTTTTCATGTTTGGTTAATAAATTTTCTGCAAAACTAAGCATTTTTGTATTGTCTTTTAATATGATTAAACCATACAAATGGATAATGTCCTCATCCCAATCATTATCCATTCGCAAACGAATACCCGCTTCTAATGCGGTGTTTTCTTTTAAGCTAAACATTTGTTTGCAGTATTGAGAAAAAAGTTGATTATCTATTTTTAGCTTTTTAGGTACGCTTTTCCACAGGTTTTGCAGTTCGTCATTGTTGCCTTTTAAATGAGTTAGCTGCTGCAAATAGGCATTTTTTTCCATTTCTATTAATTGCGCATCATTAAATAACCGGTGTTTTCGCAATTCGGGCATGAGTTCTATAAGTTTTTGCCAGTCACCCAGTTTTTGGTAGGTTTTTGCTAATAATTTTTTTACATAAATATGCTTTGGCTTAAGTGATAATAACCAGTTTAATGTGGCAAGTGCTTGTTCTGTTTGGTTATGAGACAGTTGCAATTCTGCTTGTGTAATTCCTACGGCCACTTGGGCTTCGGGGTTTTTTTCTATCGCTTTTTTTAAATAAGCATCCCGTCTACTATGGGCCTTTTGGTGTTGGGCGGCACGGGCAGCGGCCAAATAGTTAATCAATTTGGCATCACTAAAATCAGCTAATTTAGATAATTTTTTTTCGGCATCGGCCCACTTGCCTTCGGCTAAATCTATAAGGCCATGAGTTAAGTCAAAACGCGCACTGGCACTTTTTTGTTTGGCTCTATACAGCCCCATTTTTAGGGGGATATGGTATATAAATAAAGCCATTTTAATTAATAAATTTAAAGCAATAAACAGCAGTAAAAAGAAAAATGCAAAAAATGCAAAACTGGTTTCTATGGTTTTTCCAGCAATTTCGATAATGACATGACCTGGGTCATCTTTTATTGTTGTGGCAATTAACATGGCAATAATGACTAAAATTAATGTCGAAATGAGGGTTCTCATCTTTTAGCTCCTTGGTTTGCTTGTTGCATTTTTTCTAGCAATAACTCATACCGCAGCAAAGGCAAGCTTGCACTTGGCAAGCTAATGCCTACATTTTTAGTGGATAAATTGTGAACTGCACTTTTAATAATTATGTCGGTGTTTTTATTGGCTAAAACATCAAATAGCTTTTGTGTGTAATAGCTAAAATGTTCTTGGTTCATAGACAGCACTGCATGTTTTATTTTTGCTATTAACAACAACACATCAACTTGTTCAGATCGGATTTTAGATAACAGTGCTTGTTGTTTTTGCTCGTTTACTTGTTGTTTATTGGCCGTTGTTTTAATGGTAAAAAATTGACTAAAAAATTGCGTAATTGATTGCTCAATACTCATTTTTTTACTTTCGATATGGTTTAAGTCAGGCTTACGGCTTAGCGTGTATAAGTTATTTTTTTGTTCAACCTTGTCGCTTAACAATAAGTGTTTAATGTAATTAACTTTTAGTACTAACGCTTCTGTATCGGGTTCTTGTACCGATTGTAACGTTTTTATGGTGTCAAATATGGTTTTTCTAATTTCTAATAATTCGGCATTCTCAATTTTTCTTATTTCATCATCAGCAGCTTCTAAAGCGGCAATAGCACCTTTGCTGTCACCCACTAAATTTACTCGTCTTACAGCAAGTTTTAATAAATAGTGGATGTCAGAATAGACCCAACTTTGTTTGTTTAAAAAAATCTGCCTATTAATTTTATCTAAAGCTGTTTTATTGCTTTGGGCAAGCTCGGTACTTTTTTGTTTTAACTGCTGAAAGGCTGTACTTATTTGCTTAATTTGGTTACTTAAATATTCTTGCCGATCATTTTGTTTTAGCGTGTTTATTTGCTCATTTAGCGAAGAAACATTTTGTTTTAGGTTGGTTATTTTTGGGTTATACCAAGTATAAGCAAACAACAGTGATGCTACGATTAGTGCAAATAATATAAAGGTAAAAAATAACGAAAAACCTAGCCCTTTAGGCTTTTTTTCTATTTTTTTAGAGTTGGTTTTGTTTGTTTGTTCTTTTGCACTATTAGCTAGTGGTTTTTTTTCATCTTTCATAAGTTTTTAATAAAGGCTTTATTGCCAGGTTTAATTATGTGACACATTGTTTCTTTTATACCATATTGAATACAGATTTTTTTAGTTCGTTCGCTTAATAACCACCAGTGGCTTTTATTAAACCAACTGGATTGTTTAACATAAGGCATTAAACCGTCTAAAGTTTGTTGATTACTAACTTGCACAATATCGAATGCTGCTTGATATATGGGCTTTATTTGCTGTTGAGAATAATTAATAGCGGTTCGTTGGTAAACGTCTAAATAGTCCACTTTTGCACCACGGTTTTCTAGTGTATTTTTAAGTTTCTCACGCCCTGCACCGCCTCTAACAATCAACACATTTTTGCCTACAACATGTTGCAGTAATTGATGGTTTAACAAACCTTCGCTGGTAAACAAGCTTTTAGGGTAAATATTGCAGGCCATATTGTTTTTAGTTAATAATGCCAAGCTGCTTTTTCCCACTACGGCTAAGTGTTGGTAGTTAATTTGTTTTTTTACGGTAGCTAAACCGTATTTAATGGCATTTGGGCTAATAAATATAACAATATCAATATTTTTTTTATTGGCTGTAACAACCAAGGGGTCGACAAAAAGGGGGGTAATTTTGAGCATGGGTAAAAGCGTAACCGAATAATTTAAAGCTCGGCATTGTTCTGCTAAGGTTTCGCCTTGCTCACCCGGACGGGTTATAAGAATGTTTTTCTTTTTCATCAGTGGTTAAAGTAAAAAAATGGTGGCTAAACCTAAAAACGACATAAAACCTATTACGTCTGTCACCGTAGTTAATACCACCGCGCCAGAAATGGCAGGGTCGATATGTAATTTTTGCAATACTAACGGTACTGTTATACCTGCGGCGGCGGCTACCACCATGTTTAATACTAACGCCGCGCCGATAATGATTGATAACTGGTGGTTGTCAAACCATAAATAAGTAATAAACGCGACTACTAAAGCCCACATTAAACCGTTTATTAAACCTATACCCAGCTCTTTTTTTAGCAACCATTTGGTGTTGCTATCTACAATGTGGCCCATGGCTAAACCACGAATAGTAAGCGTAAGCGTTTGGCTACCTGCAATGCCCCCCATGCTAGCAACAATTGGCATTAATACGGCAAGGGCGACCACTTGTTCTATGGTTGCTTCAAATAACCCGATAACCCAAGAGGCTAAAAAAGCGGTGGCCAAATTGGCACCTAACCATACAGCGCGTCTGCCTGCACTGGGGATAACCGGTGCAAATAAATCTTCATCTTCACCTAAGCCTGATTGGCTTAAATAAGCGCGATCGGCTTCTTCTCGTATCGAGTCAATAACGTCATCGACTACTATTCGTCCTAAAAAATGGCCTTTATTATCTACCACTGGGGCAGAAAACCAATCGTGGTTTTCAAAAATACGGGTCACTTCTTGTTCCGACATTTCTGGGTTTATGGTGCGCCAATTTTTTTCCATAACCGCTTCAACCAACTCATCTTCTGTATGCAATACCAAACTTAAAACGGATATTGCACCAATAAAACGGTTGTTTCTATCAACGACCATTAATACGTTGGTATCTTCTGGCACTTTGTCCATACGGCGTAAATAACGTTGCACGGTTTCTAAGGTTACGTCTGCCCGCACGGTAATGGCATCGGTATGCATTAAACGCCCAGCGGTATTTTCTTCGTAACTTAGGTTTAACTCAATTCTTTCTCGGCGTTGTTGATCCATCACGTCGAGCAACTCTTCACCTGCATTTTTATCTAATACTTCTTCCAGTAACTCAGCTACGTCGGCAGTATCCATCAGTTCGGTAGCCTGATGAAGTGCATTGGTGTCCATCGCCTCAACCAGTTCTGCGGCGGCATTTTCGCCCATGTGCAACAATACTTCGCCATCTAACCCGTTAGGGATGCATTTTAGTAAACGTGGTCGGTCAGTTGCAGGTAAGGCATCGGCAACGTGGGCAATTTCTGGTGGGTTAAGCGGTTGTAAAAGACGGGCAATTTCTAAACAATTATTTTCTCTAACGGCTATAAAAATTGCTTCTATCGTGTCGTTATCTGGGGTGGCGTTAGAAATTTTTTGCATAATATTATTTACAAATTAATGCAGTCCTGCATTTTTCAAAATGGCTTGCGCGCCTTTTTTTAATAATTGATTGGCTAAATTAACGCCTAACTGTTTGGCGTTATCACAGGTACTGCTATCGCTTACGTACAACATATTGCTGCCGTCAACTTCGGCCACACGACCGTTCATGGTTAGAGTGTTACCGTTTAAAGTGGCAAAACCTGCAATAGGTACTTGGCAACCACCATTTAGTGTTTGGTTCATGGCGCGTTCTGCCATTAAACAAATGTGCGTTTCTTTATCAAAAAGTGGGGCGATTAATGCCTCTGTTTCGCTATCATCTATTCTGCATTCAATACCTATTGCGCCTTGTCCAATAGCGGGTAAGCAAGTATCTACATCAATAAATTGCGTGATTCGGTGTTCCATTTCTAATCGTATTAAACCTGCGCTGGCTAAAATAATGGCATCAAACTCACCGTCATCTAATTTTTTTAATCGCGTATTTACGTTACCACGCAAGTCTTTAAAAATAAAGCTTGGGTACTTGGTTTTAAGTTGCGCTTGGCGACGCATGCTAGAGGTGCCAATTACCGCATTATTAGGTAACGAGTCTAAAGAGCTAAAGCGGTTACTAACAAAAGCATCGCGTGGGTCTTCACGTTTCATTATCACGTTTAAGTGCAACCCGTCTGGGAATGCAACCGGTACATCTTTCATCGAATGCACAGCAATATCAGCTTCACCATTTAATAACGCCACTTCTAATTCTTTTACAAATAGCCCTTTACCGCCAATTTTTGCTAAGGGCGCATCTAAAATGCGGTCACCTTTGGTGGTCATAGTCACTAACTCTATATGTAAATCAGTATGAATCGCTTTTAATTTTGCCATTACCTCATTTGCCTGCCATAGGGCTAAAGGGCTTTTACGTGTGGCGATTTTTAAGATTTTTTTCATAATGCGTGAATTAACCATGATAAGATTGAACGCGGTTATTTTAGCAAAAAACTGCTATGGCTACCTTTGTAATTGAGAACTTTATAAGGCTTAATTACTCAAACAACTACCTTACAATTAAATATTCACCATGAAAAAACCGCTACTTTTTATTTTATTAATTTCATACTCATTAATGGTCTTTAGTTTTTTAGATGATGATGACGATGACGAAGAATACATTTTTGATGGCGTAAAAGTTGAACGCTTAGCAAACTTGCAACAGTTGTCGGCATTGGCTAAAAAAAATAAAAAAGCCATTGTTTTAGAGTTTACTGCAGAGTATTGCGCTTTTTGTATTAAGTTAGAAAATGAAGTGTTAAAACCCATGATACGCAGCCACGATTATGAAAATAAAATGTATCTGCGCTCGGTCTATTTAGATTTACATGACAAAATAATTGGTTGGGATGGGCAGATAATAACCGCTGAAACGTTGACACAAAAATACAATGTTTTTGTCACACCGACGGTTATTATTATTGACGATAAAGGTAATGAAATTGCCGAAAGGCAAATAGGCATTAATTTAGTTGATTATTACGCACAATATTTAGATATTGAAATAGATAAAGCCGTTTTAATTATGCAAAAGTAACGATTGTGTTTTACAAAAACAGGCAAAGTTAGTTTCCCATAAAACCAATAGTAGAAATTAAAGACGTAAATCGAATAGCAGCTAAAACCGTCGATCCCTTGCTGGAAAGTGTGCGTTTGCACCAAGGGGTCGACGCTTTTAGTGGTTTTTATTAGTTTCCTTGTGGGCTGGGTGCAGCAGCTGGATTAGGTGCTTGGTTGTTACCACCGTTATAGGGAGCCCAATTATTACTGCCCTGGTTCATATTCCAGCCATTATTGTTTCCATTCCACGGCATGTTGTTGCTGTTAAAGTTTCCGTTCCAAGGCATGTTATTACCGTTCCAACCGGAGTTGTTATTGCCGCCACTATTCCAAGGCATATTGTTGTTTCCACTCCACGGCATGTTGTTGCTGTTAAAGCCACTGTTATTGCCGCCACCGTTCCAAGGCATGTTGTTGTTACCATTCCACGGCATGTTGTTACTGTTAAAACCGCTGTTATTGCAGCCACCGTTCGAAGGTATGTTATTGTTTCCATTACATGGATTATTGTAACTGTTTAAACCGTAATT
>CAZPSE010000053.1:0-10988 GCA_964589575.1 uncultured Gammaproteobacteria bacterium | reverse complement strand
AATATTGTCGCCCAAAGAGCAGCCAGAAGATATAAACCAAGAAGAACCCTTAGCTGAGCCTGAAATTTAATTATTGCTACTGACAGCTAAATTTTGTGGATTCTGAATATAAAGACCAAGTTGCGCTTGCTTATAAAAGTGCAATTCGGTTTTTATCTGTGCGCGAACATGCAATACAAGAAATTACCTCAAAACTCACTTCTAGAAAATACGCTATAGATATAATAGATGACGTAACTGAACGGTTGATTAAACAAGATTATCTTAATGAACAACGCTACAGTGATGTTTATTATCGTTCTCGTTTAAATAGAGGTTATGGACAAAAAAAAATCAGCTACGAGTTAAGTGGTAAAGGTATCAAGGGGTCGATGATTCAAGCCTCTTTAGAGGCGATTGATGAATATGAGTGGCTTGATGCAATTACAAAACAAATATCTAAAAAAGTTACTAATGTTCCTGTGTCTTTTCCTGATAAAATGAAACTTTTTAGTAAGCTAACAAATCGTGGTTATGATTTGTCCGAAATTAAAATAGCTTACGAAGGTTTTATAGAATCGTTTAATCAATAAAAAATATGTTAACTACCAATCAAGTTCGTCAATCTTTTTTAACGTTTTTTGAACAAAAAAACCACAAAACAGTCGCTTCATCACCACTTGTGCCAGGCAACGACCCAACGTTGTTATTTACCAATGCTGGTATGGTGCAATTTAAAGAAGTATTTTTAGGGCAAGAAAAAAGGGCTTACAACAAAGCCACCAGTTCTCAAAAATGTGTAAGAGCCGGTGGCAAACACAACGACTTAGAAAATGTTGGTTATACCGCAAGGCATCATACTTTTTTCGAGATGTTGGGCAATTTTAGTTTTGGTGATTACTTTAAAGAAGAGGCCATACAATATGCTTGGGAGTATTTAACAAAGGTTATTGGGCTATCAGAAGATAAGTTGTGGATAACCGTATACGAAGAAGACCAAGAAGCTGAAGATATTTGGCTAAACAAAATTGGTATTAGCCAAGACCGGTTTTCTCGTATTGGTGCAAAAGATAATTTTTGGCAAATGGGTGATACTGGACCTTGTGGTCCGTGTACAGAAATATTTTACGATCATGGTGAGGCTATATTTGGTGGCCCGCCAGGAACGCCAGATGAAGATGGCGACAGGTACATAGAAATATGGAACTTGGTCTTTATGCAGTACGACAAAGATGCACAAGGAACGCTAAACCCATTGCCACACCCCTGTGTTGATACAGGTATGGGTTTAGAGCGCCTAGTTGCTATATTGCAAAATGTACATAACAATTACGATATTGATTTATTTAAAAGCTTAATTGCAGATATTGCCAAACTAACCCAGTGTAATGATTTAAAAAATAACTCCCTACGTGTTATAGCAGATCATATTCGTTCTATTTGTTTTTTAATTAATGACGGTGTTTTACCTTCTAATGAAGGTAGGGGTTATGTACTAAGGCGTATTTTACGCCGAGCTGCTCGTCACGGGCATCAGCTTGGGCAAACAGACGCTTTTTTACATAAGCTGGTTGGCACCATGATTGTATTAATGGGCGATGCCTACCCAGAACTAGAGAGCAACAAATTACATCTTGTTAAAGTTATAAAACAAGAAGAAGAACGCTTTAGTGAAACGTTAGCATCAGGCATGACTATTCTAAACCAAGCAATTAAAGATGAAAAATCGGACGTGTTGTCGGGGGAAATAGTTTTTAAACTTTATGATACGTATGGTTTTCCTATCGATTTAACTGCAGATGTTGCCCGCCAAGCCAATATGGAAACTGACAAGTTAGCATTTGAATGTTTGATGGAGCAACAAAAACAACGCGGTCGGTCGCACAGTAAGTTTGCAGTAGACTTAAAAAATGCCGTTAATTTAGATTTTAGTAACGAATTTACAGGTTACGATAGTTTTAAAAATAGGGCTTCTGTTATTAAAATTATTAAAGATGACACCGAAGTGAAGCAGATAAATGCCGGCGATACAGCTTGGTTAGCTTTTGATAAAACACCTTTTTACGGGGAATCTGGAGGACAGATAGGTGATACCGGCCTGTTGGAATCTAAAGCGATTAAAGCTGAAATTGTTGACACACAAAAGCAACAAGGTATACACCTTCATTTAGTTAAAGTAAAACAGGGAAGTATTTTTGTAGATGATTCAGTATCACTCAAAGTAGATGAAAATCGTCGCCAAAACATTGTACTCAACCATTCTGCAACGCACATAATGCATGCGGCATTACGCAAAATATTAGGCACACATGTGCAACAAAAAGGCTCTTTAGTTACAGATAAAGTATTACGTTTTGATTTTTCTCATTACGAAAGTATGACATCAGAAGAAATTACCAAAATAGAAATACGGGTAAATGATGAGATTCGATTAAATAACTCAGCCAATATCGCACAAATGAATATAGAAGATGCGAAACAAGCAGGAGCTATGGCATTGTTTGGTGAAAAGTATGGCGATGAAGTACGCGTGGTGCGCCTTGGTGATTTTTCGGTTGAATTGTGTGGTGGTGTGCATGTAAAAAGCACGGGTGAAATTGGTTTATTTAAAATTATTTCAGAATCGGGCATCGCATCGGGTGTGCGTCGTATAGAGGCTGTAACAGGTGCTGTAGCGATGCAATCCGTTTTAAAACAAGACGCTACCCTTAAAACGCTGTCTGCAAAATTAAAAACAGAAACTAGCCAATTACCTGCAAAAGTAGAACAAATAATTCAGCAAGCGAAAACGGCTGAAAAAGAGCTAGAAAAGCTTAAATTTAAAATGGCCTCTATAGCCGGTTCGTCATTAGGCAATAAAGCGAAAGAATATAATGGCATTAAGTTTTTAGCCGAAGAAATTGAAAATGCAGACAATAAAACATTACGAGAAATGTTAGATAAGCTAAAAAATCAATTGGGTAGTGGTGTCGTAGTATTAGCTGCAAAAATTGATGGCAAAGCCATGTTGGTGGTGGGTGTGACAAAAGACTTAACAAAAACCATTAGTGCTAATACTATTATTAAAGACATTGCCCAAGAAGTAGATGGAAAAGGCGGTGGTAGACCGGATATGGCACAAGCTGGTGGTAAAAATGCTGCCGGTATTACTAATGCTTTGTCTAAAGCACATGAATGGGCGGCTAATAATTTATAGGGCTTTATTCTTTATACAAGATAGCCGCGCAACTTCTATCTTCGGATATTAATACGTTAAATGTTCTACAAGCGGCACCTGTGTTCATCACTTCCAGTGCTATGTTGTTGTTCATCATTAAGCCAAACAAATTCTTATCTGGCAGGATATGCGTTTTACCCGTACCCACTATCAAAATAGCGGGTTTCATTTTAAGAATTTTATTGATTAAGTCATCACTGATTAATTTTTTTTCATTTGCCTTGCCTTCAAATATTTCTATATTTTCTAGCGAAATAAGGATGTTATTTTGAGTTTGTTGACCATTAATTTTAAAATAATTCTCACCGTAACCTTCAATCGTTCGGTTTTTGTTATTTAAGTCGAGAGAAAAATTCATTAATTGCTTATTCACAGTTATTTGGTAAGCAAACTATATCATTAGAACGATAAATTTTGATACAATTATCGTTTAACCCACGCCTTTTTTAGGACACTTTGTTGAATACTAATTTTCCCAGAATCGAACGTCTTCCACCTTATGTATTTAATATCGTTAATGATTTAAAAGCAGAAGCGCGAGCGAAAGGAGAAGACATTATTGATTTTGGAATGGGCAACCCAGACCAACCAACACCAGATCATATTGTTCAAAAATTGGTAGAGGCGTCTTTAAGAAAAGATACCCACCGTTATTCTATGTCGCGTGGCGTACCACGTTTACGTAAGGCACTATCCAACTGGTATAAAAATAAATTTGATGTTGATATAGACCCAGAAACCGAAGCGATTGTTACAATTGGTTCTAAAGAAGGGTTGGCTCATTTGGCTTTGGCCGTTACAGGTCCGGGTGACTCTGTATTAGTGCCTAATCCTGCCTATCCAATTCATCCGTATGGTTTTGTTATTTCTGGTGCTGATATTCGTCATGTAAAAATGACACCCGATGTGGATTTTTTTGAAGAATTAGAAAAAGCGATTAAAGAATCTTTTCCTAAACCTAAAATGTTGGTTATTAACTTTCCTGGTAATCCAACGGGGCAATGTGTAGAGCTGGAGTTTTTTGAACGTGTTGTAGCCATGGCCAAACAACACGAAATATGGGTGATACACGATTTGGCCTATGCAGAAATTGCCTTTGATGGTTATAAAGCACCGTCTATATTACAAGTAGAAGGGGCTAAAGACGTGGCTGTTGAATTTTATTCACTGTCTAAAACATACAATATGCCAGGTTGGCGTGTTGGTTTTATGTCGGGCAATAAAACGTTAGTGGCAGCATTGGCGCGTATAAAATCGTACTTAGACTACGGCATGTTTACCCCAATACAAGTGGCGGCGATAGAAGCATTAGAAGGCGATCAACAATGTGTTAAAGATATAACAGCATTGTATTTATCACGAAGAAATGTACTTTGTGATGGGCTAAACGCAATTGGCTGGCAAGTAGACTACCCCAAAGCTGGCATGTTTGTATGGGCACCCATACCAGACAAATTTAAAAAAATGGGTTCGTTAGAGTTTTCTAAAAAATTACTGATAGAAGCTAAAGTAGCGGTATCACCAGGCATAGGTTTTGGTGAATATGGTGATGATCACGTTCGTTTTAGTTTGATAGAAAATGAACATAGAACAAGACAAGCAATTCGCGGTATTCGTGAAATGTTGAAAAATGATAATTCTTAGGAGAATTGATTGAAAACAGTTAATGTTGGGCTATTAGGGTTAGGCACGGTTGGTGGCGGTACTGCAACGGTATTAAAACGAAATGCAGAAGAAATACAACGTAAAACAGGCTGTAAAATTAAAATTACTCATGCGGCCGCCAAAGAGTTGGATAATGCCAAAGAACTCGGTTTGGACGGAATTAAATTATCTACCAATGCGGCCGATGTCATTCAAGATGACAATGTTGATATTGTAATTGAGTTAATTGGTGGTTATGAACCGGCCAGAACCTTTGTTTTGCAAGCCATTGCAAATGGTAAACACGTCGTTACCGCCAATAAAGCTTTAATTGCAAAGCACGGTACAGAAATTTTTGCAGCTGCCGAAGAAAAAGGCGTGAGTGTTTGTTATGAAGCTGCAGTTGCAGGTGGAATACCCATTATTAAAGCCATGCGTGAAGGTTTAGCTGGCAATAAAATTAATTGGTTGGCCGGTATTATTAATGGTACAGGCAACTTTATTTTGACAGAAATGCGCGACAAAGGCAGAGATTTTGCAGATGTATTAAAAGAAGCGCAAGAGTTAGGTTATGCAGAAGCCGACCCAACATTTGATGTAGAAGGAATTGATGCCGCACATAAATTGGCGATACTGGCCTCGTTAGCTTTTGGCATACCACTAAGTTTTGATAAAGTTTTTACTGAAGGTATTACAAAAATATCGGCAGAAGATGTGGTTTATGCCAATGAACTAGGCTACCGAATAAAACATTTAGGTTTAGCAGTACGCACCAAAAATGGCATAGAAATGCGTGTTCACCCAACATTAATACCAGAAGGGCGTTTGATCGCCAATGTAGACGGTGTGATGAACGCCGTTTTGATTCAAAGTGATGCGTTAGGCCCCAGTTTGTATTATGGAGCGGGTGCAGGTGCAGAACCTACAGCGTCGGCAGTAGTGGCAGACATTATTGATTTAGCGCGTTCTATCGCAAGCGATACGCCTTATGCTGTTGCGCATTTGGGTTTTCAAAAAGAATCAATAGCAGAGCTTAATGTGCTTGCCATTGAAGAAATTGAAACCGCATATTATGTGCGCTTGAATGTAAATGATGAAACCGGTGTCATGGCAGAAATTAGCACTATATTGGCCGATAATGGCATCGGCATAGATGCTATTGTGCAAAACCCACCAATTGATGATTCTGGCAGTGTGCCAATAGTTATCCTTAGCCATCGTGTTAAAGAACAAAAAATGAATGATGCTTTAGAGCAAATAGAAGCTTTAGAACATGTTGATAATGACTTATTAAGGATTCGAGTAGAATCTTTAGGATAAAAAAGAGAGAACAATATTATGCCTTTTCGTACCCGATATACCGGACTAATTGAAAACTATAAAGATAGATTGTCTGTGCATGATGACACACGCATTATCTCTTTAGGTGAAGGAAATACGCCACTAATTAGACTTAATAATATTCCGAGATTAATAGAGCAAGAC
The DNA here is from genome assembly GCA_964589575.1 of uncultured Gammaproteobacteria bacterium. Lineage (GTDB taxonomy): Bacteria > Pseudomonadota > Gammaproteobacteria > QNFE01 > CAZPSE01 > CAZPSE01. The sequence continues at coordinate 4,663 of CAZPSE010000053.1, read as the reverse complement.
ATTGATATTTATATAAAATATGAAGGTTTGAATCCAACGGGTTCGTTTAAAGATCGTGGTATGACTATGGCCGTTACCAAAGCGGTAGAAGAAGGAGCAAAAGCAATAATTTGTGCCTCAACAGGTAATACTTCGGCCGCGGCCGCAGCGTATGCCGCACGTGCAGGTATAACCGCATTTGTATTAATACCCGAAGGTAAAATTGCACTGGGTAAATTAGCACAAGCAATGATGCACGGTGCAGTCGTTATCCAAATTAAAGGTAATTTTGATCATGCGATGGAGCTGGTTAAACAAGTAGCCGATAAAGCCCCCGTCACCATTGTAAATTCAATTAACCCATACCGTTTAGAAGGGCAAAAAACTGCCGCATTCGAAATTGTAGAAGAGCTAGGCTGCGCGCCAGACTATCATTGTTTACCCGTAGGTAACGCAGGTAACATTACCGCCCATTGGATGGGTTATACCGAATACCATGCATCGGGTTATGTTAACAAATTACCACAAATGGTGGGTTATCAAGCGGCGGGATCTGCGCCGTTTATGCGTGGCGAAATGGTAGAAGACCCAGAAACGGTGGCAACAGCAATACGCATAGGTCACCCACAGTCTTGGGAAAAAGCCTGGATAGTTAAAGAAGAATCAAACGGCTGGTTTGATGAATGTACCGATGATGAAATACTGGCCGCACAAAAAATGCTGGCACTTAACGAAGGAATCTTCTGTGAACCTGCGTCAGCCACGTCTTTGGCCGGTGCTTTAAAAGACATAGACAGCGGTAAAATTGAAGCGGGTAGCAAGGTAGTTTGCACGCTAACGGGTCACGGTTTAAAAGACCCAGAGACGGCGATACAGCAAAGCGCGAACCCATTAATAACGATAGATGCAACGCTAGACGCAGTAACCAGTGCAATATTAGATAATATGTAAATTATAAAACGTAGGAGGTTGGTGCTTGCACCTGTAAAAGTGCTGTTTTCGTCGACCCCTTGCTCTTGTGTGTGTTCTCACGTCCAATTTTATCTTTAATAATTCTGTTCAGACGTTTCTTAAGCCTTACTACTTAGTGAATGTACTGTTTTTATTGCGCTGGGGTATATAAACTCATATAATATAAGAATTTGCTTATATACTTATTATGATAGAGAGACATTTACCTTCAGTTATCGTTTTGATGATTGTTTTGCTTACTGGAATAAATGGCATTTTTACCTATTCTGGCGCGATGCTGTACATGGGTGAAATGGTCTACTCGTTATTGTTTGCCGTAGCTGTGCAGTTTGCTATTTCAATATCACTTATTGCTTTGCCCTATGTAAAAGGGCTGGGTAAACCGATATTAATACTGGTATATATTGGCGCAACCGCTTTATCCACCTTGTCGGCATATACGTATATTTACAATGCCGGCAGAGACGAAGAAGATAAAAGTAGAGAAATTACCACCCAACAAGTAGCCAGCCTTATAGAGACTACATCGTTAGTGTCCAAATTAGAAAACCAATATCTAGAAAAACAATACCAAGACTTGCAACGTTTTGAACGTGAATTAAAAGAAGAAGGCAGCCGTGGTTTTAGATCGGGTAAGGGTGCAGGTAAAGGTATTGTGTACTACCAAAAATTAGAAGTTTTAGAAGAAGACATCATTCAATACAATCAATTAAATAAAAATAATGAAAAACTGAATTTATTAATTGCCCAAACGGAACAAAAAATATCAGCAGGAAAACGCGAAGCATTGCAAATACATATTGGTAACTTACAGCGTTATACCGCATTACAAAGCAGTTTTGATCGTTTAGAAACGCTTAAAAAAGAAGTACTAAATGAAACTAAAAACCCGGTACAAATTGCATTATTAACGCTTAAAAACTACCAGACAGGTGATGTGCAGTTATGGGTAAGTTTAATATGGGCTGCGGTATTTGATTTAATAGCCCTTTTTTTAGGCATAGTAAGGTATTACCTTTTAAAGCCAGACTATTCCTTATTTAATGCTTTTTACCAAGGTATATTAAGTTTTTATTTATTTATCATTCGTTTGTCTTATGCTGCTAAAGAAGCAAAACTAAAACATCAGCTAGAAGTTAAATCGGCTTCTATGAAAACACCTTATAACTCAGCAGAAATTCAAAATTTTGCCAGCTACCTTATAGCAGGGGCTAATTATTCTCAAAAAGTAGATAATTTTGAAAACAACCCGGTTGCATTTTTATTGCAGCATATTGAACCATTATTTTTAGCAAATAATGATAATGCAGTAGGCATAAAATTTGCCATTTTAGAACAAACGCCCAATATAAAACCCCTGGTTGCGATGCTAATGCAAAGTGATATATTAAAAGAAGATTCTGAAAATAAATGTTTAGTGCTTAACTCATCAAACGAAATGGCGCAAAAGGTATTAATATTTTTAAAGCTTGGCATTAATAAAGCAGAAAAAATGGATGATTTAAAAGTACAATTAGAAGCCCTAACCTAAGAAGTGTAAAAAATGCGTATTTTAATTTTTATGATATTACTGAGTATACTTTTTTACTTTATATCTAAAAAAATTAACACAGTTAGCAATGTTGCTAAAATACTAAAAACCGTCTTTACTTTTCTGTCCGTTCTATTTGCCATTTTATCTGTATTTTTTGTTGTCCGAGCCGTTGTTTAGTTTGTACAAAGACAAACTAATTTAGTAAACTACTGCCTTTAAAAAACCACCTTTAGGAACACTTAATGGCGTTAATCGTCCAAAAATACGGCGGCACATCAGTCGGATCGGTAGAACGAATTAAGTGTGTGGCCGAAAAAGTTGTTAAGTTTCATAAACAAGGCAACCAAGTTGTTGTCGTCGTGTCTGCCATGAGTGGTGAAACGAACCGTCTTGTAGCACTAGCCAATGAAATATCCACCGAACCATCTGCACGAGAGTACGATGTATTGGTGTCAACGGGTGAACAAGTTACCATTTCTTTACTTAGCATGGCGATACACCAACTGGGTGTGGCTGCCAAATCCTTTACCGGTGCACAAGTACAAATATTAACGGATGATGTGCATGCTAAAGCACGAATTAAAAGTATTTGTGATAAAAAAATATCAGACGCTTTAAATAGCCAGCACATAGTGGTTGTAGCAGGTTTTCAGGGAAGTGATGAAAACGGCAATATAACCACACTAGGGCGTGGCGGTTCAGATACCTCAGCAGTCGCTTTAGCGGCCGCTTTAAAAGCCGATGAGTGTCAAATATATACCGATGTTGATGGAGTTTATACAACCGACCCGCGTGTTGTAAGTGATGCTAGGCGATTAGATAAAATCACCTTTGAAGAAATGCTAGAAATGGCAAGTTTAGGCTCAAAAATACTGCAAATACGTTCGGTTGAGTTTGCAGGTAAGTATAATGTGCCATTACGCGTATTGTCCTCTTTTGAAGAGGGTGAAGGCACATTAATAACAACAGAGGAAGACCAAGTGGAACAAGCACTTATATCGGGCATCGCATTTTCTAAAGATGAAGCACAATTAACGATTAAAGGCGTGCCAGATCAACCCGGCATAGCATCTAAAATATTAAAAACGATTGCAGATGCCAATATAGAAGTGGATATGATTGTGCAAAATGTAGGTGCAGATGGGTGTACCGATTTTACCTTCACGGTTCATAGAAATGATTTTTCTAAAGCAGAAAAAATTATTAAAAATAAAGCGACTGAACTTAAAGCAGAATCTTTTGACTCAAATATACAAATTGTTAAAGTGTCAATGGTGGGTGTAGGTATGCGATCCCATGCAGGCATTGCGGCAAAAATGTTTGAAGTTTTAGCACAAGAAGGCATTAATATTTTAATGATTTCTACCTCCGAAATTAAAATATCAGTAGTGGTCGATGAAAAATATTTAGAATTAGCCGTAAGGGCGTTACATAAAGCCTTTGAGTTAGAAAAAAGCTAATTTATTTTATAAAATTGTGATACATTACGCTTACTTTCTTAAGACAAGAAAGTTATAAATTAATAATAAAATCAAGGAAAAAATATGTTAATTCTAACTAGACGTGTTGGTGAAACATTAATGATTGGTGACGAAGTCACAGTAACAGTGTTGGGTGTAAAAGGTAATCAAGTTCGTATTGGTGTTAATGCTCCAAAAGAAATCGCAGTACATCGCGAAGAAATTTATGATCGTATCAAAAAAGAGCAGGAAGCTAAAAGTACAGAGGGTGATTCAGAGTAAAATTCATATTATTGCTTTACCTCTTAGCTAATAATTAGTATGCTACGCATCAAATTTTTAGCTAAGACGTTATAGCAAAATCAGCAGTAAATTAAACAAATGTAAAACTATTTAGGTGTTAAAACCTAAATAATCCTACTTACGGAGAAATGGCCGAGTGGCTGACTAAATCGTCTGGAACGATTTGGCGAGCGCTTAGCGAGTCCCGTAGGGATGAGTATCAGGATGATACGAACAACAAAGATGTAAATAATGAGTTAAGTGTTAAAACTTAATTGATACTACTTACGGAGAAATGGCCGAGTGGCTGAAGGCGCGCCCCTGCTAAGGGTGTATGGGTTAATAGCCCATCGAGGGTTCGAATCCCTCTTTCTCCACCATAAATAAAAGCCCCGTCTAGGGGCTTTTTTTATGGGGGAAACACAGTGGTAGAGAA
>CAZPSE010000052.1:0-11160 GCA_964589575.1 uncultured Gammaproteobacteria bacterium | reverse complement strand
CTTTGAGTAAACCATTGATTTTTAACCAACCTACCCAACATAATTAGTATGCACATTAATTATGACAACCGTTCGTTTAAGCAATCTCTTATTGCTCCATTATGTTTTATTTTATTAATTTGGAGTATTCATCTAATTGCATTAATGGTTAATGTCAATATTCATCCGTTTGGTATTGTGGCTCAAAAACTAACAGGCTTATTGGGTGTATTATTTGCGCCGTTAATTCATGGTGGATGGGGGCATTTGTTTAGTAACTCGCTGCCTTTAATTGTTTTAGGTACAACATTGTTTTACGGTTATCCCAAATCGTCAAGCATTGCTATTGCAGGGGTTTGGTTAATAAGTGGTGTATTAACGTGGGTATTTGCTCGGCAAGAAGTGGTGCATTTTGGTGCAAGTGGGTTAACCCACGGGTTAATGTTTTTTTTATTTGTTATAGGTATTATGCGCCGCGATAAATTGGCCATAGCACTGGCGATGATGGTGTTTTTTTTATTTGGCGGTATGATTTGGGGCATTTTCCCCAACGAGCCAGGTATATCGTTTGAGATGCATTTATTTGGTGCAGTTGCAGGTGTTGTGATGGCAATGGTATTAAGAAAACGAGATAAACCAATCCCTACCAAAACATACGACTGGGATGATGACGATGATTTAATAGGTGATGAATGGAAGCGCGAAGAATAAACTAAACTACTTTTATTAGGGCTTAAAAACAGCCTAAATCGTTGCTTGCAGGGGTGCAGGTACACAGAATTGCAGGAGCATTATGCGTGCAGGCCCCTTTGCTTTAATAAAAACTTCCTCTATAGCAAGGGGTCGACGGTTTAGCCCATTTTTTGATGTTTTATATTGTTTTAAATTAGTTAACGCCACCGTAATTAATGCCCGTCATGTGCATCATGTCTCTATTGTATGTGGTTAGGTCATCCATGCATAATTTATCTAGCGAGTCATGCCCACATGCGCGTGCCATTACTTGCATTAACTCGGTAGAGGCGCTAAAAAAATTGTGCAACTGCTGGGCAGACTGGTCAATTTTTAAACGCTTGCGTAAGTTTTCGTCTTGGGTGGCTATGCCTACGGGGCATTGGTTGGTGTTGCAGGCACGCATGGCTAAACAGCCAATGGCTTGCAGGGCAGAGTTGGATACTGCTATCGCATCTGCACCCATTGCTAAGGCTTTTATAAAATCTTCGGGCAGGCGTAAACCACCTGTAATAATAAGGCTTACATCACTTTCTACCTTGTCTAAATAACGGCGCGCGCGTGCAAGGGCGGGTATGGTGGGTACGGATATATTGTCTCTAAAAATAGTGGGGGCAGCTCCCGTGCCACCGCCTCGCCCGTTTAATATTATGTAATCTACGCCAATATCTAAGGCTGCTTGTATGTCGGTTTCTATATGCTGTGCCGACAGTTTATAACCGATGGGTATACCGCCTGTTAGCTTACGTATTTTTGCTGCTAATTCTTTTTGGTATTCAATACTGTCCCAGTCGGGGAAGCGCGAGGGCGAAATAGCGTCTTGCCCTTCTTGCAGCTCGCGCACCTTGGCAATTTTACCGGTGACTTTACTGCCCGGTAAATGCCCACCGGTGCCGGTTTTTGCACCTTGCCCGCCTTTAAAATGAAACGCTTGTACCTTTAGTAGTTTGTCCATAGAAAAACCAAAACGACCAGAGGCTAATTGGTACATGTATTTGCTGTTGGCTTGTTGTTCTTCTGGCAACATGCCGCCTTCGCCAGAACATATTGCCGTGCCAGATAACTCAGCCCCCGTGGCTAAAGACACTTTTGCCTCTTCAGACAAGGCACCATAACTCATGTCAGATACAAATAAGGGGATGTCTAAAATAAGCGGTTTTTTAGCATTTTTACCAATCACTACTTTGGTATTAACCGCTTCACCGTCTAACAGTGGCAACTTGGCCAGTTGTGCGGTAATAATTTGTATGTCTTTCCATTGGGGTAATTGATGGCGAGGCACACCCATAGATGCCATTGCGCCATGATGGCCTAGTTTGTTTAAAGCAAATTTAGCAAGGTGCTGAATGTAATTATTTTCTGGTTCGTCTTGCGTGCCTTGTAAGTCGGCATATAAACCTAAATATTCATCGCGCTTATAATTTTGCGGGTTGTCTTTTTCCCATGCCGATATTTCATCGTAATCGACCAAAACTTCTCCACCTTCAATCCAAGATGAAAACTTGTTTAAACGCTCTGCAGGGTTGTAACTACTTATGCCTGTTTTATATTGAAAGTCCCAATTATGAACGCCACAAACAATGTCATTACCTAGTATTGTCGCGTCAGACATTAATGCGCCACGGTGTAAACAGCGTCCGTATAAAACCGACACTTGCCGCTCTTCAGGCCAGCGTATTATCACTAAATCTACATTGGCAACTAAGGCATAGTGCGGTTTTTTTGATGATAATTGGTTTAAGGAAACCCTGATCAACTAACATCTAGTCTGCGAGCTTAGCAACATGCAGATGCAAGGCGTGTTCCGCAGTTAATGGTTATTCCATTAATAAGGGACACAACGAAGCAGATGCGTGTTGCTAAGCTCGCCCTACGGGGCTTAGCCCGTTTTCATCTAGCGTCGTTATGCTTTTTTGTGGTATCGAGATGGCACTGCAAAAGCAAGCCTAGCTAGATAAAAACGGGCGTTGCCAAACTAGACGTTAGTTAATCAGGGCTTCCTTAAGTTAACGACGGTAATTTTTTTCATAATATTGGTTTGTTATTTTGGTTTAGTTGTTGATTATATCTGTTTGAAAAAGGCTACTAAGAAATTTACTGCATGATTATTGATACCAAGGGGTCGACAAAATAGGCCTATTTTGTCGACCCCTTGGTATGTTGTTCGAGGGTTTTTGGTAGGGTGTCTTTTAAAATATCGTTACTTTGCGTTAGCATAAATTCTAAAAAAGTTGAGGCGGTTAGTGACAGACGTTTTTTAGATAAATGCACCGCATACCAACGACGAATCAAAGGGAAACCTTTTACATCAAGCAATGCAATGTGCTGCCCCAGTAGTTCTAGTCGTAAATTTCTTCGTGATAAAAAAGAAATGCCCAGCCCCGCCATTACGCCTTGCTTAATTGCCTCGCTGCTTCCTAATTCCATATAGGGCAGTACCTTTAGCCCTTGTTCTGCAAATAAACGGTCTACCGTTTGGCGCGTGCCAGAGCCTGTTTCGCGTACTAAAAAACGCTCGTTACAAAGTTTTTTTAATGGTATATTGCGCTCGTTGGCTAATGGGTGGTTAAGTGGTGCAACCACCACAAGTTCATTATCTATTAAAGGGTGGGCTTCTACCGCTAGTTGCTTGGGGACTTGCCCCATTATAAGTAAGTCATCTTCATTAGAGTGTAGGCGTTGTAATACTTTGGCTCTATTGGTTACCGTTAGACGCGGTTTAACTTGTGGGTATTTATTAATAAATGCACCTAATATACGGGGCATAAAGTATTTTGCGGTGGTGATAACGGCAATATGTAATTCACCTTTAACCACCCCATGCCTTTCGGAGGCGGCATCTTCTAGTATGTCGATACGTTCAAGAATTTCTTGAGCGGCACTGTAAACATCGCGCCCCACGGTAGTGGGTTGAACATGGCGGCCCACTTGTTCTAATAGTGGTAGCCCAAGTGCCTCGCTAAGTTTTTTAATTTGCATAGACACAGTTGGTTGCGTTAAATGCAGTGCTTGGGCTGCGCGTGTATAGCCGCCAAGGCGAACGACCATCTCAAAAATTTGAAGTTGCCGTAAGGTTACATGACGAATTAGGTTGGTAATGTTAGTGTGTCTCATAGACGATAGTCTATACTATAAATAGAAAGAATCAATTTCAATTTATAGTATCTTTTCTACATAATGCATCCATGCGGTTCAATACCCACTTTTATATTTAATGATTTGGGCTGGCTTTTGCCAGTTTAAAAAATTGCTTAAATTGTGAGTTTGAAACTGTAATTAGAATTCGACCCAGAATATAGGTATTCGTCAGAGATGGCTTTACTGAATATCTGGATACATCACGGGTCATAAACTCATAGGAGAACTTCATGGCTAAGATATACGAAGCGGGCGTCAAAGATTACCGCGAAACTTACTGGCAACCGGACTATGTTCCGCTAGATTCAGATATATTGGCTTGCTTTAAGATTACTGCCCAGCCGGGTGTTGATCGTGAAGAAGTTTCAGCTGCTGTTGCTGCTGAATCTTCAACAGGTACTTGGACCACAGTGTGGACTGATCTGTTGACCGATATGGACTACTATCGTGGACGTTGTTACCGCATTGAAGATGTACCTGGTGATGATACTTGTCACTATGCGTTTATTGCTTACCCAATTGACTTATTTGAAGAAGGTTCGGTGGTAAACATCCTAACCTCTTTAGTAGGTAACGTATTCGGTTTTAAAGCACTTCGTGCATTACGTCTTGAAGATATTCGTTTCCCATTAGCTTACGTTAAAACGTGTAACGGACCGCCTCATGGTATTCAGGTAGAACGAGACAAAATGAATAAGTATGGTCGCCCAATGTTGGGTTGTACCATTAAACCTAAATTAGGTTTATCTGCTAAAAACTACGGTCGTGCAGTTTACGAAGTATTACGTGGTGGTTTAGATTTCACTAAAGATGATGAAAACGTTAACTCTCAGCCTTTCATGCGCTGGCGTGATCGCTTCCTGTTTTGTCAGGACGCTATTGAAACTTCAGAAGCTGAAACAGGTGAGCGTAAAGGTCACTACTTAAACGTTACAGCACCAACACCAGAAGAAATGTACGAACGTGCAGAGTTTGCTAAAGAAATTGGTAGCCCAATTATTATGCATGACTTCTTTACTGGTGGTTTTTGTTGTAATACCGGTTTGGCACAATGGTGTCATAAAAACGGTATGTTGTTGCACATTCACCGTGCTATGCATGCAGTTGTTGATCGTAACCCGCATCACGGTATCCACTTCCGCGTACTAACTAAATGTTTACGTTTGTCTGGTGGTGATCACCTTCATTCGGGTACGGTTGTTGGTAAATTAGAAGGCGATCGTGCAGCTACATTAGGTTGGGTTGATTTAATGCGTGAATCTTTCATCCCTGAAGATCGCAGTCGCGGTATTTTCTTTGACCAAGACTGGGGTTCTATGCCGGGTGTTTTCCCTGTTGCTTCTGGTGGTATTCATGTATGGCATATGCCTGCATTGGTTGCTATTTTTGGTGATGATTCTGTATTGCAGTTTGGTGGCGGTACGTTAGGTCACCCTTGGGGTAATGCAGCAGGTGCTGCGGCTAACAGAGTTGCTCTTGAAGCTTGTGTTGATGCGCGTAATCGCGGTATTGATGTTGAGCGTGAAGGAAAAACAATTTTGTCGCAAGCTGCGTCACATAGTCCAGAATTGAAAATTGCCATGGAAACATGGAAAGAGATTAAGTTCGAATTCGATACAGTTGATAAACTGGATAACGTTAACCGTTAATATCTAATTATGGCGGCTCCTAATTAGGGGTTGCTATTGTTAGTTGTTATAAAGAAATTATTTAAAGAGGTTTTTAGTAATGGCTGAAATACAAGATTATAAATCAACACCAAAATTCGAGACGTTCTCTTATTTGCCAGAAATGACAGCAGATCAGACTCGTGCTCATATTGCTTATGTTATAGCACAAGGCTGGAACCCAGCAATTGAACACGTAGAGCCTAGTCGTGCATTTAATTACTACTGGTACATGTGGAAATTACCAATGTTTGGTGAGCAATCAGTAGACATAGTATTAGCTGAGTTAGAAGCGTGTCATCGTGAATATCCTAATAATCACGTACGTTTGATTGGTTATGATAACTACTCACAAAGTCAGGGTATGTCATTTGTAGTACATCGCGGGCGTTAATTTAGCCTTTGATGGTGTTAGCCTTTAAGTGGCTAACGCAGGTAGCGTGCTTCTTTGTTCTCTTTAGGCAAGGAAGTACAAAATAGTTAGAAAACCTTTAAGTTAAGGTAATTCAGTATGACTGATTCAACACAATCAGCAGTGTCTTCAGGGCGTGATTTGGCGAGGGCAAGACGCCTCGAAATGTCACGCACGGGCGGTGCTAAGATAAAAGCTGGTCAAAATAGGGCGGGTCGAAGTAAACCTGCGGTATCTTCTGTGTCGACAGCTGTCGCACAGCCGGTGATTAATAGTTCGCAAGCAGCGCAAAGCTCTTCTGTAGGAGAGGTTGCAAAGCCTGCCTCAAGTAATGGAGCTAACATGCTTACAGGCAGAGAATTGTCAAAAGCAAGACGAGCTATGCTAGCAAAAGAAGGAAGACGATCTTTGCCTAGTACTGCTAATGTTGGTCGTGTAAAAAATAAACCAGCAGGCGCGGTAAGTCTTATTGATTCTAAACCGGCTGAAGCGTGTTGTGATGCATGTGCAGAAGGTGAAGAAACGGCGGTAGTGGATAATGATAAGTCTATTGATGCAATTTGTGACTTAATAGATACCAACTCTGGAGCCGCTATTAACGCATCTTCAAGTGTTCGGGCTATTTGTCGTGAGCGTCGTAATACCTTATCTAAAAAAGGTAAGCTTGGTTTACCTGGTAAAGCCGGCAGTCAAGCTAGAAAGTCTGTAATTCGTAGTGCTGTTTCTTCGTCGTTAACTGGGCGAGAATTGTCTAAAATGCGTCGCGAAGACCGATGTGCAGTGGGTCGTGGAGACTCTCAAGCTTGTCGTCCTAGTGGTCGTGTTCGTAAAGATTTTGGAGCAGCTCCAGATAAAGTAGAAATTGGAACGACATTGTCGGGTCAATCAGTATCAGGAACGCAAGTCGAGTCAACGGAAAAAGTAACAGGTGTTGAATCTGGTGCATGTAGAGCGATTACAGGGACAGAGTATTTGGGTGTAGAGCAATTTGAAAATTTTTGCAGCAGCATCCCAAGAGCTTCAGCTCCTAAAGTAGGTTTTAGTGAAACAGGTAAAGGTCAAATTTTATCAGGAAGCAGTACCGCAGGAAACAGTAAAGTAACAGGCGAAGAAACGGGAAGTTGTAAGTCTGTAACGGGTAGTGAATATTTAGGTTCTGAACATTTTGAAGCATTTTGTTCGTCTCTTAATATGAGTAAAGCCAAAGAAAAAGTTGTTATGGGTGCAACCTCTAAAAACTTATCTGTAACCGGCGCGGATGAATCTCGCGATAATGCGGTTACAGGCTCTGAAGCAGGTTCGAACCAACGTGTTACAGGTAGCGAGTATTCTAATACGGCTCCTCGTTTACAAGCTAAAGCTGCGCCGATAAAAGTTGGCGAGAGCCATACAGCAGCTGGTGTACCTGTTTCTGGTGGTGAATCTTCTCGTACTTCGGGTATCACAGGTGATGATCAAGATATATGTCGCCGAGTTACAGGTACAGAGTATGTATCGAGCGAACGCTTTCAAACGGTTTGTGGTTCAGCACCTGAGCAATCAATTGCTAAAGTAGGTGTAGACTCTAGTCGTGGTGGCATGAGCATTACGGGTAATTTAGTTGATCGTAGTGAGCGAGTAACTGGCAATGAGCCAGGTTCGTGTCAAAGTGTTACAGGTAGTCAATATGGAGAGCCGGCTAAATCTGGCTATTGTAATCAGCGCTCTAATAAAGTTCACGAAATGCACACGTTGCATGGAGGGGCTGTTACAGGCACGGAGGCCAGTTCTTCCCCAAAGTTAACGGGTGACGACCGAGGCAGTTGCTCGGCCGTCACCGGAAGCGAATATGTGAGCCAAGAGTTTTTTAAAAAATCATGCTCTCAAGTACCATTATCTAGCGCACAACTGAGCGCTCCAAGCCAAACTTGGAAAAACCAAATGATTAGTGGTGTGCAAACGGGTATTGCTACTAATATGACGGGTAATGATCAAGGTGTTTGTAATACGGTAACGGGTAATGACTATATTGGTCGTGAACAGGTTGGTCAGTTTTGTGATGCTTTAGCGGTATCGCAAAATGATCAGCGTATGGCACGGCACGATAATGTTGCAGCGGTACCCGTTTCTGGTATTACGCCGGCTATAGATGAAAGAATGTCTGGAAATTTTAGACGTGGTGTTTGTCAGGGAATAACTGGAACACCTTACCAAGATATTAAAGATAGAGCTTTATGTAATAGTGGTGCTCGACATCACATAGCTCAATCAAATACGAGTGAGCCAATACAAGAAGAAATTATGGAAGTTTATAAGTCAGATTTTTCTGTAACCTCGCCTGCTAAATCGGCTTGGACACAAAAAACTAATGAACCGGTGCATAGTAGCGTATATGCACAAAGAAACTCAATTACCGGTGCTATAAACAAGGCAGAGGGTGTGATTTCTGGTACACCTGAATTCCGTCATGAACGTGTTAGTAGCCCAGCTATTTCTGCCGTAAAACCGGTTGAAACCGAAGTAGTTGAACGTATTACTGGCGAAGGTAGTGAAAGCGGAGTGAGTATTACTGGTGATGATTGGTCACGAGGTGGTTCTGTTACAGGAACAGAAGGACTGTTCTCATCTTCTCGCAATCAAACACAACAAGGTGCGTCTGTTAAAAGAACCAATATAGGTGCTTATGCACTTAAAAATAAAGAAAGACCAGAAGTGGCTGTGTCTAAAGTAACTGGCGGTGGTGGAAGCACCTGTAATACCGGTTTAGTTACCTTGTCTGGTGGAGCTAGTGCTTAATATTAATTAGTTTTAATAATATTAAGCTTAAGTAAAATTAGAATATAAAACTGTGAATACAAAAAACACATACAAAGGTAGATTGACGAATAGGTTAAACAGCTATTCAAAAGCACCTGTTGGAATGGGTCAAACACAGAATAAAAGTACAGCTGAAATTGATTTGGCCGTTAAAGCTGTTAAGCAACCAATAGAAGTAGTAAAAACCGCTTCTAAAGCAGTAATGACTGATGCGAAAGCGGTAATATCTTGTGAAGGGTTGCCGTTAAAAACGTGTAGACACCCTTTAACAGATTTGAATGCTAATGCGCAGTTGGCGCGATGTGAAGAGGCTATTACCGATCGTTTTGATTCGATAGTGCCAACATTAAAAAAGCTGGCTAATATTCAGCATGAAAATGAGTTTGTTGAGCAAGCTCAAGCGTTATCACAAAGAGAGTTGGGTTATACCCTGCCAGATAACTTGCTTCAGAATGCTTGGTTAAACGGGTTAGATATGCAAGCTATGTATGCATATTGTACTTTTGGTGCTTTGAACAGTTCGGTTAACCAGTTTGCTGATAATTTACGATTACAGGCTGAAGATACCTTAGATGCCCAAAGTTTCTTTTTAGATTGTGGCTTTCATTGTGTAGATATTTCTCCTTGCTCTGATGGTAGGTTGAAAGGATTATCTAAATATATTTTACGTTTACCGTTGTCTGCTTTAACGGTGCGTAGTGCTTATGCTGGTGCATTATTTAATGTAGAAGCAAATGTACGCCATTGGGAAAGTGTAGAATTAGCTCGTTTTAGATTGGGTAATCCGGTTGCCGCTGATGCAGGAACAAACTATTTAAAAGTGGTTGTGTATCACCGCAGTAGCTCGGATCCGTCACATCAAGGATGTGCGGCTCATGCCAGTAATGACCATTTAGCCGCAGAAGCTGGTTTAGCCAGATTAACGGAATTTAAAGAAGCAATTGAAAATAGTTTTTGTTGCGGAGCTTCAATAGATATTTTATTGATAGGTGTTGATACTGATACCGATGCTATAAGGATTCATGTACCAGATAGTAAGGGTGAAGTTAATGTGCATCGTTACATTGATAATGCTCAAATCTATCATGATACGGTTAATTTGAATTCAGATCAGGCACACCTTGCAGTTTACAAGGAAGTTGAAAACATTAGTAACATAGATGGTTGGGGTAACGGTAATGGTGAACCTGAAGAAGGCATTAGACGTTTAATCGTTAATTTGTTGATAAATAATTTATCACAAATAGAGTACGTAAATGACTTGCACGAAGGTTGCTATAAAGATATTGGGCATGCAGAACGTTATATTAGTGTTGGAGATGGATTTCAAGAAATTCAATTACGAAATATAGCTTATTATGCACACCTTCATACGGTAGAAGAAGGAGCCGCAGATTTAGATATTGGTATAAAGATATTTACTAAATTGAATTTATCTAAAGGTTTGCCTATACCAATAGCGGTACATTACCGTTACGATTCTAGGGTACCAGGGTCAAAAGAGCGTTTAATAGAAAAATGCAAAATGGTAAAAGCGGCGATATTGAACCGATATCCTGAGTTGGTAGCAAGCCAAAAAATAATTTGCCAAATGAGCCTTCAAGATAAACCACTTGGAAGCTCCCTTGAAATTATTGAAGAGGAAGTGGCATGAGGATTATGCAGGTAGAAAAAACGTTAGTTTCAACAAACAGAATAGAAGATTTAGGTCACAGACCTTTATTAGTAGTTAGAGATAAAGCAGGTAGCACACCGTTAGTAGCGGTAGATTCAGTTGGTTGTATACCCGGTGACTGGGTTATATGTGTGGGCAGTTCTGCCGCTAGAGAAGCAGCCGGAAGTAAAGAATACCCAAGTGATTTAACAATAGTAGGCATTATTGACTATTGGAAAGAAGATTAAAAATGGAAATTATGAAAGTAATTGATGACTTGGTAAGCACTAGACGTGTAAATGGGTTAAAAAGTGTTTCTTTACGAGTATTAAGTGATTATAAAGGGAAGTTGTGTGTTGCTTCTGATCCTGTTGGCGTACCACCAGGACAGTGGGTCGTAACAGTTAGTGGTTCTGCAGCTCGGCATGCTATGCCAGAATATGGAACCCTTACCGATCTCACTATTGCTGGGATTATTGATGATTGGACGGATTGACCGTCAAATAAAATTTTACAATTTACTTTAAGTTCGGAGAAAGAGTATGGCAAATGAAATAACGGGAATTGCATTAGGCATGATTGAAACACGTGGTCTTGTGCCGGCAATTGAAGCGGCTGATGCCATGACAAAAGCCGCTGAAGTACGTTTAATCGGTCGTCAATTTGTTGGTGGCGGATACGTAACAGTTTTAGTTCGTGGCGAAACTGGCGCAGTTAATGCAGCAGTGCGTGCAGGAGCTGACGCTTGTGAACGTGTAGGAGATGGGCTTGTATCTGCTCAT
>CAZPSE010000051.1:0-11210 GCA_964589575.1 uncultured Gammaproteobacteria bacterium | reverse complement strand
ATGCCTATGTAGCTGACCATCTTTGTTACAGGTTGCAATTAATATTGCTGTTATCCTGTAGATGTTCCTCATTATATTAGTATTTTCTAATATATGCAATTACTAATAAAGGTTTTTTTAGCTTTTCGTAAAGTTCACCGTATAACCAACTTCCTTCGACCCCTTCAGGTTTTGCTGAGTTACCTTACGTACGGTAACAAAGTGATGCGCACTTCCCACACGCTTCGGTAATAATTTATGCTTTTGGGTGCTAATAAATTATTTCTATCATTTTTACTTGAGGCATGACTTTGTTGGACTTTAAAACACCGTGTTTGTTAAAAACGGTTACTTAGAAAACTTTTTATGCTGAATCAATAACGATAGTGGCAATTTTTTTTATTAAACGCGTAATGTCACGCAACATGCGTTTTATTAGTAGCAGTCCATACCATTGACAAAATAAACTACTTTTTTGTTCATCTGATAAAATATGCTTTTTCAAAAACTTAATCTTGCACCTATGTCTGTTTACACTTCTTACGATGACAATCAGTTAGCGCAATTATTAAGCCATTACGACTTGGGCGAAATACAAAGCATTAAAGGCATTGCCGCCGGCATTACCAACACCAATTATTTTTTAAATACCGCGTCAGGACGATACGTATTAACGGTATTTGAGCAAAATAATTTGCAAGACATGCCATTTTTTATGGACTTGATGGCGCACCTAAATAAAAACAACATCCCCTGTGCGCACCCCATTGCTACAAAAAGTGGTGACTATGTATTTAATTTTGAAAACAAACCCGTAGCAATAGTAGAACGTTTACGTGGTGGCACCGACGAGACACCTAATTTAAAAAAATGCCAAGCATTAGGCAAAGCCCTAGCCGAAATGCACAACGCCAGCCAAAGCTTTAAACAAACAAGAGCCAATGACCGTGGTACAACATGGCGACACGAAGTGTTTGCTCAACTAGAGAACAAGTTAGAGCAACCTGATGCGAATTTATTAAAAGATGAAATGGCCTATTTAGAGGCTAAATCGTCGACCCCTTGCTTAAACTCTTGCCCTAAAGGCATTATCCATGCCGACTTATTTCCCGACAATACCTTGTTTGATGGCGAAAAATTAACCGGCATTATTGATTATTACTACGCCTGTAACGATGTTTTACTTTATGACGTGGCGGTATCGGTAAATGGCTGGTGTGGATTAGATGAACCAAAAAGCCGTGCGCTATTAACCGCTTACAATCAAATAAGGCCTTTTACAAATGATGAAAAACAAGGTTGGAATGTGATGTTACGTGCCGCCGCTGTACGTTTTTGGCTGTCACGGTTGCACAGTGTGCATTTTCCACTAGAGGGTGAAATGACCTTAACGAAAAATCCTGACGAAATTAAAGCCATGCTTTTGTACCACATTAAACATGCTAAAAAAAATACCGCGTTAATTAACGCGCTTTAAAATGGGCAAATTGCAAAACATTAACAACCACATTGGCAAGGCCATATCGTGGTTAACGTTGTTTATGGTGTTGGTTACACTGGCTATTGTGGTAATGCGCTATGGCTTTAATATCGGTTGGATAGCGGTGCAAGAATCGGTAACGTATATGCATGGCGTGGTTTTTATGTTGGGTATTTCTTACACCATGAAGAACAATGGCCATGTACGGGTGGATGTTTTTTACACTACATTTAGTGATGTTAAAAAAGCATGGGTAGACATTATTGGCCATATCACCATGCTTATGCCAATGTGTTTATTTATTTTATACAGCAGTTTTGATTATGTTGTGCAATCGTGGAGCTTGTTAGAAGAATCGAGAGAAACGGGCGGTTTGCCTTTTGTTTATTTGCTAAAAAGTATCATACCGCTTATGGCGATATTGCTTTTTTTAGAAGCCGTTAACAGTATTGCTGCAAACCTTAAAATTATTAAAGAAAACACCTAATGGAGTGGATGAGCTTAGTTTTATTTGCCACATTAATTGTATTGTTAATGGCGGGTTATCCGGTTGCTTTTACCCTTGCTGGTGTATCTATAATATTCGCTTTTGCGGGTTCATTTTTTGGCATATTTGATATGTCCTTCCTTAATGCTTTGCCCAATCGCCTATACGGCATTATGACCAACGGCACACTAATTGCCGTGCCGTTATTTGTTTTTATGGGTGTCATGCTACAAAAAACCAAACTGGCAGAAAACTTATTAGAGTCCATGGCATTGTTGTTTGGACAACGCCGTGGAGGTTTGGGTTTTTCGGTTATTATTGTAGGTATGTTATTGGCCGCCAGCACCGGTATTGTGGGGGCGACGGTAGTAACCATGGGTTTAATGAGTTTACCCACCATGTTAAAACGCGGTTACGACCCGGCATTATCGTGCGGCGTTATTTGTGCCTCTGGCACGCTGGGGCAAATAATACCGCCGTCTATTGTTTTAATTTTATTGGCCGACGTATTGTCCAATGCCTATCAGCAAGCGCAATTGCAAATGGGCATTTTTAGCCCCAAAACCGTAACCGTTAGTGACTTATTTACAGGGGCAATTGGTCCTGGTTTATTACTGGTTTTTTTATATATGGTGTATTTGGTTGGCGTAAGTATTTTTCAGCCAGAAAAAATGCCCGTCATCAACGCAACTGAAAACAATATCTCTAAACAAGAAGTAGTGCAAAAATTGGCAGTAGACTTATTGCCAACGTTTATACTTATTATGTTAGTTTTGGGCTCAATATTAACCGGTAAAGCCACACCAACAGAAGCCTCTGCATTAGGCGCTAGTGGTGCGCTATTGATAGCGTTAATAAAAAAACAATTAACATTAAGCGTATTAAAAGAGGTAATGCAAAGCACCACACAAGTAACCAGTATGGTGTTTATGATATTTATTGGAGCCGCCTTTTTCAGTTTGGTATTTAAAGGTTTTGGAGGTGATGAATTAGTACAAAGCCTATTAACCAACTTACCCGGTGGCAAATATACCGCTTTGTTTATCGTAATGGCCATGCTGTTTTTATTGGGCTTTGTTTTAGACTTTATAGAAATAACCTTTGTGGTGGTGCCAATAATTGGCCCCGCACTATTAATGATGGGTATAGACCCCATTTGGCTAGGTATTTTAATTGCGGTTAACTTACAAACGTCTTTTTTAACGCCACCGTTTGGTTTTGCACTGTTTTACTTGCGTGGCGTTGCACCTAAAAGCGTAAAAACCAAAGACATTTACAAAGGCATTGTGCCTTTTATATTTATTCAATTATTGGTGTTATTGCTAATCGCTTTATTTCCATCATTAGTGTCTACCATTCCCTCGTTATTAAAATAGTTGTTAAGGAAAACTGATTAACTGGCTAGAGCATGGTTTAAAAATTTAATCTCGGTTAATGCGTGTAAGCATGGACATTATACCAATAGCGCTAAGCCTTGCTAGTTCACCGCTTTATCGTGAACTAGCAAGGCTTAACGCTAATAATTTGCAGCTCCAGTTGATCAGGTCTTCCTTAAGAGCGCACTTTGTAATAGGCCTCTTCCGATATTTTGTGCCAATCTTTAACTTGTGTATAAAAACGATTGTAAGAATCATGAATCTTACGTGTCACGTCATTTTTCGCCGCCAACTCATTCACCACATCGTTAGACAGCTCTTTAAGTTTAGCGATAACGTCACCTGGTAATGGGCGTACATCTACCCCGTGTTCATTTACCAAGGTTTTTAGCGCGGCATTATTACGTGCGGTGTATTCTAACAACATACTTTGGTTGGCCACTTTAGCGGCAGACAGTACAATGGTTTGCAAGTCATCTGGCAGGGCATCAAAGGCTTTTTTATTAACAATGCCTTCCAACGTTGTACCCGCTTCGTGCCAACCTGGGTAGTAATAATGTTTGGCGGCTTTGTGTAAACCAAAGGCCAAGTCGTTATAAGGGCCTACCCATTCGGTCGCGTCTATAACGCCCGTTTGTAAAGAGGTAAACAACTCGCCACCAGGTATGTTTACAGGTGTACCGCCGGCTTTTTTAAGTACCTCACCACCTAAGCCGGGTATGCGCATTTTTAAACCTTTAAGGTCGGTGATAGAATTAATTTCTTTATTAAACCAACCCGCCATTTGTACGCCCGTATTGCCTGCCGCCATAGGGATAACGCCAAAAGGCTCATACGCTTCTTTCCATAAATCTAAACCGCCACCAAACTCCAACCACGAGTTCATCTCTTGCGCATTCATACCAAACGGTACGGTACTAAAAAACTGGAAGGCTTCGTTTTTACCTTTCCAATAATAAGCCGCGCCGTGTCCAAGCTCTGCCCCACCGCTAGATACATAATCAAAAATTTCAAACGCGGGTACAATTTCGCCAGCGCCATACACTTTAACGGTAAGCCTACCGCCCGACATGCTGGTAATTAAATCGGCAAATCTATTTGCGCCCGTACCTAAACCGGGGAAATTTTTAGGCCAAGTGGTCACCATCTTCCATTTTATTTTAGTCTCTTTTATGGCTGTTTTTGTCGACCCCTTGCTATTTTCGGTGTCGTTATTGCAGGCGGCTAAAGCACCACCGGTTAATGCTACAGCACTTGCTTTGCCTAAAAATTTTCTTCTATTCATGGTTTGCTCAATTTGTATTAATTTAACTTAAAAGGTTTGAAGCCAATATTTTACACAACAAATAAGGCGAATATTAGAGTATTAATTTTACTTGTTTATAGTGCAACAATACACGACATGACATACGACATACTTTTTGGTAACATATTGTTTATTAATTAGTTATTTAATTTAATATACAACATAATACACGACATATGAACGTACAAGAATACTTACAAAATCATATTGCTACTAATGATGATTTGCAAAAAAATTGCAACTTAACGGCGCGCCAAGTTTCTTTAGCCTTAAAAAAATTAGGCAAGAGTATTATTAAAATAGCTAATGGGCGTAGCCCCAAATATGCACTAACTAAGCAAGCGTTTTTTGCTGGCGATAGTATTAATATTTGGGAGGTGGACAATTTTGGCAAACACAGTTGTATTGCGGCCTTAAGGCCGCTTTATACTGGCGGGTTTTTTATTGACAAAGATACGGGTATGCCATCTACTTTTTTAGGTGTAAATAAAAATGGTTTGTATGATGATATGCCTTATTTTTTACAAGACATGGCACCTAAAGGTTTTTTAGGCAAAAAAATTGCAAAAAACCTAGCCAATGCGGAAATGGGTTTTCCTAGTAGTTTGAACGATTGGAATAATGACCATTTGGGGCGGTATTTATTAGCCAATACAGAGGCAAGTATTGGTAATTTAAAATTTGGCAATAATGTGACGTTAAATATTAGAAAAGATTTTGCCAAACATAACCGTAGTGATTATTTAAATATTGCAGATGACATCATTAGTAATGACACAATATTGTCATCCGCAGGTGGAGAGCAGCAAAAATTTACCACTTATTGCCGTGATATTAACGCGCATGTATTGGTTAAGTTTTCCCCAAAGGGGGATAGTGAAAACGCACAGCGATGGAAAGATATTTTAATTACCGAGCATTATGCGGCTAAAGTGCTTAATGAAGGTGGCATTGTGACCGCGGCAGAAACACACATTTTTGAACAAGGTGGACGGCTGTTTTTAGAGTCTAAAAGATTCGACCGGTGCGATAAACATGGTAGACGCTCTATGCTGTCTTTATCGGTGATAGATGCCGAATTTGTGGGGCATGCTGAAAACTGGTTGAATACGGCCGAACATTTGTTTGGCGATGATTTAATAACTCGGCAAGATTTGTTTAATGTAGAGTATTTGTCTGTATTTGCAAAACTAATACACAATACCGACACCCATTTAGGCAATATTAGTTTTGAAACCCATAATGATGGTTTTGCATTATTGCCTATTTACGACATGTGTTCTATGGGTTTTGCCCCTAAAAGCAATGGCGAAATTGTACCTTTTGATTATAAAGAACTCGATATTAAAGTCTCTTCCGATATTTCAATAATCAATCTTAAGGCGATGGTGATTGGTTCATTTTGGACGAATGTTTATAATGAACCAATGATTTCTGACGCATTTAAAGCATTTATTAAAAAACAGTTTTTGTCGTAAAGAATTTTAAAATTTGTTTTACCAAGCTGTACATGGGTTCGCATACACGCTGTGTATAGTCTATATTAGGGTAATACAGTAACGATAAACACAAAAATAAAAGCAGCCATGAACACCTCCAATCAACAACCTAAATTAGGGCTACCGCAAAAAATATGGCAAAAGCTGTGTTATTTGTTTGTTGTATCTTTTTATAAAAAAATAGAAATACAAGGCGCACACCAGCTAGAAAATAACCAACCTGTAGTGTTGTGCGCAAATCATTGTAATGCCCTTGCCGATGCCGTTTTACTTCAATACACCAGTCCGCGTTTAATCCATCCTCTTGCCCGAAGTGGTTTATTTAAAAACCCCCTATTAAAAATTATATTAACCGTTTGGCAAGCAGTACCCGTTTATAGACGGCAAGACAGTGAAAATGGAACGGTTGATAACGAAGCCATGTTTGAAAAAGTTTACGAAATGTTGCATAAAAACCAAATATTAATGATCTTCCCCGAAGGGCAAAGCCATTCGGACTTGCAGTTAAGGCAAATTAAAACAGGCGTGTCGCGCATTATTTTGGGTTACAAAGCCAAGTACGGGGTTGCACCATTAGTTGTACCTGTAGGTTTAAATTTTACCCACACGGTTAAATTTAGAAGCAATGTATTTATTAATTTTGGTGAGCCATTACAATTGGATGAAGATTTAACCGTTAAAAATGACGAACATATAAAAAGCTTAACAGAACAAATAATGGTGGCAATGAAAGCCCGCGTTTTACAAGTAAAAAGAGCAGACGATTTGGTGTTTGTAAACCAAGTGGAGCGGTTTTTTTCGTTAAGGCATAAAAAAATTAGGCGACGCAAGATGTCGCAAAAGTTTAAATCGCACAAATTGCTCATTTCTGCTAATGAATATTTGCACAAGACCGTGCCAAAACAAATAGAAGATTTTAAAGCACAACTAAAACACTTTAATCGGTTGTGTAAAAAATTGGGCGTAAACGATTACAGCCTAAATGTAAGTTACAGCAGCAAACAAGCACGACGATTTTTATTACGCAGTTTTTTTATTATTTTAGTCGTGTTTCCTATTGGTATTTTAGGCTTACTCAATTCGCTTATTCCCTATTTATTAACCCGTTTTATTGCGCGTTTTTTTGCCAAAGGAAAAGACCAATACGACACCACCAAAATATTAGCGGGGTCATTATTTTTTATTGTATTTTGGGCTTTGCAAAGTCATTTTATTTATAATGTTTACGGTAATAATATTGCATTAGTTTATGTTTTATTGCTTATCCCTAGCTCGTTAACGGCATTAATAATAGATAAAGAAAGAGTGGAAATTATAGATAATTTACGCGTTTTTATTATTTTGATTAAAAGCAGAAATTTAAGACGCTATTTATTAAAAAAGCGAAAAAAAATAGAGAGAGACTTAGCCGCATTGGTTAAATTAGTGAGAAAGAAATAGTTAATCACAGGTTCTTTAAAGTAGAAAATACAAATATGAAAGCCAAAAATAATAGCAACCCATTAGAAGGCAAAACACTTAAAACCATAATTACCGAGTTAGAAGCCAAATATGGCTGGGAACAACTAGGGCAATTAATTAGCATAAAGTGTTTTAACGAAAACCCCAGCATAAACTCCAGCCTTAAATTTTTAAGACAAACGCCGTGGGCAAGAACCAAGGTAGAAGAGTTGTACTGCCAAAGTTTAAAAGCATCTGCTTACGGTGCTAAAAAAAGTGACGAAAGCAAACAGTATTAGTTATTTTGAGTTTGTTGTTTACACAAAAATAACAGGCATAAAAAAAGCACCCTAAAGGTGCTTTTAACGTATTGAGAATCGAGCTTATCGATTAACCACCAAAACGTTTGTTGAACTTATCAATTTGACCTGCAGTATCTACTACTTTTTGTTGACCGGTGTAAAACGGGTGACATTCAGAACATACTTCGATTGATAACTCGTCTTTAGCCAAAGTTGAACGTGTAGAAAAAGAGTTGCCACAACTACATGTTACTTTGGTTTCACTATAATTTGGATGTATACCTTCTTGCATGGCAATTCCTTAATTTGTAATTTTTTAAAGGACGTAATTATACACCGATAAAGACATAAAGCAATAATTTCTTATATCCGCATTATACTGACACACCAATTTTAAGCTTCGGTTATGCTACATAAAAAAATTAAAAAGGGGCAATCATTATGAATACATTTGTATTAGCCAGCGGTAACAAAGGCAAAATAAGCGAGTTTTCTGCAATGCTAAATGAACTAGGTATAGCAGTAAAAGCACAAGCTGAATTGGGCGTAGTCGATGTCCCAGAAACAGGCACAACATTTGTAGAAAACGCCATTATTAAAGCGCGTAATGCCGCCAAACACACAGGTTTACCCGCACTTGCAGATGATTCGGGCATAGAGGTGGATGCGTTAAATGGCGCACCTGGCGTTTATTCTGCACGTTACGCAGGCACCGGCGACGATGAAGACAATAATGCAAAATTGATTGATGCACTAAAAGATATTGCGCCAGAAAAAAGAACCGCACGTTATCAATGCGTCATTGTTTACATGCGCCATCACGAAGACCCCTCACCCATTATTGTACAAAAAAGTTGGGAAGGTATAATACAGCTAACGCGCGAAGGTGAAAACGGTTTTGGTTACGACCCGTATTTTTATTTACCCCAGTACAAATGCACCAGCGCCCAGTTAGACCCTTCAGAAAAAAACAAAATAAGCCACCGTGGCAAAGCACTGGTTAAATTGTTGACGTTATTAAAAGAAGATTATGCAACCAGGCGGTCGTAAAATAACCGTTAAAAACAGCCTATTTCGTCGACCCCTTGCTTTTAAAAAAGGCTAGAGGTTGTTAGAGCATTATCAGATAACGCTTGCAAGGCTTCGCTAGTTTTGAAAAAACGCCAAAACAAGCAATGCTTAACGCTGGTAGTTTGAAAGCTCCATTTAATCAGGATTTTCTTAAACACATTAAAAAATTAAACCAGCTTATGAAACAACTCATACTTTTTAGCTTAGCAATTAACATTATTTTTTCATCCGCATCCGCATCCGCAGAAGAGTACTGGCTAGAGCAATTAACATCTAACTTAGGCATCCCTTGGGGCATGACCTTTATTGACAACAACCAAATTTTGTTTACCGAAAGAGCAGGAAAAGCAGGCATTTTAAACACACAAACTAAACAAGTTACCTACCTAAAAGGTTTGCCAAAAATACACGTTAAACAACAAGGTGGCTTGCTAGATGTTGTAACCTCGCCAAATTATAAAAAAGATAAATGGCTGTATTTTACCTACAGCAAAACAGTTAATTTTAACGGCGTTACGGTATTGGCCAGAGCTAAATTAAACCAATACACGCTAATTAACTGGCAAAATTTACTAGTCACTCATTCGGCCACCGATAGCAATATACATTTTGGTAGCCGAATAGCGTTTGACGACAAGGGTTATGTATACTTTTCTATTGGCGACAGAGGCATAAGAAACAATTCTCAAAACCGAAACAATCATGCGGGTTCTATTATTCGTTTACATTTAGACGGCACTACGCCAACAGACAACCCCTTTGTAAATGATAAAAACATCAAACCCCAAATTTGGAGTTACGGCCATAGAAACCCACAAGGTATGGCATGGGACAATAAAAATAAACGTTTATGGTCTATAGAACATGGCCCACGGGGCGGTGACGAAATTAATTTAATACAAAAAGGTAAAAACTACGGCTGGCCTATTATTTCGTACGGAAAAGAATATTGGAACCCGTTTGCTGTTGGTGAAGGCACGCATAAAAAAGGTATGCAACAACCGGTAAAAGTTTACACCCCGTCTATTGCGCCCAGCAGTTTATTGTTTTATACAGGTAAACAATTTCCTCGATGGCAAGGTAATTTATTTACTGGCGCATTAAAATTAACCCACCTAAATAGAGTTGTTATTGATAAAGCGGGCAACGCCGTTAAAGAAGAACGATTATTAACAAACCTAAATGAACGTATCCGAGCCGTTATTCAATCACCCGCTGGAGAGATTATATTTTCTACAGACAGCGGTAAAATTTATAAAATGGTTGCCCGCAGTAACTAAGCAATGTTTTAAATAAAACAAACACTGTGTGATGTAAAATAAATTTTTAGCCATTAAAAACATGCTTATGTCAAAAGTGAACATCGAATCCGTTAAAGCTTTTTTATTATCCTTGCAAGACGATATTTGCCGTCAACTAGAAGAACTGGATGGCAAAGTTACTTTTTTTGAAGACGATTGGCAACGTGATAATCACCTAGGTGGTGGCGGACGAACCCGTGTATTAACCGACGGTGCAGTGTTTGAGCAAGCAGGTGTTAATTTTTCTCATGTTACGGGTGATCAATTACCCGCATCTGCAACCGCACAACGCCCAGAACTGGCAGGGCGCAGTTTTGAGGCGATGGGCGTGTCTTTAGTTATTCACCCACATAATCCTTATGTGCCAACCTCTCACGCCAATGTACGGTTTTTTATTGCCTCTAAAAAAGGAGCAGAGCCTGTATGGTGGTTTGGTGGCGGTTTTGACTTAACCCCCTATTACGGTTACGACGACGATTGTATAACGTGGCATCAAACCGCCAAAGATGCTTGCCAACCTTTTGGTGAGGCCATGTACCCCAAATTAAAAAAATGGTGTGACGACTATTTTTATTTAAAACACAGAGATGAGCCACGCGGTATAGGCGGGTTATTTTTTGATGACTTTAATGAGAAAGATTTTGATTATTCATTTGCACTTATGCAAAGCGTCGGCGAAAATTTTATTAAAGCCTATCGCCCCATTGTAGAAAAACGCAAAGACACACCGTTTGGCGAAAGACAGCGCGACTTTCAACTGTACCGCCGTGGTCGTTATGTAGAGTTTAACTTGGTATGGGACAGAGGCACGCTGTTTGGTTTACAAACAGGTGGTCGAACCGAATCTATTTTAATGTCGTTACCGCCTTTAGTTAAATGGCGATACGACTGGAGCCCAGAAGAAAACAGTGAAGAGGCGAAGTTGTATAGCAATTATTTAAAACCTGTAAACTGGTTAGATAAGGTTAA
>CAZPSE010000050.1:1591-12245 GCA_964589575.1 uncultured Gammaproteobacteria bacterium | reverse complement strand
AAGCACCAAAACGAGCAATGCTTAACGCTAATAGTTTGCAACTCCAGTTAATCAGATATTCTTCAAGGATTGTGGCATTTTTATATTTTCTATATCAGAATTAGGATTTTACTTAGCTCATTAAACGTTCGATGTCTTCTACCGTCTTTACCGCATCTTTACTTAATACATCGTTGCCTTTTTTGGTGGCTAGTACATCGTCTTCTATTCTTATGCCTATGTTGCGGTATTTTTTGGGTATATCGGCATCGTCATTTATATACAAGCCAGGCTCTACCGTCATTACCATGCCTGCTTCTATAATGCGCCATTTACGCTCTATTTTATAATCACCCACATCATGCACATCTAACCCCAGCCAATGCCCTGTCCTGTGCATATAAAACCGTTTGTAGGCCTCATTTTTTATTAATTTTTTAACCGTGCCTGTTAGCAAGCCAATTTTTATTAACCCTTTGGTAATTACCTCTATCGCGGTTTCGTGTGCCTCGTTCCAATGTTTGCCCACTTTTACTTTATCTATCGCTGCCAGTTGCGCGTCTAAAACAATGTTGTACACTTCTTTTTGTGCATCGCTAAAACGACCATTTACAGGAAAGCTTCGACTAATGTCAGACGCGTAACCTTCTACCTCTACACCTGCGTCTATTAATACTAAATCGCCATCGGTCAACTCGGCATTGTTTTGTGTGTAATGCAAAATACAGCCGTTTTCTCCAGAGCCGACAATACTGGGGTACGCCGTTTCTGCGCCCACTTTATTAAACTCGTATAAAATTTCAGCTTCTAGGTTAAATTCATACAAGCCCGCTTTAGAAGCTTTCATGGCTTTATGATGTGCAACTGATGATATTTTTGCCGCTTTTCGCATTAATGCAATTTCTGAACGGCTTTTAAATAAACGCATTTCGTGCAAATAAAAATCCAACGCAATAAATTCGCTGGGTACGTGGCAGCCAGAACGCTTATGATCACGGATTTTATTGACCCAAGCCACTACTTGCGAATCAAAAGCGGCATCTTTCCCCATGGTGTAATAAACTTTTTCGTGCCCTTCCATCAGCCCTGGCAAAATTTCATCCATATCGCTAATAGGGAAGGCATCATCTGCTCCTATTTGCTCACAAGCGCCTTCTAAACCCAGTCTTCGTCCGTGCCATAATTCCATTTTAGGGTCGCGTTCCCTGCAAAACAGTACAAATTCACCTTTTTTTCTTTCGGGTATTAACACCAGTACCGCTTCGGGTTCGTTAAAGCCGGTTAAATACAAAAAATCACTGTCTTGCCTAAAGGCATATTCAACATCTCTGTTACGTGGTTTTATAGACGCTGACGGCAATATGGCAATACTGCAATCACCCATCATTTTTAGTAAATTTTTACGCCGTTTTAAATGCTCTTTCGCGTCCATTAGTGTATTTTTATCTCGCTGTTTTTAACCGGTTGCAAGGTGTCATAAACCATCAATATCGCCATCCTAATGTATTCGGTTACTTCCATAAAGTCTTCTTCTTCGGCCTCACCTAAATTGACTTGGCCAATTTCTTGTATGTCTTGTATGGCTTCGCGTACTTGCTCGTGTTGCTTTAAAACAGCCTCTTTAATATGCAGGCCTAAGCCAAATAAAAAACCCTGACACCAATTAGACAACTCATTAATGCGGTGCAATATGTCGCTTTTGTCGTCGGGTAAAAACAAGTAAAATTTTAACTCGGTGTCGTTTAAGTCTTGCAGTGTCGTAATGTGTAAAATTGAAAGTTTGGTAACTAACTCTTTTGCCAGTACATTTTGCTCGTCCCAATCGTCTAACAATATACCCAGCCATTCTTTATGGCTGGCTGCCCCGTCTGAACATAACAGCCCACATAAAACGCCGTGCGCTTCTGCCGCGCGCATGTTAGATTTGGCTTGCTCCAGCCCTTTTTGAATGTCTTCAAAAATTACTTTTTCCATAGCTTTTCTTTTTAATCAATAATCACGCTACTTTAGCCACATTACTTATTACATTCAAGCGTATTTTGCGCATCAAAAACATTTAAAAACGCTCACTCACCCCATACAAAATTAATAATAGCCAACAAACTTTGCCAAGCCGTATTGCATTGAAGTCCGTCATGGTTGGCTATATAATCTCTAACTTTAGTGTTTATCGACAATCGACTATTTATGAATACATCGACCAATGATGCAAAAGAGCAACTGCAAAAAGTAGCCCTAAAAGTAAATGAGTTAATTTACGAATGTGAGCAGTTAAAAAAACATAATAAAGTTTTGCAAAACTCTCAAGACAGTTTATTAGGCGAAAAAGCCAAACTGATAGAAAAAAGTGAATTGGCGCGCCAAAAGGTAGACGCTATGATTACCCGTTTAAAATCGATGGAAGTTCTTTAATGGTTTCTAACGTATCAGTAACGGTTAATATTTTAGATAAAGAGTATCAAATTAGTTGCAGTGAAGATGAAAAAAGCAGCTTATTATCATCCGCCGCTTATGTAGACGGTAAAATGCGCGAAATAAAATCGTCGGGCAAAACATTAGGTACAGACAGAATAGCGGTTTTATCGGCTTTAAATATCGCCCACGAGTTATTAAATTTAAGCCAAGTAGAGCAACAACTTAGTTTTGTAACCGACCAAGTTAGCCAAATTGAAGATTCTATCGACAAAGCATTAGGTAAATAAATAGTCGCCATTAATACAAATAATTGCACAATTTTACAATTGGCATAAAATAGCAGTCATGGTGGTTTTCCACCAAAAAGTTTGGATGCTTTCTGTTTTATTTGTTTATTGACCGGGTAAATCCTTGAGCCTTAAATATAACCCAGGAAAACACTGCAAATGACTGTTGTGCACGCTTGCTACGGCAAGCAGCCTGATGTTATTTTTTGTTCTCCACCTATTGATCTTCGGTTCAAGGGAAAGGTCTTATGACGGTAGACTGGTCTGCATCCTCTAGCACATTAAGTAATAATCAAATTCGCAAAAATTTTATCCGCTTGCGTAAAAACCTCTCTCAAAAAACGTTACAAGCCAACTCTAACGCGTTATTTAATAATATTGCGTCTTTAGATTTATCATTGCAAAATAAAAAAATCGCCAGCTATTTAGCCGTAAAGGGCGAAATAAACAACTGGCCATTACACCAAAACCTTTTTAAACATAATCAAAGCGTTTTTTTACCCATTATTAAAAACAAAACATTGGTGTTTGCAGAAGTAAACGAACTAACGCCACTAAAAAAAAACCCATTTAATATTTTAGAACCCGATGTAAACACAACGGTAATGTTAGACACGATTGATATTATTTTTATACCTTTAACCGCTTTTAAAAAAGATGGCAACAGGTTAGGTATGGGCGGCGGATATTACGATAAAACCATTGGCAATACAGCTAAAAGCAAACGCCCCTTATTAATTGGACTTGCCCATAACTTTCAAAACCATGAAAACTTTACCACCCACGCTTGGGACATACAGTTAGATATGATTATTACAGAACAGCATGTTTATTTTAAAAAGTCGGCATAAGCGGGGTTATCGGTTTCTTCCCAATAAGGGTATGACGACTTTGCAACCAACTCATCAAACATCTTTTTTTCAGAATTTGGAATTTGTATACCCACTAAAACACGACCAAAATCGGTGCCGTGGTTTCGGTAATGAAACAAACTAATATTCCAATTTTGTCCCATTTTTTCTAAAAATAATTGCAAAGCAGACGGACGCTCTGGAAACTGAAAGCGGAACAAGCGTTCATTTTGCAAACAGTTTCCTCGCCCACCCACCATGTACCTTACGTGCAGTTTTGCCATTTCATTGTCTGACATATTAACCACTTTGTATTGCTGTTTTTGTAAGTTGTTAATAATACGTAAGCCATCTTCGTCTGCATTGTTTACTTTTAAACCCACAAATACTTGCGCCAAATTATCGTCAGCATAACGGTAGTTAAACTCGGTAATGGGTGTATCGCCCAAGGCTAAACAAAACTGTTTAAAACTGCCTTTTATCTCGGGTATGGTTACAGACAATAACACTTCGCGCTTTTCGCCAAGCTCTGCCCTTTCTGACACATGGCGCAAGCGGTCAAAGTTTATATTTGCGCCGCTATTAATGGCAATTAATTTTTTATCTTTTATTTTATTTTTAGCCACATATTTTTTAAGCCCGGCTACCGCTAACGCCCCTGCAGGTTCGGTTAAACTGCGGGTATCATCAAAAATATCTTTAACGGCCGCGCATATTTCATCGTTGCTTACTTCTACTACTTCATCTACGTATTTTTGGCAAAGTTCAAACGGTAATTTGCCTACTTTTTTAACCGCTACGCCGTCTGCAAATAAACTGACCTCTTTTAGCTCAATAATTTTATTGGCCTTTAAAGATAAACTTAAAGCGTTGGCATCATCTGGTTCTACCCCTATTATTTTTACATTCGGCCACAAGTATTTTATATATACCGATATGCCTGCAATTAAACCACCACCGCCGACAGGTATAAAAATCGCCTCTACTTCGTCACTAATTTGTCGGCATAACTCCATCGCAATGGTGCCTTGCCCTGCGATGGTATCTTCGTCGTCAAACGGGTGAATGTAATCTAAATGTTGTTGTTTTTGTAGTATTAAAGAATGCGCGTAAGCATCGTCGTAAGAATCGCCAAACAATACCGCTTTAGCACCCAACTGTTTTACCGCATCAACTTTAATACTTGGCGTAGTTTTAGGCATAACAATGGTGGCAGGTATGCCTAAATAGCGGGCAGAAAGCGCCACACCCTGCGCATGGTTACCAGCAGATGCGGCTATAACACCTTTACAGTTACCAGTTTGAAATAAGCTATGAATTTTATTGTATGCACCGCGCAATTTAAAAGAAAATACCGGTTGTTGGTCTTCTCGCTTTAAATACACCCTATTTTTGCAACGTAAAGAAATCGTTTTAGCATGATCCAAACTGGTTTCTATGGCTACGTCGTAAACGGGTGAAGAAAGTATTTTTTTTATGTATTTTTGCAATTTAAGCGGTCTTTTAGGTTAATTAAGCACAACCGCAATAGTACACGCTTCAATTAACAAATACCAAGGGGTCGACGTTTTAGGCTGTTTTTAGCTTATTATTTTTGCATGGATAAAAGCGGATGTTTTTGGTGGCCACACTTTGCGTGAGCAACATCAGCTACAAACAGCGCACAAGAAAACTTTAAATATTCAATAGTAAAAAGAACAAAAGAACCGAAAATTACTACCTTCCATGCATGTTAAAACCAACACGCTTTTATCCGTGTTTATCTGCGTTCATCCATGTAAAACAAAAACACTAATCTATCTCTTTATAAACATAATGTTTTTTTCAGTTACGCTATAATGCGCGGTTTTGCTTTCGGGAATCAGTAATGATTAATAAACTTCGTAACATCGCAATCATTGCGCACGTTGACCACGGTAAAACTACCTTGGTTGATGAACTTCTAAAACAGTCTGGCACCGTCGACATGCGCAAAGATACGGGCGAGTTGATGATGGACTCTAACGAGATTGAAAAAGAGCGTGGCATTACGATTCTTGCAAAAAACACTGCAATTAAGTGGAATGATTACCGCATTAACATTGTAGACACCCCAGGACACGCCGACTTTGGCGGCGAAGTGGAACGTGTATTGTCGATGGTTGACTCTGTTTTACTTGTTGTTGATGCGCGTGAAGGCCCTATGCCTCAAACACGTTTTGTAACTAAAAAAGCATTCGATATGGGGTTTAAGCCCATTGTTGTAATAAACAAGTGTGACCGTGAAGGCGCACGACCAGATTGGGCTGTAGACCAAACATTTGAATTGTTTGACAAATTGGGCGCAACCGATGACCAATTAGACTTCCCTATCATTTACGCATCTGCCATTAACGGTTATGCGGGTTTAGAAAGTGATATTTCTGAAGGCACTATGGAGCCATTGTTTCAAGCGATTGTTGATCATGTGCCCGTGCCAGATGTTGATTCGGAAGGTGATTTCCAAATGCAAATATCGGCTTTAGACTTTAGCAGTTATTTAGGCATGATGGGTATTGGCCGTATTACACGCGGCAGCATTAAAGCCAATACAGCGATTAAAGCCATTGGCGCAGACGGTAAAGAACGTAACGGCCGTATATTAAAAATATTTGGCTTTAGTGGTTTAGAACGAGTTGAACAAAACGAAGCCTTTGCAGGTGACATTATTGTAATGACCGGTATGGACGAACTTCATATATCTGACACGTTATGTGACTTTAATAATGTGGAAGCATTAGCACCATTATCGGTAGATGAACCCACCATTAGTATGAGTTTCCAAATTAACAACTCTCCTTTTGCGGGTAAAGAAGGTAAGTTTGTCACTTCACGAAACATTCGTGAAAGATTGGCACAAGAATTAAAAATTAACGTCGCCCTACGTGTAGAAGACACCGAAGATCCAGACAAGCAAAGGGTATCTGGTCGTGGTGAATTACACCTAGGCATTTTAATTGAAA
Organism: uncultured Gammaproteobacteria bacterium; assembly: GCA_964589575.1. Classification (GTDB taxonomy): domain Bacteria; phylum Pseudomonadota; class Gammaproteobacteria; order QNFE01; family CAZPSE01; genus CAZPSE01. Next base: position 5,732 of record CAZPSE010000050.1, on the reverse strand, counting down.
ACATGCGCCGCGAAGGTTTTGAGTTAGCAGTAGGTAGACCAGAAGTTATTGTACGCGAAGAAGACGGTGTTAAAACCGAACCTTACGAGCAACTAACCATAGACGTACCTGAAGAATCTCAGGGTAGCGTAATGGAACAATTAGGTTTACGTCGCGCACAAATGAGCGACATGGTGCCAGACGGTAAAGGCCGTGTACGTATAGATTACGTTATTCCGTCTCGTGGGTTAATTGGTTTTAGAACCGAGTTTTTAACCATGACACAGGGCGCAGGTTTAATGTACAGCGTATTTGATCATTACGGCCCGCATTTAGATATTAATATTGGTCAACGCCATAAAGGTTCATTAATAGCCAGCGCAACCGGTAAGGCATTAGCATTTGCTATTTTTAACTTACAAGAACGTGGAAAAATGATGATTGGCCACGCCGAACAGGTATATGAAGGCCAAGTTATTGGTATACATACCCGTGAAAACGATTTAGTGGTGAACCCGCTTAAAGCAAAACAGTTAAACAATATACGCGCAGCCGGTACAGATGAAAACTTAGTATTGGTAACGCCTATTAGATTAACGCTTGAACAAGCGATTGAATTTATTAACGATGATGAGTTGATTGAAATTACACCGCTAAGCATTCGTATACGTAAGCGTTTATTAATGGCTAATGAAAGGAAGCGTGCTACGCGATAAACTTAGATTTATTTTACAATAAAGCACAAAAAAGCCCCCTAGGTTTACACAACCTAGGGGGCTTTTTTATTTTGTACCTTTTACTTTACTTAAGTTTGTATGCACAAGTTATACGTTTGCGCACCTGTAATAATATATGCTGTCTCAGTATTATGACTTTGCACACTGCCAGAATTTGGCAAACCATCGTCCATTGACGAGTCAACATAACGAGCTATTTCACCAGTTAAAGTAAAAAAACAAATAGATAAACCCCTCAAGTTGGTGTACATATTATTTCGAGGAACAATTTCTTCACCAAACGCATGTTTAGGGTATGAATTTCCCGAACCAGTAATTAAATTTTGCGCTCTTAAATCTCCGATTAAAAATCCAGATTCACTTGTAACAGTCGTACCATCAATATCACCGTCACCATTACCTGGACCTACCCCATTTGGATCATCACCTGGTAATACTTTTATTCGATCTTGATAAGTATAAATAGCCGCTGTTATTGCCTTACTATCATTAATTATGTTTTTAATTTTAGTGTTTTTAATCAATTCTTGACCTTTAAGCACACCACCTAATAAAAGACCAATAATTACTAATACAATAGCAATTTCGATCAGTGTAAAACCTGATTGTTTCTTTTGCATGACTTTTCTCTTTTGTTGTTGATATAAAGTGATACCGATTTTAGGCGTATTAACAATAAAGAAAAGAGTATATTTTTTTTACAATGCCATAATTACCCTAAAAAACATAGATTTAATGCATTTTTTTGAACTGCATCACAAATTCTAGCGTTTTATCTTCTAAATAATTCACATCTAAATCTCCCGAAAGGGTTTTAAGCAAGGTTTTACATTGGTGTAAACCAATGCCCATGCCATGTTTACTAGACGACCAAAAAGGTTCAAACAAACGTACACGGTTATAATCTTCTACCACTTTGGGCCCATGAAAACGAATATGGGTACTGTTGCTATTATTTTCTATTTTTATGCTTATTACGCTATTTTGATCTGTATGGTGCAAATAATTATTAATTAAGTTATCAAGCACCTGATCCAAAACTTCATTATTAGATAAAATAGTGGCACTGCCTTTAATGCTAACGTCCAAATTATGAATTTTTGCAATTTTACTGATTTTTCTTCCAATATCTATTTTTGATAAAGCCAAATGCTCTTCTGTTTGATCCTTTTGAGTCAATATTCTTATAATTCGCTCTGATCTGACACGAATACTGGGTATCACCTTTTTTAGCATCGCAATCATCTTTTGTGCATCTGGATTGTCTTTTTTAGACATACTGTCATCGACCATCACAATTAATTGCGCGATATTTTTCATATCATGCAGCATAAAGGTATTGTATTTTTGTAACTGTTGTTCGGTAGAATGAATTGAATTGATTTTAATGAGTACATTCATTTTTAACATCATTATGAAATTTTTCCAAAACAGCTTTTCAAAATGCTGTTTTTCGGCTTTAGATTTAGAGGTATATGCGGTCACCGAAACACTGATTAATTCTATTTTTTGATCAAACTGATAAGAATGATTACTACTGCCACCATAGCAAAATGTAGACGTTGTACCAAACCATGTTAAGTCGCACCGATAACCCACAAAACCGGCTTTACTAAAAAAAGGCCAGCATTTTTCTAGGTACGCTAGCGTGTCTTGTTTGTTTGCATCATTAAAACTAATTAAGTCACTTATATTGCCTTCTATTTTTTTACTTTTTTTACTTAAATAATATAAAGAGACAATAATTGAAAAACCAACCAGAAAAAAACCACCAATTAAATATTCAATCACGTCGTTCTATTCCGTATTTTTTCATTAAATAATACACATTTTCTCTTTTTATACCCAGTACACGTGCAGTTTCGTGCACATTAAACAGCGTTTCTTTTAAAATTTGCTTAACCAGTTTTTCTTCTGCATTATTTCTTGCGCCTTTTAAACCTTTGCCTACTGGCACGTCTATTAGTAATTTACGTGTACCGGTCTCGTCCGACAACCCTTGTTCTTGGCGAGCAAACATTAAGGCACGCTCTATTGCGCCCAGCAAAGTCACTTCATCTATGGGTTTACATAAAAAATCAAACGCACCCGAGGCAATACTTTCATAAGAGCCTTTTTCTTCATCTTGCCCCGTCAATACAATTACCTTAATACCAAAATAACGTTCTTGCACTTCGTTTAGTACGGCTAGCCCTTCGCTCATATCGTGTTCGGCTGGCGGCATTCCTAAATCTAACAGTACCACTTGTATATCAAAATTTCGTTGCAGGGCATCTAAAGCCATTTCTTTTGATGAGGCGGTAATAACATTAAAGTTTTTCTCAGTCAAAATAAATTCCAACATGCTTCGTATGGCAATATCATCATCTACGACTAATATAGTGTTGCTTATAATTTGTTCCATTTGGCTTTTCGGGTTAAAATAGTCAGTTATCTTTTAGATTTTACGTTAGTTGTAAGTATAGAGACAACTGTTTCCACCCTTACCACTCACTTTTACCACCCTAATAATATATGTAGCGTGGTTACTTTTTAAATTATTGGAGTTATTCATGTCTATAAAACATCCTATTGTTGCCGTAACAGGCTCTTCTGGCGCGGGTACGTCTACCGTTAAACAAGCGTTTGAGCACATTTTTTTCCGTCAAAAAATTAAACCGATTATTATAGAAGGTGACAGTTTTCACCGTTATAACCGTGTAGAAATGCGCGCTGCAATGGCTAAAGCCGAAGCCGAAGGTGAAAACCTGTCTCATTTTGGCCCACAAGCCAACGAGTTTAAAATTTTAGATGAACTATTTGATACTTACGGTAAAACAGGAACAGGCAAAAAACGTTTGTACCTACATAGCGATGAAGAAGCTTTACCTTATGCACCATTACAAGCGGGTGAATTTACCCCTTGGGAAGACATAGATGCAGAATCTGACCTGATGTTTTATGAAGGCCTACACGGTTTAGTAAAAGGTGACGGTTACAATGTTGCACAACATGTAGATTTAGGCGTTGGTGTTGTGCCCATTATCAACCTAGAGTGGATACAAAAAATTAAGCGCGATAATTCTGAACGCGGATACTCTGCAGAGGCCACTGTTGATACCATTTTACGCAGAATGCCAGATTACATCTCGCACATTACGCCGCAGTTTTCTCAAACGGATGTTAATTTCCAGCGTATTTCTACTGTTGATACTTCTAACCCGTTTATCGCTCGTGACATACCAACGCCTGACGAAAGTTTTATTGTTATCCGTTTCCGTAAGCCAGATAAGTTTGGTATCAACTTCCCATGTTTATTAAACATGATTTCTGATTCATTTATGTCTCGCCCAAATACTATTGTTGTACCGGGTGGAAAAATGGGACTAGCAATGGAAGTTATACTTAAACCAATTATTCAAGAAATGATTGCTAACGCTAAGTAA
>CAZPSE010000050.1:0-1491 GCA_964589575.1 uncultured Gammaproteobacteria bacterium | reverse complement strand
TTTTTATGCCTGCTTATAATTTTTAGTACCAAGCCTTGCTTGCTCATCGCCTTAATACGAACAAGCTAGGTTTGGAAAGCAAATTTTAATAAGGAAATCGATTCGGTTTATACAATCGATCAGACTCGGTTTGTATCCAACTTTGTGTTTCTTTCATTAGCTCGTCGTAATGTTGGTTATTACTTTTAATTACTTTACCAAAGCTAAAGGTAATTTCACCCGGCCATTTAATCATACTGCCCTTTGCCCAAAAGTCACCCGCGTTATGGGCAACCGGTAAAATGTCGGCTTTTATATTTTCTGCCAAAATAAAACCACCTTTTTTATAGCGTTCTGTTTTACCTGGTTTTACTCGTGTACCTTCGGGGAATATCATTACCGATATGCCTTGTTCAAAACGCTGTTTACCTTGTTCTATAATTTGCGCTACCGCTTTTCGCCCTGCTTTACGGTCTATGGCGATGGGGTTCATCATAAATAATGCCCAACCAAACACCGGTATTTTTAGCAGTTCTTTTTTTACCACCCATGACATGGGCGGCAACATTATGGTTAAGGCAATGGTTTCATAGGTTGATTGATGTTTTGACATGACCACCACTGGGTAGTTTGGTATGTTTTCTTTACCTTCTATTTTAAAACTTAAACCGCATGTCACTTTCATCCACCATAATATTATGTGGTTCCAAGTGCGCATAATTTTATAGCGACGGTGGTAGGGTAAAACAATTAACACGTTAACAAACAGCATATAAGGTATGGTGACAAAAAATGCTGGCACCCAAAAACACCATGCACGTAATTTTAATAATAATTTATTGTATTGTTTGGTTTCACTCATATTAATGTATCTCTTTTGCAATTAGCTTATTTGCAAAGTCGGCTAAATTAGTTAACACGGGGATGTTTTTATTTTTAATTTCATCGTTATTTTTTATGGTTGTTTTTTTACCTTTACCTGTAGCTACCAAGGCAACCTTAGCACCAACCGCTAAACCAGACTGTATGTCACGCCAACTGTCACCCACTACCCAAGCTTGCGTTAAATCCACATCGTACTGCGTTGCAATGTCATGCAACATTTTTGGTTTGGGTTTACGGCAAGCACAATTTTCGTCTGGCGTGTGTGGGCAGTACACAATACCTTCTACTTTTGCTCCGTACTGTTTTAACAACAATGCCATTTTTTTGTGCATGGCATTCATGGTTGCTAGCGTATAAAAACCCCGACCGATGCCCGACTGGCTGGTAAATATAAACAAGCGGTAACCTTGTTTATACAGTTGCGCCATCGCTTCGATAGAACCTTTAATCGGCAACCATTGGTCAACTGTGCGGATAAAGTTGTCGGAGTCTTGGTTTATTACCCCATCACGGTCTAAAATAATGACTTTTTGTTTGTTCATAATTATTGTCCGCTTGTTAAGGAAGACCTGATTAACTAACTAGAGCATGGTAAAAAGTTTAACTTTGTCCAATGCATAACACCGG
>CAZPSE010000049.1:0-12356 GCA_964589575.1 uncultured Gammaproteobacteria bacterium | reverse complement strand
GTGCAAGGGGTCGCGAGTTCGAATCTCGCCGTTCCGACCAAACAACAAAAAAGCCTCAAGAAATAATTAAACAATCTTTTTTATAATAGAAAGCAACCAACAAGTGAATACTGCTTTCTATCCATTTAATTTAAAACTGAAAACCTAACGAAACCATAATAATTGGATAGGTATCAAAAGAAGCCAACTGGCTAGAAACATCAGCTGCTTCTTGACCTAAGTTTAGCCCGTTAACACTGGTTTTTTGGGTGACAGTTGCCGTTGGTGCGCCCTGTAGCATAACACCAACATCAACCCCAAGAGTTAAACCTGTTTTACCATTATTAGTATTACCCCAACCTATACCAATATAAGGTGCAGTACTAGGAAATTCTATTTTTGTATCTATCTCAACATTAGCATTTGCCGCCGCACCTGTACCACCAAAATCACTACCTTTTGCTTTTGCAGAACCTGTAAAACTATTACCATTTAAAAACACACCAGCGGTTAAACGTAAACCACTACTGCTAAATGGATGCCAATCTGCTAGGGCAAAAGTAGAGTCTAAGTTTAAGTTTGCCTTGTAAACAACGTTATCCACATTAAAATCACTGGAAAATTCTGATTTATTGATTCCTGCTCTAAAAACCAAATTTTTATTAACGTTTACTAAACCTGCAACGCCTAAACCAGCTAAACCACCATGGGCGCTTAATCCAAAGCTTAGTTTTTCTGCATAACTTTGGCTACTGGCCAATAATAGTATGCTGAAAGCCGTTATTTTTATTATATTTTTCATCATTTTTTATACTCTATTTTATAGTGGCATTATTATATGTTATTAAAAACTTACAAAGCAAGAACTGCATCTCAAAATTTAAAACTCATTAAAATTGTCTCTACTTTTATTTTACTTTATTTAAAAAATAAGCCCCAAAACCAAACAGTAACAATAAAGACAAAAACGCCACCCGTATATCACCGGTAATTAGCGTGATAGTACCAATCATTAACGGCCCAATTACGGCGGCAAACTTACCCATCATATTGTAAAAGCCAAAATATTTTGCCTCTTGGTTTTTAGGTACTAAGGTTGCAAAAAAAGACCGACTAAGGCTTTGTACGCCGCCTTGCACCAAACCAATTAAAACAGCTATGGCATAAAACTCCCACACTTGGGTAACTAAAGAACTCCAAATGGTAATAAAACAATAAACTAAAATACCAATAAATATGCCATTTTTAGCGCCTATTTTTGCCCCCAAATAACCAAATGCAATGGCTGCAGGGAAACCAACAAACTGGGTAATTAACAAGGCACTAATTAAATCACCCTGCTCAAAACCCAAGGTTAAACCAAAATCTACCGCCATGCGTATTACCGTATCCACCCCGTCTATATACAACCAATAGGCCAATAAAAAAACACGAATTTGTTTGTTTTTAAGTATCTCTTTAAAGGTAGCTAATGCGTTTTTAACGCCTTTAACGGTTGCCGATTGTAAACTGAGCGGGTTGGTTTTTGTTTCTTTAACAAACAATACCAATGGCACAGTAAAAATTAACCACCAAACGCCAACTAAGTAAAAAGACAACTTTACCCCTTCTGTCGCATTTTCGATTCCAAACAACTCGGGTTTAGTGGTCATTAATACGCTTATCAACATACTGATACCACCGCCTAAATAGCCCAGGCCATAACCCAAACCCGATATTTTATCGGTTTTATTGTCTTTTACTAAAGACAGCATCATGGCATCGTAAAAAACATTGGCGCCCATAAAACCAATTACCGCCAATACGTAGGTTATTAACGCCAGCTGCCATTGCCCCATAGCGATTAAACCTAAAGCGGCGGTATTAATAATGCCGATAAACGCGAATAAAATTAAAAAGCCCTTTTTTTTGCCGCAATCGTCGGCAATGCTGCCCAATATGGGTGAAAATAATACAATAAAAATACTGGCAACCGAATTGGCCAAACCCAAGTAAAAAGTGCTTTGTGAAGCCTCTAAATCATTACCCCAATAGCTTTTTAAAAATATTGGATACAAGCCCGCCATAACCACCGTAGCAAAGGCAGAATTTGCCCAGTCGTACAGTGCCCACGAGGCTATTTTTTTATTTTTATAGGTCATTTATATGGTTTTTTTAACGATAAATATTCATCGAATATATCACTATACTGTATAAAAATTTGAGGTACTTCCTAAATAAACAGGTGTATAATTCGAGGGTTTTCGTGCCTAAAATAATGTGCGCGTTATAAAAAAATACCAAGGGGTCGACGCTACGACCCTTTTTTGATGTTATTTATAATTATAAATTTGCGTTTCATCGCAACTTTAAAATAAAAAGATTAAGGAAGTAGAATGGTTTCAGGTTCATTGCCCGCTAAACAAGGTTTATACAACCCAAAAAATGAGCACGACGCATGTGGCGTTGGTTTTGTCGCCCATATTAAAGGCAAAAAGTCGCACAGCATTGTAGAGCAAGGTTTAGAAATTTTAAAAAACTTAGTACACCGTGGCGCTGTGGGTGCAGACCCTAAAGCGGGTGACGGCGCAGGTATTTTAATACAACTGCCGCATTTATTTTTTAAAGAAACCTGTGCAGAAAACGGCGTAGAACTGCCTAAAGAAGGTCACTATGGTGTCGGTACGGTTTTTGTACCACAACAAGCCGAAGGCGAAGACCAAGCACTAATAGTAGAAACCATCGAACGAATAATAAAAGAAGAGCATCAATCTTTAGCTGGCTGGCGCACCGTGCCGGTAGACAATACTTGTTTAGGGGAAAGCGTATTACCTACAGAACCTTGGCTTCGTCAGTTTTTTGTAATACGCAACCCAGAAATGAACCAAGATGCCTTTGAACGTAAACTGTTTGTAATACGCAAACGTGTAGAAGGTTTTTTAGGCGCTAAAGGCATTAAAGCCGGCAACGGTTTTTACATTCCGTCGTTATCGTCACGCATTATTTTATACAAAGGCATTTTATTGGCAGACAAAGTAGGCGTGTACTACCCAGACCTTGTTGACCTGCGCACCGAATCTGCAATGGCCTTAGTACATCAGCGTTTTGCCACTAACACCTTCCCTACTTGGGACTTAGCCCAACCGTTTAGAATGATTGCCCACAACGGAGAAATTAATACCGTGCGTGGCAATATTAATTGGATGAATGCTCGCCGACACTCCATGGCATCAGAAATTTTAGGCGAAGACCTAGACAAAATTTGGCCACTCATAGCCGAAGGTCAGTCAGACTCTGCAAGCTTTGATAACGCATTAGAATTATTAGTAGCTGGCGGTTACAGCATGTCACACGCGATGATGATGTTAATACCCGAGGCATGGGCAGACAACCCATTAATAGACGAAAAACGCAAAGCCTTTTACGAATACCACGCAGGCATAATGGAACCTTGGGACGGCCCTGCGGCAATGGCTTTTACCGACGGCAGACAAATTGGCGCAACCTTAGACCGTAACGGCTTACGCCCTGCGCGTTATTTAATTACTAAAGACAACATAGTAATGATGGCATCTGAAATGGGTGTACTGCCCTTTAAAGAAAGAGACATCATTAAAAAGTGGCGTTTACAGCCAGGTAAAATGTTTTTAGTCGATATGGAAAAAGGCGAAATTATTGACGATGCGGATTTGAAAAAACGCATCAGTTCCGCGCAAGATTATGCAGGCATGCTAGAGCATTGCCAAATGGTAATAGAAGACATCAAAACCGATGTGCCAGAACATAAACCACTAGATACCAAAACCTTATTAGACAAACAGCAAGCCTTTGGTTACAGCCAAGAAGACTTAAAAGTATTGCTAACGCCAATGATGCTAAACGCTATGGAAGGCACAGGCTCTATGGGTGATGATAAAGCACTGGCTGTTTTATCCAACAAATCTAAACCTTTATTTAACTACTTCCGTCAAAACTTTGCACAGGTAACCAACCCACCAATCGACCCGATTCGTGAAGAAATTGTTATGTCTTTAATAAGCATGGTTGGCCCTAAACCCAACTTACTGGCTTTAGAAGAAGGCGTAGTGCATAAACGCCTAGAAGTAAAACAACCCATATTAAGCAATCACGATATGCAAAAAATACGTGACATTGCAGACCACAGCGACGGTGGCTTTGTCACTAAAACATTAAGCATCTGTTACTCGGTAAATTTGGGCGAAAGCGGTATGAAAGACGCCATTACCCTACTATGCCGACATGCAGAAAGAGCGGTTAAAGACGAAGCCAATATACTCATATTGTCAGACATGGAAATGGGCGAAAGCCAAATAGCTATCCCTGCCCTATTGGCCACATCTGCCGTACATCAACACTTAATAAAACAAGGTTTACGTACCGAAACCGGCTTAGTAGTAGAAACGGGCGCGGCGCGTGAAATACACCATTTTGCTACCCTAGCAGGTTACGGTGCAGAAGCAATAAACCCCTACCTAGCGTTTGAAACCATTCATCAGTTACAAAAGCTTAATGCCGATGTTGTAGATTGGGCAACCGCACAAAAAAACTACATTAAAGCCATTGGTAAAGGTTTGCACAAGGTTATGTCTAAAATGGGCATATCTACGTATCAGTCTTACTGTGGCGCACAAATATTTGACGCTTTAGGTTTATCTAGCGCGTTTATAGAAAAATACTTTACAGGTACACCCACCTTAATAGAAGGTGCAGACTTACAGCAAATAACCAAAGAAGCCGTAAGCTGGCACAAACAAGCTTACGGCCACATGGAAGTGTACAAAAACGCACTAGACGTAGGTGGCGATTATGCCTACCGCATACGCGGTGACAGCCACGCATGGACACCCACCTCTATAAGCAACTTACAACAAGCCACCCGTACTAAAAGCCAAACCAAGTACGACGCTTTTGCAAAAGAAATTAACGAGCAAAATAAAAATTTACTAAACCTACGTGGTTTGTTTAAATTTAATTTTGACCAGCCAGAAATAGACCTTTCAGAAGTTGAATCTGCCGAGAGTATTGTTACGCGTTTTGCCACAGGCGCTATGTCTTATGGCTCAATATCGTGGGAGGCGCACACCACATTAGCAGTGGCGATGAATAAAATTGGAGGCAAATCTAACACCGGTGAAGGTGGCGAGGACGTTAGCCGCTTTACCCCAATGGAAGACGGCACCAATATGCGTTCTGCCATTAAACAAGTCGCCTCTGGCCGTTTTGGTGTCACTGCCGAATACTTAGCCAACTCCGACATGATTCAGATAAAAATGGCGCAAGGCGCAAAACCCGGTGAAGGCGGTCAACTACCCGGCCATAAAGTAGACGAAACCATCGCCGCCGTGCGTCACTCCACCCAAGGTGTGGGTTTAATATCGCCCCCACCGCACCACGATATTTACTCGATAGAAGACTTAGCCCAGCTAATACACGACCTTAAAAACACCCAACCCAAAGCAGACATTAGCGTTAAATTAGTGTCTGAAGTGGGCGTAGGCACGGTAGCTGCAGGTGTGGCAAAAGCCCATGCAGACCACATAACCATATCCGGTTGTGACGGTGGCACAGGCGCAAGCCCATTAACGTCTATCAAACATGCAGGTTCAGTTTGGGAGTTAGGCTTAGCTGAAACCCACCAAACATTAGTATTAAATAAATTACGTGGGCGCATAAACCTACAAGTAGACGGCGGGCTAAAAACAGGGCGCGACGTAGTAGTAGGCGCATTATTAGGCGCAGACGAATTTGGTTTTGCAACCGCACCATTAGTGGTAGAAGGTTGCATAATGATGCGAAAATGTCATTTAAACACTTGCCCAGTGGGTATTGCCACACAAAACCCAGAACTACGCAAACGTTTTACAGGGCAACCAGAACACGTAATTAACTACTTCTTTTTTGTTGCCGAAGAAATACGCACCATTATGGCCAAGTTAGGTTACAAAACCTTTAGCGAAATGGTCGGACAATCTCAGCGTTTAGACCAACGCACAGCAATAGAACATTACAAAGCAAAAGATTTAGACTTTTCTAATATATTTTACAAGCCAGACCCACAAGGCACCGCCATTCACCATTGTGAAAGCCAAGACCACGGCCTAGATAAAAATATAGACAACACCCTAATTGCCAAAGCAAAAGACGCATTAGAAAACCAAAACCCAGTAACCATAGATATAGACATACATAACTACGACCGATCATTTGGCACCATGTTGTCTGGCACCATTGCTAAAAAATACGGCCATAAAGGTTTAGCCGAAGACAGCATAATGATAAATGCCACCGGCACAGCAGGGCAAAGTTTAGGTGCATGGTTAGCCGCAGGTGTCACCATTAATTTACAAGGCGAAGGCAACGACTACGTAGGTAAAGGTTTATCTGGCGGTCATATTATTATCCGCCCAACGGACGATTCACCCCTAATACCCGAAGACAACATAATTGTAGGTAACACCGTATTATTTGGCGCAATAAGTGGCGAATGTTACTTTAACGGTGTAGCTGGCGAGCGTTTTGCGGTACGTAACTCTGGCGCAACCGCCGTGGTAGAAGGCATTGGCGACCACGGATGTGAATACATGACCGGTGGAACCATTGTGGTATTAGGTAGCACAGGGCGAAACTTTGCCGCAGGTATGAGTGGCGGAATAGCCTACATTTACGATGCCGACGAACAGTTTGAACGTTTATGTAACACCGCAATTGTAGACTTGGAACGCATTAAACCCAACGGTACAAAGCTAGAAAACGGTAAAACCTTATCTGCCTTAAAAGCCGACATGACCCAATACGATGAGCAACGCCTAAAACTAATAGTCAGCCGTCACCTACACTACACCAACAGTAATGTAGCAAAAAGAATACTAGGCAATTGGGACAAACATTTAGCCAAATTTATAAAAGTTATGCCGGTAGATTACCGCCGAGCTTTAATAGAAATGAAAGCCAAAAAAGCCGATGCAGCGTCATCAACAGGAGGCAAATAATAATGGGTAAAGCCACAGGATTTTTAGAAATTGACAAGCAAGACCGTACCTACCGCCCTGTTGAAGAACGCCTAAAACATTTTGACGAATTTGTTATCGCACTAAGTGATGATGAGTTAAAAGACCAAGGCGCACGTTGTATGGACTGCGGTATACCGTACTGCCACAGCGCCTGCCCTGTAAACAATATAATCCCCGAGTGGAACGACTTAGTTTACCAAAGCGATTTTGAAAACGCCCTAGACGTATTGCACTCGACCAATAACTTCCCCGAGCTTACCGGCAAAATATGCCCCGCCCCATGTGAGGCAGGTTGTACCTTAAACATAGACGACAAGCCCGTATCTATACGTACCATAGAGTGCGCGATAGTAGACAAAGGTTGGCAACAAGGTTGGATACAACCACAAATAGCCCTTAATAAAACAGGAAAAAAAATAGCCATAGTTGGCGGTGGCCCTGCTGGCATGGCGGCTGCACAACAATTAGTACGTGTAGGTCACAATGTAACCTTGTTTGAAAAGCAAAACAATATTGGCGGTTTAATGCGCTACGGCATACCCAATTTTAAATTAGACAAAAGCATCATCGACCGTAGATTAGAGCAAATGCAAGCAGAAGGTGTGATATTTAAAACCAACACATGCATTGGCGACGACATTACTTTTGATGATTTAAAAGCCGACTTTGACGCAATACTTATGACAGGTGGCGCAGAACAACCGCGCGACTTACCCGTAGAAGGACGTGAGCAAAACGGCATCCATTTTGCTATGGACTTTTTAAAGCAATCTAACCAACGTAAAACGGGCGAAACCATTAACGTTGCCGATATTTTAGCCACGGGTAAAAATGTATTGGTTATTGGTGGCGGTGATACAGGGTCTGACTGCATCGGAACCTCTGCCCGTCAAAATGCCGCAAGCATAACCCAAGTAGAAATTATGCCGCAACCACCAGAAAAGGAAAACAAAAACGCAACATGGCCAAACTGGCCAAACAAAATGCGCACCTCCACCTCTCAGCAAGAAGGGGTAACTCGAATGTGGAGCGTAGCCACGCAATCTTTAAAAGTAGAAAACGGCAACATTGTGCAAGCCAACCTAATAAAAGTAGACGACAAATTACAGCCAATAGCAGGCAGTGAATTTACTTTAAAAGCCGACCTAATATTATTAGCCATGGGTTTTGTACACCCTGTACAAACAGGCATGTTGCAACAAGCAGGCGTAGCGTTAGACGCTAGAAATAACGTATTAGCTAATGAAGACGACTACCAAACCTCGCAAGAAAAAGTATTTAGCGCAGGCGACATGCGCCGCGGGCAGTCATTAGTAGTATGGGCAATCCGCGAAGGCCGACAAGCTGCGCAATCGGTAGATACTTTTTTAATGGGCAGTTCAGACTTAGCTCGGTAACAATGTGAATCAATTGTTATATGTGTTTTTTTACATGGATAAACGCAGATAAACACGGATTTTTAAAGCACTAAAACAAAGCAAGGGGTCGACGAAAGCACCCTGTTTTCGTCGACCCCTTGCTTGGGGCATGAAAATATAAGCTTTACACTGAATTTACCGTACTAATTATTTTGTACGGCTTGTAACACTTCTGCCACGTGGCCTTTCACTTTTACCTTTCGCCATACGTGGCTTACCGTACCCTTTTCATCAATAATAAAAGTAGACCTTACTATGCCCATGTATTGTTTACCGTACAATTTTTTTAGTTGATAAACGTTAAACATTTCACATATTTTACCGTCTAAATCGAGCAACAATTCAAAATTAAATGCTTGTTTGGCTTTAAAGTTTTCGTGCTTTTTCATGGTATCCATAGACACACCTACAATAACGGTATTGGCTTTATCAAAAGCAGCTTTAGCATCTCTAAACTCTTGCCCTTCTGTTGTGCAACCTGGGGTACTGTCGCGTGGGTAAAAATAAAGTACCACTTTTTTGCCTTTGTTTTCAGACAAGGTAAAAACCTTTTCGCCAGTTGAGTCCGTAGTAAAATCGGTAAGGGTATCGCCCACTACAATTTCTGTCATTTTTATGCCTTATTTTTTTAAATTGACGGAATTATGCCATAAAAAAATGTTCAATCAATTAATAGAGGTGTCCTTAACCCTCTTATTTGATAAAATTGGTCGATTCATTATTTGTATTTTTATTTAGGCAAAAACTTATGTTCCAAGGCAGTATTGTCGCAATTGTTACCCCCATGTTTCAAAATGGCGACATCGATTATGATTCTTTAAAAAAACTAATCGAATTTCATATTTCAGAAGGCACCGACGCAATCGTCGCCGTTGGTACTACGGGCGAGTCTGCCACTATTGATATTGAAGAGCATGAAAAGCTGATTAAATATTTTGTAGATACCGCCAATAAACGCATACCCATTATTGCAGGTACGGGTGCAAACTCTACTGCCGAGGCTATAGAGCTGACCCGTAGCGCTAAAGAGTCGGGCGCGAATGCCTGTTTATTGGTTACCCCCTATTACAATAAACCCACGCAAGAAGGTTTGTTTCTACACTACCAAGCGGTGGCACAAGCGGTTGATATTGCTCAAATTTTATACAATGTCCCTGGGCGTACTGCGGTAGATATGTTGCCAGAAACGGTTTGTCGATTATCTAAAATAGACAATATTATTGGCATTAAAGAAGCAACGGGCAGTATTGAACGCGCCCAAGAAATTATCAAACTATGCGATGACGATTTTGAGCTTTACACAGGCGACGATGCAACCGCGACAGAATGTATTTTGGCCGGCGCACGTGGCGATATTTCTGTAACGGCTAATGTTGCACCAAAAATTATGCACGACATGTGTACTGCTGCTTTTAATGGTGATACAGATTTAGCCTACCAATTAAATAATAAGGTAAAAGCTTTGCACGACAAATTATTTATAGAGGCCAACCCAATACCTGTTAAATACGCTTTAACAAAAATGGGCAAAATTGCCAAAGGGCAACGTTTACCCATGACAGAACTCTCACCCGAATATCACCAAGATGTTGACGATGCTTTGCGTCAAGCAGGAATTATTTAATATGAACCGTTTATTGTATTTACTGCCAATAGTGGCTTTATCAGCCTGTTCTTTAGGCCCCGTTGCAACTGACCCACAGTTTCAATACGCACAAGCCAATGTTTATAAAAACTTAGAAATCCCACCCGATTTAACCATAGAGCACGACAACACGTTTTCTATACCGGGTATTGATGAGCTTAACTCTGCCGCACCCGATTATGAAGATGCCAAGCTGGTACGCACAGACAACGCAATATGGTTAGAGATAACGGGTGATACCAATTTAGTTTGGACGCGCCTGCACGATTTTTTAAACCTGCAAGGCATTAAAATAGAAACCAGCGACCCATTAACAGGGCTAATAACTAGCGAATGGTTAAGTAACCAAACGGGTGTTTCAGCAGGCAATTTATTAGACAATTTAAAAGCATCGTTTATTAGTGAAAACTATTTAGACCAATACGTAATTAGTGTAGAGCGTAACGAAAACGACAAAGTAAAAGTGGTGATTATACATAACGGTTTAACCAAAGTTGTTCACGATGCCGATTCTAAAAGCACATCAATATCTGAACAGTGGGTAAAATCACCAACCAATACTGCGCTTTCATTAACGTTACTAAAAAGGTTTATGGCCTATAGCGGTTTGTCGTCTAAACTTGGTGTGTCTAACTTTAGCCAACAAGAACTGGATGATTTATTTAAATTTAAAGTCATTAAAAAAAATAAAAAAGACCATTACATCGTTGTAAAAAGACCGGCTAAACGTGTATTTAGTACATTAAAAAACACCTTATTTAAACATTACGATGTAGAAAAAATAAGAGAACAAAGTGCCTATATTTTAATTAACGAACCTTATAAATACGTCCGATTAGAAAAAAAGTCTGCCGAAACAAAAAAACAAGAAAACACCAATTTAATCAGAATACAAATTGTTAATGCGGGTTACTCAACAAAAATTATTATACGTAATGACCGTGGTGAAGCTATTGATTTAGCCACAACAGACAGATTGTTAAACAAAATAATGAGCATCAATCTTTAAAAATTATTATTCTTAGTCTAATTGTTGCCAATTTCTATCTAACCACTGCAGTGCAATAATTGCCATTGCATTATTCAATTCGCCTTTTTTTAATTTTTTCATTGCCTCATCTAACGTCATTATATGCACTTTAATGTCTTCGTCTTCTTCGGCTAAGCCAAACACTTGGTTGTTTTTGTAGTTGCTTAAATCGCACCGTCCTACATACAATGCCAATGTTTCTGACGTGCCACCTGGGCTAACTAAATAATGGTAAATTTGTTTAATCGACTTTAATTTAATACCCGCTTCTTCCATCGCCTCTCGGTGTACCACCTCTTCTACATTTTCTCCTTGTTCAATAATGCCTGCTATGGGTTCTATTACCCAAGGGCTAAAAGGCGTAGTCATTGCACCTGGTCTAAATTGCTCTATCAATAATATTTTATTATTGGCTTTGTCGTAAGGCACTAAACCAATAGCATGGCCTCTTTCAAATACTTCGCGTGTGTAGGTATTGCTCCAGCCACCTTTAAACAAGCTGGTTTTTAACCAATATTTTACAATTTGAAAATAGCCATTAAACGCGGTAGTTTGTTTTTCTATTTTGTGTTGGTTTTTCACGGTATGTTAATATCTGCTTAATTTAAATTTCTAAAAATGGTTTCTATGAAAATATTATTCGCGTTTTTAATGTGTTTTTCAATCTCTTCTTTTGCTGCTGGGCAATTATCTGCTTTAAGTGGCAAAGTAAGCGCACCTCCGCTTAAACTTTTAGACACCAACAACGTAGAACACAATTTAAAACAATACCTTGGTAAAGTAGTCTTAATACAGTTTTGGGTAAGTTATTGCGAGCCATGTATTACAGAAATGCCATCGGTGAATCGCTTAAAAGCCAAGTTAAACAAAGCGGGCGTACCTTTTAAAATACTCGCGGTAAACTTGTCTGAAACTAAAAAAGAAGTGGACGATTTTATTAAAACGGTAAAAACCGATTTCACCATTTTAATGGACCCAGAGGGTACAGCCCAAAAAGACTGGAATGTTTACAGCGCACCTAAAAGTTATATTTTAAATAAAAAAGGAGAGGTTATTTTTTATGTGAATGGTGCGATTGAATGGGATACCGATGACGTTATCAAACTATTAAGTAATACTAAATAACCTCTAATTTTAGCTTTTATTATTAATTAAGAGGATTACAGTAGGTATTTTTGATGCAATTTGTTTAGCGATTTTTAAAAAAGCTAATATTAACTGGAGCTTCAAACTATTAGCGTTAAGCATTGCTCGTTTTGGTGCTTTTTCAAAAC
>CAZPSE010000048.1:0-12407 GCA_964589575.1 uncultured Gammaproteobacteria bacterium | reverse complement strand
GTTGCTAATAGGCACTAATTTAGCCAAACTCATTTGTAAAATTTCTAACTTCAAACACCTATGCACGCAGTCAATTTTAGTACCCAATTACAAATAAGCCATGCCTTAAACGGTTTGTATTTAATAGAAGCCAGCGCAGGTACAGGTAAAACGTACACCATAAGCAACCTGTATTTACGCCACGTAATAGAAGGGCGCGAAGTGAGCGAGATATTAGTCGCCACCTTTAGTAAGCAGGCAACACAAGAGCTAAAAGGGCGCATACGATTGCGCTTGTACCAAGCGCAACAGCAATTAAAACAAGCCACTATTGACGATGATTTTTTATCGGCGTTAATGCAATCACTAAGTGAAGACAATAAAAACAAAGCCAAACGACGTGTAGATTTAGCCCTACGCTCGATGGACGAATCGGCAATTTATAGCATTCATGGTTTTTGCCAAAAAGTACTGTCAGACTTTGCCTTTTTAAGCGGACAACCTTACCAGCTAGAAATGAACAACGATAAGGACGAATGGTTACACCCGTTTATATTAGACTGGTGGCGCAATAATGTTGCCACGCAAAAAGACACGGTTCAGTTTGCTAATTACCAAACACTAGGCTGGACGGACTATCAAAAGTTTCAAACATTTTATCAACGCATTGCAGAAAAAAAAGTAGACATTTTGCCCAATAAAAATTGGCAAGAACAATTAGAAAAACTGCAAAATTGTTATCAACGTTTACAAAAAGCATGGCAAAAAACCACTATTGTAGATGCCCTAATAGACGTAAGTTGTTATAAAAAAACCAAAACACTGTTAAAAGATAAAAGTCTATTAAATGCCAATAAAACCCTAACGGCTTTTTTTGAACCCGAACAATACCGTTATTTTCCAAAAGAAATAACATCGTTTTCATATGAATTATTGTGCTCACAATTTAAAAAAGGGTTTGATGACAGCCATTTACCCGACACACATTTTTTTAAAATAGTAGATGAATTTATAACGCTTAATGAACAACAACTGGGCATATTTTTAGCCAATAAATTAAACCAAGCAAAACAAATAATTAACCAACAAGTAAAAGACTACAAAAAGAAAAAACAACAAATCAGCTTTGATGATTTGCTTAATTACTTACAACAAGCCTTAACCAATAATGATGTGAGTTCGGCATTAATTAATGCCATTCAAAACCAATACCCCGTAGCGTTTATAGACGAGTTTCAAGATACCGACAATACCCAATACGCTATTTTTAAAAGTTTGTATTTTCATAACAAAAACACCGCACTGTACATGATAGGCGACCCCAAACAAGCCATTTACAGCTTTAGGGGTGGCGATATAATTACCTACATACAAGCCAAGCAAGACTTAATAAAAAATGCAGGGCAAATGTACACCTTAAATACCAACTGGCGCTCTACCCCACAAATGATAGAGACGGTAAACAGCGTGTTTGCAAAGCGTGGTAATGATGCTTTTTTGTATGGCGACATGATTCCGTTTGAAGCGGTTGAAGCCCCCACAAAAAAACAAAAAGAAACACACCGTTATTTAACCATTAATGGCAAAGTAAACCCGCCAATGCATTTTTGGGTAACAAAAAATATTGCAGATAAAAAAGGCAAAGTAAAACCATTAAGCAAACAAAATGCCTACAACTTAATAGACCAACAATTAAGCAATAGCATTGTAAACTTGCTTAATTTAGCAAAACAAAATAAAGCCATGCTGGGTGATAAACCGTTAAAAGCCAGTGATATTGCCATATTAGTACCCAAACATGACGATGCCCAACGCCTGCAAACAGTATTGCAAAAGCAAGGTGTGCAAAGTGTGGTGGCATCTAATATTAGTGTTTATCAATCGGCGCAAGCAGGGCAGTTATTACAACTATTAAAAGCGGTTTTAGAATATAAAAACCATCAGTTACAACGTAATGCCTTGGCAAACGAGTTGGTTAATTTAACTTACGAAGCCATACACGCGTTAATTAACGATGAAAAAAAATGGTCAGACTGGTGTTATCAATTAAAAACACTTAACGAACGTTGGCAAAAGCATGGCTTTATGGCAATGTTTATGCACATGATTTATGCATTAAACATTGTTGATGGCATAAAAAAAACCACCGCATTAGACAGAAACATTACCAACCTTTTGCACTTAGCCGAGTTAATTCAACAAGCATCTAAAAAGCACAGTACCCATAGCGATTTATTGTCTTGGTTTGCTAAACAGGTTAATAGTAAGGCTACAGATGAAACGCAAATTCGTTTAGAAAGCGATGCCAGTTTAGTAAAAATATCAACCCTGCATGTGAGTAAAGGTTTAGAGTATGGTGTCGTGTTTTTGCCCTATTTGTGGGGTTTAAACAGTAAAAAATATGACTACCCCATTTATCATAAAGACGATAAAAATTTAGTTTTAGAATGCGCCACAAACAAACAAGAACGCGCCAAAATACATGCCGACTACGAGCGCATGGCAGAACAAGTGCGATTGGTTTACGTGGCGCTAACCCGATCGGTTGCTTGTTGTTATATCGGGTGGGGCAATATATCTAGCGCAAACGAGCAGGCATTGGCTTACTTACTTAATACAGACCAACAAACGCAAGACTTAAAAACCGGCTACGCAAACTGCAAAGCCTTGCAAAATGATGAAATGATAAAACAACAATGCTTAGCATTAAGCGATAAAGGTCTGGTTAATTATGAACTGCTAAACAAACAGCAAACACAAGGCTACTTTAAAAATAAAACAGAACAACAACAGCGACAAGCAAAAACATTTAATGGCGAAATAGATAGAAGTTGGCAAATTACCAGCTACAGCAGGTTAACTAAAAACTTAGAAGCACCATCCGTTACCGTCATAGAAGAAAAAGGTAATGATGAAATATTTGATTTTCCAGCGGGTAAAAAGACCGGCAGTTACTTGCATGAATTATTAGAAAAAATAGACTTTCAGCAAGACCTTTCGCAGCAGTTAGATAAACTCAACCCCAAACTATTGGCCAAATATGCGCTGCATGAAGAAACCAGACCCGTAGTAGAAAATTGGCTAACGCAAATACTAACCACGCCGTTTGCAAGCAAACAGTTAAGTTTACAAGCCTTGCCAAGCAATAAAATATTAAAAGAAATGGTATTTAACTTTTCGACCAAAACAGTCAAGGTTAATGAACTAAACCGGTTATTAAAAAAGCATCAACCCAATATAAAACAAAATATTAATGCAGAACAGTTTAAAGGCATCGTAAATGGCATTATAGATTGTGTGTTTGAATGGCAAGGTCAGTTTTACCTTGCCGATTATAAAAGTAATTTACTGGGGCGAAAGTTAGACGCGTATTCGGCAAAACAACTAGAAGCCGATGTCATTAAACACCGTTACGATTTTCAATACTTACTCTACAGCGTTGCCGTACATAAATATTTACAATCACGCCTGCCCAACTACAGTTATAAAAAAGATTTTGGTGGCGTGTATTATTTTTATTTACGCGCTATGCGAATAGAGCATGGCAAACAATACGGTGTGTATTTTATTAAACCCGATGAGATGCTGATTAATGAATTGGCTGAAATGTTTGAGTAAACAACGCAGCTAAACAAACCATAATTTTGTTGCCTACTGGGTTGTAAATACACCACATTGCAAGAGCAATATGCGTGCGCAAAGCTAATATTTGGTTTTTAATAAGCAAGGGGTCGACAGTTTTGCACTGTTTTAGAGCTATTTATTTGTTTAAAAAAAATAATTTCCCACAAAAAAAGCAACCCAAGTTGCCTTTTTAATGCTGCTATAGTATTAGGTGTTAATATTAATTATTGTTAGGGGTTGCGTCGCTGTATTGTTTATGGCTTATAATAGCAATGACACGACGGTTTTTAGCGCGTCCAAAATAAGTTTCATTGGTTGCAATGGGTTTGTCAGGGCCGTAACCAATATGTTCAATGCGGGCAGTATTAATACCGTACACGTCTACCAAATAATTTTTAACCGATAGCGCGCGATTCAAAGACAGCTCAGTATTGTCCATGGTTTTAGACTGGCTATCTGTGTGGCCTTCAATAATTACGGTACTGTCAGGATATTTAGTCATAAAGTAGGCTATTTTTTTAATTTTATCTGCATATTCAACTTTAATAACATAACTTTTACTATCAAAGTGAATGTTTAAATTGATTTTGCTAATGGTCTTTTCAATACGTGGGCAACCCGAACGGTCAATCGCAAAGCCCTTTCCTTCTGTAGGGCAGTTGTCTTCAAAATCTGCAATGCCATCTTCATCACTGTCTAGCACGCAACCTTTAGAGTCTACCTTGGCATCTTTAGGTGTATTTGGGCATTCGTCTTTTTGATCAAACACGCCATCAAAATCTTGATCTTTTTGGTCAAAGATATGTTTGTTTTCTTTAAGGTTTGCCTCTGCATCTGTAAAAGTTTGGGTGGGGGTTGAGCAAGACGATAAAAAGACCGCCAACAGTAAAATTAAAAACGAGGAAGAAAAGTTCATTATGGTTCTCAAATTTAACGGTAAAAAATACAGGTATTTATTCAATACCTGTAATAGATTATAAAGATAATCTATTTATCTTGGTATAGTTGTTACTTAGTAGTAAACTACAATAGTATAAAATAAATTAAATTATTGATGTAACTATTTGTTTTATAAATATTATGTCACTATTAAGTATGGTAGTCTCTCTATTTAGGTTTAGTTTATCTGTAACATACTACGTTTAATGTAATGTACGTTACATTAAACGTAAGAAAGAGCTTTTATGATACCAATTAATGCCATTCCAATCGTGAATTAAAATATGAAATATAATTTACTACAACGCTTATTAGTAATTACTGTACTTAGCGCGACCAGTTTGCAAAGCCAAGCGCTTTCGTTGGAAGAATTTGTTCATGACACCTTGTTGGTGCACCCAACAGTGCGTTTGCAAATACATCTCTATCGCCAAGAAGTACAATCGTATAAAATTGCAGCGGGGCTTAAGTATCCAACTGTAGATTTAACTGCCTCAAGCGGTTTCTTCTCGGATGAAACACCTGCATTAGGTAATACTCGAAAAGACTATAATGCTTCTCAAGTAGAGTTAGTCGCTATATATAATCTTTATGACGGCAAGGAAACTACCAGTCGATATATTCAAGCGCGGGCGCGTATAGCAACGGCAAAATGGCAGTTAATAGATGAAGTAGATAATGTGGCGTTAATTGCAATAAGAGCGTATTTAAATGCAGATCGTCAGCGTGAATTGGTAATCCTTGCCGAAGAAAACATGGATAACCACGTTAGATTATACAGAAGTATAAAAGATCGTTATGATTCTGGAGTTGGTAAACGATCAGAAGTGGAAGAAATAGACGCACGGGTAGCCTCTGCCAGAGCCAGTTTAATTGCCTCACAAAATAATTTTGAAGATGCATTAACTGAAATGCAATTTGTTCTTGGTCGTTATATAGGCGCCGATGATTTGCAGTCTGCCAAAGTACCGCCATTTTTGAATGACAATATCCAAGAAGTTATCGATTTAGCCTTGCATAATAATCCTGCAATCAAAGTCGCGCGATACGATATAGAGGCAGCCAAAGCAGAGTATGACGATACACTTAAAACCCACCGCCCTAATTTAGATTTAAAATTTACTAAACTAAACGGTATTGATCTAAATGGGCGTGATGGAAAAACAGATAATGTCAGTTTAACCTTAGAGCTTAGTTACAATATTTATAATGGTGGTAAAGACGAAGCGATCCAGCAACAACAAATTAGTGTGATTTATGAGCAGCAAGCTTTTGCGCAGCAAGCACAGCGACAAGCCATTGATGCTTTAAGGTTATCATGGACTGCAGATAAAAGCCTGTCGAAACAGAGTGTATTTTTAACCGAAAACCTAATGCTTAATGAAAAAGTTTTGGCAACGTATTTAGAGGAGTTTGAGTTGGGGCAGCGTAGCTTGACCGATATACTCAATATTAAAACCTCAGTTAATGATGCAAATAACCGCTTGCTGGAAGCGAAGTATGACGGTTATATCGCTAGGTACCGTGTACTAGAAGCATCAGGTGTGCTTTTTGAACCGTTGCAAATAAAAGTGGATGTGAAAGATGAAAATGTCGTTATTCTTAATTTTGATGTGGCTGACATGGATTATTTGCCACTAAGTGCAGATAGAGAAAACGATAAAGAGCTGGATCGTACTGATCATTGTGATAATACCTTGCCAGCGCAAGATGTTGATCAGTATGGTTGTGCTAGTTTTTATAAGCCAAATTTTGGTTATTTAGTTAAAAATACACCGCCACGTGGTGAAGATGACTTTTTAATATTAGAAGCGAATCAGTTATCTAATATTACTTTTCCTGTATTGCTAGAAAACGATATTGATTTAGATGAAGGTGATAACCTACGTGTGTTAGAGTTTACTCAGCCAGAAAAAGGTGAGTTAGCTAAAAGCCAAGATGGTACTCATTTAGTTTATAAGCCAAATGAGAATTTTGTAGGCGAAGACGTATTTGAATATTCGTTAATGGATAAAAAGGGTGCCACTTCTAAAGCAAGTGTTTATTTAACTATAGAACCAGAGCGTGTAAGTGGCAAGTTAATGATTAATTATGTATACAAAAAATATCAGCTAACTCCAAAATCTAAAAAGCGTTTTGAATACTTTATGAAAAACATCAATTGGGATGATTATGAAAAAGTAGAAGTGAATGCCTATACCGACTTTATTGGTGACTATGATGATAATCAGCGCTTGACTATAAAACGTGCTAGAGCATTAAAGGCTTTATTAGTATCACGAGGGGCAAATGCACAGTCAATTACAACCTACGGTTGGGGTGAAAGTAACCCAGTAGCAACAAATGCAACCGATGCAGGTCGCGGTATTAATAGGCGTGGTGAATTGATTTTTACCATTAAACCGTAGTGATTTGGGTGGTGTACATTTTTATTTTGAGTAGTGCGCTACGGTTATTTGTAAGCTTCAAACTGTTAATAGGTAATGGACTTGTTTGTCTAAAAAGTAAAGGTTAAAATGACACTATTTAGGCAAATTACAATCACCATTACATTAGGGTTATTTATTTTATCTTTTACTTTAATGTGGAACAATGTTAATCAATCGAATCACTTTCTGCAGGGGCAAGTTGCAACCCACAATCAAAATATAACGGTTATTGAAACCTTTGTTAATAGAGGGCGTTATTCCAAAATAAAGCTAGTTTCTATAGATAAAGAGTTATTGTTCGAAAAAAGCAGAAACATTTCAATGGGTGGTATTTCTAATTGGTTTATTGAATTAGTCCCGCAAAATTTTTCAATGGGCACTTCACAAATAATGATGGGTTGGTTGCCTTACGGTACGTTAATGGTCACTTTACATCCTGGTTATGTTTATTCTGGTATATACATTAATTTAAAAACGTCATCTTATTGGGTGTTAATGGTCGTTTTGTTGGGTTTTTCTGTGCTGTGGTTGTTTTTTAAGGTTGTTTTAAAACCGCTTGCAAGGGATGAAGTAGGTGGGTAAGGCTAACCATAAACACGACCCATTGTTGAAATGCCTAGTTACATTTTCAAACTTATACCATTCTCCTATTACAATAGAATCTTTAATTTCTGGTTTGCCCACCGAGCCAGGAAAAGCTAGTCCTAAACTTTTTTCTGTCGATAAGTCGAATGGTTTGTTTTCTAGAGTGGCAGAAAGAGCAGGTTATAAAGTTCGCTTGGTAGAGACTGCTTTAGATGAGTTTTCAGCATTATTGCTGCCGGCAATACTGATTTTAAAAAATCATGATGCTTGCGTGCTAGAGGAAGTTGATTTAGAAAATTCACGTGCAAAAATTATTCATTCTGATTTGCCAGATAGTGAAGAGTGGATTGAGTTAGAAAAGCTACAGTCAGAATATCTGGGATACGCTTTCCTATTAAAAAAAGAATATAAATATAAAAAACGCCGTGAAGAGGTATTAGAAAAAACTGATGGGCATTGGTTTTGGAGTACGATTAAAAAATCAAAAGGTATTTATACAACGGTTATAACGGCATCGATAGTGGTTAATATTTTTGTTTTAGCTACGCCACTTTTTACCATGAATGTGTATGATCGAGTTGTGCCTAATAACGCAATCGAAACTTTATGGGTTTTGGCTATAGGAATATTTATAGTTTATATTTTTGATAGTATTTTAAAATTTTTTAGAAATTATCTATTAGAAATTGCCGGTAAAAAAAGTGACATTATTATGTCATCGATGATTTACGAACATGTGATGAATATGCGTTATGAAAAGTGGCCAGCGCGTATTGGTTCGTTTGCAAGTAATTTGCGTGAGTTTGAAAGTATTCGAAGCTTTTTAACGTCTTCTACCTTATTGGCATTAGTAGACTTACCTTTTGCAATAATCTTTATAATCGTTATTTCGTATATCTCTGGTAGCTTAGTTTTAGTTCCTATAGTTACAAGCTTATTAATTGTTTTGTATGGGTTTATTATTAAAAAGCCACTGGTTGAAGCAATTGAAAGCACTTTTGAGGCTTCGGCCAATAAAAACTCTCATTTAATTGAATCGCTAAGTATGATTCAAACGATTAAAGTGATGGGTGCATCGCACAGTATGCAATGGCTTTGGGAAGAGTCTACAGGCGAAATTGCTAGTAAATCAATGACTTCTCGTTTGTTGTCTAGCTCTATGTCTGTTGTAACCAACCTACTTATACAGTTAAATACTGTGGCGGTTATTATTTTTGGTGTTTATTTAATAACCGATTTGCAAATGTCTATGGGGGCATTAATAGCAACCACTATGTTGTCGTCAAGAATTATTGCGCCAATGGGACAAGTTGCAGGTTTAATAGCGAATTATCAGCAAACTAAAACTGCTTACACTTCGTTAAATGACATAATGATGTCAGAAGTAGAGCGACCTTTAGGCAAAGAATTTATTGTAAGAGATAAATTTGATGGCCATATTAATTTTAAAAATGTTGGCTTTCATTATCCTAACGTTGAAAAAGAAGCATTATTAAATATTAATATTGATATTAAAGCGGGTGAAAAAGTAGCCATTATTGGCAAAGTGGGCTCGGGAAAAACTACGCTTTCTAAACTTATAGTTGGGCTTTATCAAACGACCGAGGGGACTTTAAGTTTTGATGGTATTGACTGTAATCAGTTAGACCCTGTTAATATTCGCGAATTTGTATCGTACCTTTCACAAGATATTGAGTTAATAACGGGAACGATTAAAGATAATATTGTTATTAAAGATCCAAGTGCTAGCCATGAAGAAATAATCAAAGCGGCAAAAATTGGCGGAGTTGATTCGTTTATAAATAATTTAGAGTTGGGGTTTGATACACCAGTTGGTGAAAAAGGTATGCAGCTTTCTGGTGGTCAAAGACAAGCAATTGCAATTGCTCGTGCGTGTTTGTTAAAAGAAAAAATTATAATAATGGATGAGCCAACCAATAGTTTTGATAATACTACAGAATCATTAATTCGTAAAAGGCTGCATGCTTTTACACGCGATAAAACCTTTATTCTTATCACGCATAAAACGCAAATGTTAAATTTAGTAGATCGACTGATAGTGATGGATGGTGGGCGAATTATAATGGATGGTCCGAAAGAAAAGGTTCTTAAGTCGCTATCTGGTGAGCCTAGTGAGTAGATTAAAAAAGAACAAATACAGTAAAGACGATATTGCCTATATGCAGTCGCTAGCGGCGGCAGTGGTACAAAAGTCCCCAAGATACATGGTAATAACAATTTTGATTATAGTGTTTATTCTAAGTGCGTTTATTGCGTGGTTGAACTGGGCAGAAATCGACATTGTTGTCCGCGGAAGTGGCAAAGTAGTACCGTCCAGTCAAGTTCAAAAAATTCAAAGTTTAGAAGGTGGAGTCGTATCTGAAATTTTTGTTAAAGAAGGTGATTTAGTAGAATACAATCAACCACTTCTTAAGATTAGTGACATTGCTTTTGAAAGTTCATATGCAGAGAATGAAGTTAAAATTGTTGAGTTAAAGTCAAAAATGTCTCGTTTGAAAGCTGAGGCACTTGCAAACGATTTTGTCCGAAATATAGGCGTTGATCGTATAGATGCTGATATTCAAGATGCAGAAGAAAGCTTGTATTACTCTAATAGACTTCAGCTTGAAAAATCCACCAAAATCCTTCAAGAGCAAGTGGCGCAGAAAAAAGGTGACTTAGTTGAGGGTAATGCAAAAGTTAAACAATTAAAATTTAATTTGTCATTAATTCACGAAGAGATTGATATTAAAAAACCATTAGTAACGCGGGGGATTATTAGTGAAGTAGAGTTTCTAAAATTAAAACAACAAAAAGCAGAGGCCGAACACGAATTAGAAAACAGTCGGTTAAGATTGCCTAGAGTTAGATCTGAAATTAAAGAAGCAAATAACAAAATTTTGCAAAGTATATTAGACTTTAGAAATACGGCGAAAAAAGAATTAAATGAAGTAGCAGCTGAAGTTTCTAGAATAGAAAAACTGCAAAAAGCTTTAACAGATAGGGTGCTAAGAACGACTTTACGTTCACCTGTTAAAGGTACTGTAACTAGATTGTACAATAATACAGTTGGAGGTGTTGTTAGCCCAGGTGCGGATATTGTAGAGGTTATACCTTTAGATGATTTGTTGATTGTTGAAGTTAAAATTAAACCTGCAGACATTGCTAGTTTAATCCCTGGTCAAAAAACACGAATTAAATTTTCAGCTTATGACTTTGCCGTTTACGGAAGTCTTGGTGGTATTGTGGGCTTTGTAAGCGCAGATACAATAACAGATCAGGAAGGCGAGACGTATTATTTAGTTAGAATTTGGCCGGAAAAAAATTATTTGGGACATATTTCAAATAAATTATTAGTATTAGTTGGTATGACGGTGGATGTAGATATATTAATCTCTAAAAGAACGATTTTTGAATATATCATGAAGCCTATTTATAGGGGTTTGGATAGGTCGTTGGGTGAAAAGTAGTATGCAGATAATATTTTTAACTCAATCTAACTCTCTTGCTATGCATTTAAAAAAACTAGATTTAGTTTCTTTAAATGTTGTTATTCAAAGTGAAATTGAAATTGATGCTTTAATTGATGCAGTTATATTGATTCATGCGGATTCGATACCTGATTACCAAATTATTGTTGCACAATTAATGACAAACAAAAACGTTTATGTAGGTATTGCATCGGATGTGCCTAATATGCATCACTTTTTAGGACTAAACTCTTTTAATATTGGTTGTTATTTTAATAGCTATATGGTCAATACTCATTACAAGCAAATGATTGAAATGGTGTTAGCTGGTCAAAAGTGGATTGTTCCAGAGGTATTGTCGAAAACACTCAAGTTTGCTATGAAGGCTGAAGAAATGGAAAGCTATTCGTTTAAAAATAGCGAAGAATATAAATCGTTTACTCCAAAGGAAAGGCTAATAGCGTCAGACATTGGTGACTGTTTAAGCAATTCAGAAATTGCTTTAAAACAAAATATTACAGAAAGGACTGTCAAAGCGCATTTAACTAAAATTTATAAAAAAGCAAACGTCAAAGATCGGCTTGGTTTGTCGGCTAAATTTAATAACTAAATGTAGTCTCTTTAGTTTGCAGGTCGGTGAGGCCTGTTTCATATATTCTTAATAATTAGTACCTTCGTACACTATTCTTGTTTGATCTTATCGGCTATTATTCATGAGTCTAAATAGGAAAATCTCATGTCTAAAATCGTAATCGGTATTGTAACTAATCTTAACGGAACAGCAGAAGTACGCTCTGAGGACGGCATCATTCGCCTCGTTTCTCGCGGTGATTTTATTTATCAGGGTGATTTATTGGTAACTGGCGCAGAATCTTCTGTTCTTATTACTTTTATAAGTGGTGTAAAGCTTAATATGTTGGCTGGCCAAACGTTACTTATAGACGAAAGTGTTCATCGAATAGCTAAATTTGAAGAAGAAGAAACCAGCGGAGAAGTGCTGTCAGATTTAATTGTCGCTTTTAATGAAAGCAATGATGTAACTCTGGCTGATCTTGCAGAAGGTTTAGGTACAAATACAGATGAGGTGGATAACAGAGATTTAGACACAGAAGATAAAAGTGCTAGTAATGATGCTCTATTGAAAAACGAAAATATATTTAACGCTCTTGTAAATGCTTTTGAGGGTGCTAAGTTACAGGATGAAGGCAAGAATGTATCTATAACTGGGGATGAGGCTGAGTTTGTAGGTGATGTGGGAATTGCTGCATTGCAAAACGCAATAGAAAACGGCGATTTAGACCAGTTTGATGGTAGGGGAGACACTGCCTCAGGAGGAGAAGGCGAGGTAGATACTCGTTTGGGCGAGAGCGGTACAGGAGTT
>CAZPSE010000047.1:0-12953 GCA_964589575.1 uncultured Gammaproteobacteria bacterium | reverse complement strand
GGGTGAGGAACAGAACGTGCCAGAATAAAGGTAGAAAACCCATACCAAGGGGTCGACGAAAACAGCTGTTTTTACTCCTTAAAGCAAACGTCTAAATTACTCAACACAACGCTTAATTCTACTAATCGCATCACGCAAAGTGTCAATGTCAGCGGCAAATGACAAACGTAAATGCCCCTCTAAGCCAAATGCGCTGCCAGGTACTAAGGCTACGCCTACCTTATCTAAAATTAAAGACGATAAGTCAACATCGTTATTAATACCGTCTATTTTGTTTATAACTTTTTGTACATTAGGAAAAGCATAAAACGTTCCGTCTGCTGGTAAACATTCAAAACCATTAATATCGTTTAATAAATCGACGACTTCATCATGCCGCGTTTTAAAAGCACTAAGCATAGTTTGAATACACTCTTGGCTGCCGTTTAAAGCGGCAACGGCTGCCGCTTGCGATACAGAACAAGGGTTAGAGGTGCTTTGCGATTGTACCTTCTTCATCGCTTTAATAATGTCAGCAGGGCCACCACAGTAACCAATACGCCAGCCTGTCATGGCGTAAGCCTTAGATACGCCATTTAAAACTAAACAACGATTATTTAACTCTGGGCAAACATTTAAAATGTTCACAAAATCAATTTCTGGCCATAATATGTGCTCATACATATCATCTGTGGCAATTAAAACGTTAGGGTATTTTAATAAAACGTCTGCCAGTTCTTTTAAATCTTGTTTTGTATAAGCAACACCCGTTGGGTTAGATGGGCTGTTGATGACGAATAAACGCGTTTTATCGGTAATGGCATTTTCTAATTGTTGTGCGTTTAATTTAAACCCTTGGTTTTGACCGGCTTCTACTATAACCGGCGTAGCATCGGCCAATAAAACCATATCTGGATACGATACCCAGTAAGGGGCGGGGATTATAACTTCGTCGCCTTGGTCTAAAACCGCTTGGCATAAATTGTAAAAACTTTGTTTACCGCCAGATGAAACTAATATTTGCTCGGCCTTATAGTCAAAATCATTATCACGCTTAAACTTGTCGATAATGGCTTGTTTAAGTTCTGCCGTGCCATCAACGGCAGTATAGCCGGTTTTACCCTCTTTTATTGCCTGTATACCCGCCTGCTTAATGTGCTCTGGCGTATGAAAGTCAGGCTCCCCAACGCCTAACCCTATTACGTCTTTGCCCTGTGCTTTAAGCGCGGTGGCTAGTGCAGATACTGCAAGAGTGGGCGAGGGTTTTACACGTTGTACGCGTTGAGATAGTTTATGAGCCAATTTGTTGTACTTTTATAGTGGTAATTAAGCACGTAGATTACTGTAAAATAGACACGAATTAAACCCCTAAAAATCAATTACATTCAAGTTTATGAATCGCCAAGATAAAATTGCAAAACCGTTTAAGATTTATCGAGAATTTGAACCCGCTGGCGACCAACCTAATGCTATTAAAACCTTATGTGAAGGGTTAGATGATGGATTAGCTAAGCAAACATTGATGGGCGTGACAGGTTCTGGTAAAACCTTCACCATGGCCAATATAATTGATCAAGTACAACGGCCTGCCATTATTTTGGCACATAATAAAACCTTAGCAGCCCAATTATATGGAGAAATGAAAGCGTTTTTCCCAAATAACTCGGTTGAATATTTTGTTTCTTATTACGACTATTATCAGCCAGAAGCTTATGTCGTATCCTCTGACACGTTTATAGAAAAAGACGCCTCCATAAACGAACACATAGAACAAATGAGACTGTCTGCCACTAAGTCATTATTAGAACGCGGTGACACCATCATTATTGCTACCGTTTCATCAATTTATGGTTTGGGTGACCCAAACTCCTACATGAAAATGCTACTGCATGTTGTAAAGGGCGACATGATAGACCAACGAGATATATTAAAACGCCTGTCTAATATGCAATACAAGCGCAATGACATTGACTTTTCTCGTGGTACTTACCGTGTAAGGGGCGAAGCGATTGATATATTCCCCGCAGATTCGGAAAAAGAGGCTTTTCGTATAGTCATGTTTGATGAGGAAATAGACAACTTAGTGATATTCGATCCCTTAACAGGTAAAACCATCAAACACGTTTCTCGTTTTAGTATTTACCCTAAAACGCACTACGTAACACCTCGTGAAAAATTATTAGGCGCAATTGAACATATAAAAGCAGAACTAACACCTTATTTAGAACGCCTACGATCAGAAAATAAATTGGTAGAGGCGCAACGTTTAGAACAACGCACCATGTACGACATAGAAATGATAAGAGAATTGGGCTATTGCTCTGGCATAGAAAATTATTCACGTTACTTGTCTGGCCGGCCGGCAGGGTCGCCACCACCTTGCTTGTTTGATTATTTGCCCAGTAATGCACTATTGTTTATAGACGAATCTCACGCCACCATTCCACAATTGGGGGCTATGTACAAAGGCGACAAGTCACGAAAAGAAAACCTAGTGCGTTTTGGTTTTAGGCTGCCATCTGCAATGGATAACAGACCACTAATGTTTGAAGAATTTGAAGCCATGGCACCACAATCTATATACGTGTCTGCCACACCAGGTAAATATGAAGGCGCACATTCGGATCAAGTAGTTGAACAAGTGGTAAGACCAACGGGCCTTATTGACCCGATTATTGAAATACGCCCCGTAGATATTCAAGTAGATGATGTATTGTCAGAAATTAATAAACGCGTACCGTTAAACGAACGTATTTTAATTACGACATTAACTAAGCGCATGAGCGAAGACTTAACCGATTACCTAGCAGAGCATGGTGTAAAGGTACGGTATTTACATTCAGATATTGAAACAGTTGAACGCACAGAAATTATAAGAGATTTACGCTTAGGTGTATTTGATGTGCTGGTGGGAATTAATTTATTAAGAGAAGGGCTAGATATGCCCGAAGTAACGTTAGTGGCAATAATGGATGCCGACAAAGAAGGTTTTTTACGATCTGATAAATCATTAATCCAAACCATTGGCCGTGCAGCACGAAATGTAAAAGGTTTGGCCATTTTGTATGGCGATAAGATTACAGGGTCTATGGACAGAGCCATTAAAGAAACAGATAGAAGACGAAATACTCAGATAGAATACAACAAGTTACACAACATAACTCCAAAAAGTATTAAGAAAAAAGTCGCCGACATAATGGACGGAGGTTATGCAGGCGTACCGGGTAAAAAAGTTGTGCTTAAAGGTGCAGAAGAACAAGCAAGGTACGCCGCCATGAGCCCGCAACAAGCGATGAAAGAAATTGCGCGATTAGAAAAGATGATGCTCGATTATGCACAAAATTTAGAGTTTGAAAAGGCGGCAGACCTGCGTGATAAGTTAACGTCATTACGTAAACAGTTTTTAATGTCGAGTTAAGCAACGCTAAAAACGACCATTTTCGTCGACCCCTTGCTAAATGAGCCGTTTTTAAAAGCAGTTAAATTGAATTATTTTCTAAAAATGCTATAGTAATCAACAGTCAATAACTAAAAATCTAGGTAGTTTGTGAATACATTAGACATTGTTAAAGCAATATCCAAAAAAAATAAAATAAGCCAAGTACTAGCAAAAAAGTTATTACACTCTCATATAGAAAATATAACGCAACAGCTAGTAAGCGGTAACCGCGTTATTTTAAAAGGATTTGGTAGTTTTGCGGTAAAAGAACAAAAAGCCCGTAAAGCGTGGATACCCTCTAAAAAAATCTATCAAAACATCAATGCAAAAAATGCCATTAAATTTAGCCCAGCAACGCAGTTAAAAAATGAAATAAATGAGGCCGTTCAAAATGACTAACCAAACTTATGATGGTGCATTGCAAGATCAATTAATTAGTCAATACCCTAATATTTTAAATGCCGATGAAATTAAAACGGTTGCTAATGATTTTTTAGTCATAATTAAACAAGGTTTAAAAAAAGACAAACAAGTCAAAATTACTAAGTTTGGTACGTTCAAAATAAAAAAAGTAAAAGACAGGCGTGGTGTAAACCCTCAAACAGGCGAAAAAATTATTATCAAAGCACATAACCGTGTATTTTTTAAACCAACCAAAGCTTTGTTAGAGCGCATTAACGCTAGCGTATTGTTGGATGTTAAAAAAACCATTAAGGACAACAAACAATATAAGGTAGCTGCAAAACATATAAATAATGTGGCGCAGTTGGTAATTAAAGAAGAAACGATTAAAGACAAACCAAAAGAAACGGACAATAAGCGTATTTTAGTGGCCAGTTTAATTTTAGGCATAGTTATTGCTGGTGTCGTTTTGCAATTTCAACAGCCAGAAAAACAAACACCATTTGTACCTAAAACACCGGTGGCAACAGCCTCAATACCAGAGTCTACTGTTCAAATTGCACAAAACGAGTCTGCTGTGTTTACTGTTGACAATAGCCAAACCACTCAAAGCAATAGTGACCTATTAGTTGGTAGCTCGATTCCTCCAATAGTCAATCATGAAAACATTATGCTTACTACAGAGGTTTTAAATGAAAATTTAGCAGATGATGTGTTAATTGACGAAGATGTCGCTTTGTATGATGACGTTATGTACGATGAATTTTTTGTCACTAATAATACTAAAACTGCTGATGGTGTGGCCGAAACTGACCGCATAAATAGCATACAAAATGAAGCCCAAACAAAAATACAAACATTGGTAAAAAACAACAGCGTGGCAAAGCCCGCACCTTATTTTGCAAAAAAGACGTATAAATTAAAATACGGTGATAATTTATGGAATTTAGCAAAAAGCAATTATAAAGCGCCCATATTATGGCCACATATTTATCACGATAATCAAAAATTAATTACCAACCCTAATAAATTAAAAACCAATAAAAAAATTGTTATCCCACAGTTAGAAGGCGAATATGGCAAATTATCTGACTTGGATAAACGCAATGTGGCAGAAGGCTACTGGTTGTTATACGAACATTATAAAAAAACCGGTAACCAATTTTCTACCTTTGCACTGTTAGGCGTAAAACAGTTTGATTCGTCGGTAATAGACGAAAACAAACAAATGATAAGCAAGCAAGATATGGACGATTTTTTAGCCATGGCCGAAGCGTAGTTTTCTCAGCTCATCTGTTCTCTCGATTTATTGATTCTTAAATAAATATTTTTATTGTGCGTTTAAGGAAGACCTGAATAACTGGGTAGAGCATGGTTAAAAGTTTAACTTTGGTCAATGCAGACGCATTGGTATTATACTAATAGCGCTAAGCCTTGCTTGTTCACAGCTTTATCGTGAACTAGCAAGGCTTACCAAGCGGACTATTGGAGCAATATCAAATAATGTTATCAGCTGCCGCTTGTAAGCCTCGCTAGTTTTGAAAAAGCACCAAAACGAGCAATGCTTAACGCTAATAGTTTGAAACTCAAGTTAATCAGGGCTTCCTTAATTAAATGCACAAAATTAAGCAATCAAATCAGTTAAAATAGCCCGTTAATTTAATACCAATACAGGAACATGCTATGCGTAGCCACTATTGCGGTGAAGTAGATAAAAAATTATTAAAACGTACAGTTGAATTGTGCGGTTGGGTACACAGACGGCGCGACCACGGTGGCGTTATCTTTGTAGATTTACGAGACCGTGAAGGCATAGTACAGGTGGTAATTAATCCTGATCAAGCCGCAACATTTAACTTGGCAGAACACATTCGTAGCGAGTATGTTATTCGCATTAAAGGTCAAGTAATGGATCGTTTAGAAGGAACGATTAACCCAGACATGTTTACCGGTGAAATTGAAGTGGTAGCCGAAGAATTGGAAGTGTTAAATAAAGCCAAAACACCACCGTTTATGTTGGACGATAAAGAAATTAATGAAGAAAATCGTCTTAAATACCGCTATATAGATTTACGTCGCCCACAAATGCAGCAACGTATGCAAATGCGCGCGCGCGTATCACGGTTTTTACGTAATTATTTAGACGACAATGGCTTTTTAGATATAGAAACCCCCATGCTAACGCGTGCCACACCCGAAGGCGCACGAGATTACTTAGTGCCAAGCCGTACTCACGAAGGTGAGTTTTTTGCTTTACCTCAATCTCCGCAATTATTTAAACAGTTATTAATGATGTCGGGCATGGACCGCTATTATCAAATAGTGCGTTGTTTTAGAGATGAAGATTTACGTGCAGACAGACAGCCAGAATTTACCCAGTTAGACATGGAAATGTCATTTGTTAATGAAAACGAAATAATGGGTTTAATGGAAAACATGATTCGTGAACTGTTTATTAACGAATTAGAAATTGCGCTACCCAACCCATTTCCTAAAATGACTTATAAAGAAGCGATGGAACGTTACGGTAGCGATAAGCCAGATTTACGAAGTGATTTAGAGCTAGTCAACGTATCGGACTTAATGGCAAAGGTAGACTTTAAAGTATTTTCTGGCCCCGCCAAAGATGATAATGGAAAAGTAGCTGCATTAAATGTACCCGGTGGCTGTTCAATATCACGTAAAAATATAGATACTTACACAAAATATGTAAGCCGTTATGGTGCAAAAGGGCTGGCTTACATTAAATGTAATGACGTTGCAAAAGGCATAGAAGGTTTACAGTCACCCATTTTAAAGTTTTTACCAGACGCAGTAGTGGCAGAAATAGTAGCGCGCGTAGGTGCAAAAGATGGCGACTTAATATTCTTTGGTGCAGATAAAGCCAACATAGTAAATGAAGCTTTAGGTGCATTACGGGTAAAAGTGTCGGAAGACTTAGGATTAATGAAACACGGCTGGCAACCACTGTGGGTTATAGATTTTCCAATGTTTGAGTGGGACGAAAAAAATAACCGATGGACATCCATCCATCATCCATTTACCGCACCAACCGTTAATGATATAGAACAGTTAAAGAAAAACCCAGGTGCATCATTATCTCGCGCTTACGATATGGTGTTAAATGGAACAGAACTGGGTGGCGGCTCGTTACGTATTCATAAACCCGATATGCAACAAGCCGTATTGGATATTTTAGGTATAGATGAAGAAGAAGCGAATGATAAATTCGGTTTCTTAATAGATGCGTTAGATTACGGTTGCCCGCCTCATGGTGGTTTGGCATTTGGTTTAGACAGGCTGATAATGCTAATGACTGGCGCACCCTCTATACGAGACGTTATGGCATTTCCTAAAACACAAACTGCGGCTTGCATGCTAACCAATGCACCGTCTGCAGTTAGTGATGAACAACTAAAAGAATTATCAATTAGAAAACGTATTAAACCTAAAATAGAAGAAAGCTAACATGCTAGAAACGGTCGTTCTAATTCATGGAATTTGGATGACCGGAGCAGATATGTTGCTTTTAGGTAAACGAGTCAATGACTGCGGATACAGCAGTCATATATTTCATTATCAATCGGTAGATAAATCACCGGCTTTAAATGCCGAATATTTAGCAAAATTTGTAACAAAATTAAAAGAGCCTAAAGTTCATTTTGTAAGCCACAGCCTAGGCGGCGTAGTATTACTTAATTATTTAAACAGGGCTAAAGCGCAAAAAAAAGGCCGCGTTGTTTTATTAGGTACACCTATTAACGGTAGTGAATCTGCAAAAAATGCAATAAAAACGCCGCTATTTAAACAGTTTTTAGGCCAGTCTATAAATAAAGGTTTATTAAATAAAGCACCCAAATGGCAAGGCGACAGAGAAGTCGGCATGATTGCCGGCAATAAATCTTTAGGTTTAGGCATGTTTACGGGAGATTTACCCAGCGAAAATGACGGCACGGTATTATTGTCAGAAACAAAATATGACGCTTTAACCGCACATTTAACACTCAATGTATCGCATTCAGAATTACTTTTTTCATCCGAAGTGTCTAATAATGTATGTTCATTTTTAATTAATGGGCAATTTGGGCAATACCAAACCAACATTAAACGAAACAACATAGACAGCTGGTTGGATTATTTTAACAACGTAATAAATAAGGCAGATTTTTTTGGGAGTTAATAATGTCAGGTCATAGTAAATGGGCAAATATTCAACACCGTAAAGGTGCTCAAGATAAAAAACGCGCTAAAATATTTACTAAATTAATTAAAGAAATTACCGTTGCCGCCCGTATGGGCGGATCAGACATGAAAGCCAACCCCAAGCTAAGGTTAGCGGTAGATAAAGCACTAAAAGGCAACATGCCACGCGACACCGTAGAACGTGCAGTTAAAAAAGGCGCGGGCGAATTAGAAGGTGTTAATTACGAAGAATGCCGCTACGAAGGTTATGGCCCTGCAGGTGTTGCGGTAATGTGTGACGGCATGACCGACAACAAAAACCGTACCGTTGCAGAAGTACGCCACGCCTTTACCAAACATAATGGCAACTTAGGCACAGACGGATCTGTAGCCTATTTGTTTAATAAAATTGGCATGTTAAGTTACCCAGAAGGTGCAAACGAAGATGCAATAATGGAAGTGGCATTAGAAGCCGGTGCAGATGACGTGATTAATAATGCAGATGGCACCATTGATGTGATTACCCGCGAAGCGGATTACGAAAATGTACAAGATGCATTAATTGCAGCCAATTTAGAAACCGATTTGGCAGAAATCACCATGAAAGCCTCATTAGAAATAGATTTAACGGTAGAAGACGGACAAAAATTAATTAAACTAATAGACCGTTTAGAAGAATTGGAAGACGTATCAGACGTATACACCAATGCCATTATTCCAGCACAATCATACCAACAATAGTATTTAAACGTGCCAAACGAAGCAAAAATAATCTTTGCGGTTGATCCCGGTTCTCGTGTAACGGGTTACGGTTGCATTGTATCGGATGGCAACAAATACAAATACATAAGCTCGGGTGTTATACGTTTAAAAGGTAAAGATTTGCCACCGCGTTTAGGGCAAATATTTTCTCAAATTAAAACATTATTAGGCAACAGTAAGCCCGATGCTTTTGCCATAGAAGACGTATTTGTGCAAAAAAATGTAAAAAGTGCATTAGTATTAGGGCATGCTCGTGCAGCTGCTATTTGTGCTGCTGTAGAAAAAGGTATAGAAGTTGCCGAATACACACCACGTTTTATTAAAAAAGCAGTGTGTGGTTATGGCAATGCAGACAAAGAACAAGTAAAACAAATGGTTACAATGCTGTTAAACTTAAATAAACCATTAGTTAGCGACGAGTCCGACGCATTGGCAATAGCCATAACTCACGCTAATCAAATGAACTATCAAAAACTTATTAATTAATTTTTATGATTGTACAACTGCGTGGCAAAATCATTTCCAAACAACCCCCAAGTTTAGTTATAGATGTAAACGGTGTGGGTTATGAAGTCGAAGCACCCATGTCGACTTTTTATCAAATAGGGCAAGAACTAAGTGAGGTTTGCATACTAACCCACATGGTTGTACGCGAAGACGCGCAACTTTTATACGGTTTTGCCACCGAGCAA
Source organism: uncultured Gammaproteobacteria bacterium (assembly GCA_964589575.1). GTDB lineage: Bacteria > Pseudomonadota > Gammaproteobacteria > QNFE01 > CAZPSE01 > CAZPSE01. The sequence goes on along the minus strand of CAZPSE010000047.1, from coordinate 3,497 downwards.
GAACGTTTATTATTTAAAATGCTGATAAAAATAAATGGCGTAGGCCCCAAATTAGGCATAGGTATATTATCGGGCATAGAAAGCCAAGATTTTTTTCAAACCATAAACAATGCAGACGAAGCACGTTTAGTAAAAATACCCGGTATTGGTAAAAAAACCGCACAGCGATTAATTATAGAATTACGCGACAAAATACCCAAAGACTTAGCGTACTTATCAAACCAAACAGAAAGCCCCAATAGCGCAAATAGTGCAAACTCTATAGAGCAAGAAGCCATAAGCGCGCTAATGGGTTTAGGCTATAAAAACAAAGATGCCGAAGCAATGGTTAAACGAGTCGTAGCAAATGCAACCTCTACCGAAGACTTAATACGCTTATCTTTAAAATCGGCAATGAATAAATAATGGAAATGGACGAACAAAGCAGGCTAATAAATGCCAATACATTAATGGGCGACGACGCGCATGACAAAGCATTAAGACCCAAAAGATTAAAAGACTACATCGGTCAGCCAGAAGTACACGAGCAACTGGCCATTTATATAGAAGCGGCAAAAAACCGCTCCGAAGCCCTAGACCATGTATTGATATTTGGCCCACCGGGTTTAGGCAAAACAACCCTATCAAATATTATCGCTAATGAATTAGGCGTTAATATTCGCCATACATCGGGCCCGGTTATAGAAAAGGCGGGCGATTTAGCCGCCATGCTAACCAACTTAGAAAATAACGACGTGTTATTTATTGATGAAATTCATCGCCTAAGCCCCTTGGTAGAAGAAATACTCTACCCCGCAATGGAAGACTATCAATTAGACATTATTATTGGTGAAGGCCCATCGGCACGGTCTATTAAAATAGACATACCGCCTTTTACACTAATTGGTGCAACCACAAGAGCCGGTTTATTAACCTCACCCTTACGAGACCGTTTTGGCATTGTTCAGCGTTTAGAGTTTTACACAACCGAAGACTTAACCACCATAATTACGCGTTCGGCTCGGTTATTAAATGTGCTTATAGAACAACAAGGCGCAATAGAAATTGCTAAAAGGTCGCGCGGTACACCACGTATCGCCAACCGTTTATTAAGACGAGTACGCGATTATGCACAAATTAAAGGCAATGGAAATATAGACATAGGCATTGCCAAATTATCACTAGATAAAATGAAAGTCGATTATTTAGGCTTAGACATACTCGACAGAAAACTGCTGATTGCCATTATTGATACATTTACAGGCGGGCCCGTAGGGGTAGAAACCCTGTCTGCCGCTATTAGTGAAGACCGAGGCACAATAGAAGACGTTATAGAACCTTATTTAATACAAAAAGGTTTGTTAATGAGGACACCAAGAGGACGAATAGCAACAGAAAAAGCCTATTTACACTTAGGTTTTGACTATAAAGCACCACAAAACAACCCCAATATAAGCACAGATGTAACCAAGGGGTCGACGCTAGAGGGTGTTTTTTCGAGTGACAAATAAGTTTTCAATAAACGTTAGAATTTATTACGAAGACACCGATGCCGGTGGCGTGGTTTATCATGCTAATTATTTAAAATATTATGAACGTTGCCGAACAGAATACTTACGCACTTTAGGTTGGCAACAAAATGAACTTGCAAAACAACTTGGCATTGTCTTTGTGGTTAAAAATGTTTCTATCGACTATTTAAAACCAGCAAAATTTAATGATGAACTTATTATTTCATTGCAGGTCATTAAAAAATCGAAAGCATCAATAGTGTTTGAACAAATTACCACGCCCATTAACGAACCAGACAAAATTATTAACCAAGCAACCGTAGTGGTTGTGTGTGTTGATATGGCAAAATTTAAAACAACCGCTATTCCCAAACAACTACGTTTAATTTTATAGAGAAGCCCAGTGGACCATAATTTATCAATTTTTACTTTAATCAGTGAAGCCAGTTTATTAGTACAACTTGTCATGCTGCTGTTATTAGTCTTGTCTATATTATCGTGGGCGATAGTTTTTCAAAAATTAAAACTATTAAAAGCCGTAACTAAAAGCACCAACCGATTCGAAAATCAATTTTGGTCAGGAGGCGATGTATCAGCTTTGTATAAAAGCCTACAAAGTAAAGCGCAAGAAAACACAGGAATAGAATCTATTTTTGTAGAAGGGTATTCTGAATACGCAAGGCTAAACAAACACAATAGCGATCACGGCGTTTCAATTGCCGGCACACAAAGAGCCATGCGCGTAGCCCTAGCCCGAGAATTAGACAGGTTAGATGCACATAATGATTTTTTAGCAACGGTAGGTTCAGTTAGCCCATACATAGGTTTGTTTGGCACAGTATGGGGCATAATGAACGCCTTTAGAGGCTTAGCCAGTACAGAAAACGCAACCCTCGCAATGGTAGCGCCGGGTATATCCGAAGCCTTAATCGCCACCGCCATGGGCTTGTTTGCCGCCATTCCGTCGGTAGTTGCCTACAACAGGTTTAGCCATGATGTTGATAAAATTATGACACGACTAGAAAACTTTGCGGATGAATTTATTAATATTTTACAGCGCCAAAGCTAAACAAAATGGAACGTATTGCCCGCAATAAAAAAGCCAGACGCGCAGTAGCAGAAATTAACGTCGTGCCTTATATAGACGTAATGTTGGTATTGCTAATTATTTTTATGGTGGCCGCACCACTACTGCAAACAGGTATAGAGGTAGACTTACCTTTGGCTAAAGCAACAGCTGTTAAAACCAATAACAATAAACCAACCGTTGTATCTATAGATAAAAATGAACAATACTACATTAACTACGGCAATGAAAAACAAGCCAAGTCATTAGAAGAAATATACGCCACGCTAAAAATGCTCATTAAAAATAACAACTTAAAAGAGGTATTAGTAAAAGGCGATAATAATATTTCTTACGGGGCATTTGTAAAAGTCATGTCAAAAGTTAGGCAAGCAGGTGTTGAAAAGGTTGGTCTGTTAACAGAGAACAGCCCATGAGTTTAGTGGCGACTTTAAAAAAAAGTCCTAAACCCTTATTAATTTCATTAGCCATACATGTAGTTATTGGTCTAAGTATAGTGCTAAACCTAGATACACAAGAAAAAGTGATAAAGCAAACTAACGCAAACCCCATTCAAGCAAGAATGGTAACTAACGAAGAACTGAACCAATTTAAGCTGCGAGAAGACGAAAAAAAACAGAAAGTTTTAGATGAAAAAAAACGCTTAGCAGACATACAAAAAAAGAAAATTAAAGCAGAAGCCGATAAAAAGAAACGTGAAAAAGAAAAAATAATTAGGCAACAAAAACTGGCTAAAGAAAAACAAACATTAAAAAAGAAAAACGACCAATTAAAAAAAGATAAAGCTCGTAAAGAACAAAAAAAAATAGTCGCAACAAAAGCTAAAGCAAAGGCCGAAAAACTTAAAAAAGCACAAGAAAAACAGCAACTAGAAGAAGAAAAAAAGCTACGCCAATTAGCAATAGAAGCAGAAAATAAGC